>JAYVCF010000288.1:0-6084 GCA_043750095.1 Deltaproteobacteria bacterium
GGGCCTCGGGCACGATCGATCGGCTCGAGCTCCAGAATCGTGGGCAGGACGAGGCGCGCATCATCGCGCTCTCTCGCGCGTACTCGGTGATGTCGCATCACACCTCGCTGCTCGTGCTCGAGAGCGAGGCGATGTACCGCGCGTTCGGCGTCGATCAGACCGAGCAGACCGCGCAGTGGACCGGCGAAGAGGACGCCGAGGGCGACACGTCGGCGGGCGAAGCACAGGTGATGGACGAGCTGCAGGCGCAGTCGGCCGTCGCTTCGCTGGGCGACTCGGACGAGAGCGCAGGCGTGCTGGGGCTCGGTGGCGTCGGTCGCGGGGGCGGGGGCAGCGGCGACCTGGCGTCGGCGGGAACGGGCAGTGGCTACGGCGTCGCACCGCGCGGGCACGTGTCGGCTCGCAGCGGAGCGATGGACGATCGCGCAGCGGACGAGCCGAGGGATACGACGGCGTCGGTCGGTCGACGTGCGCGCTCGACCGCGGGGCCTTCGCTTCCCGCGCCGACGCACGCTGCGCCGCCTGCGGCGGATGCACAGCCCGCGATGGTGCAGGCAGAGGCACGGTCCGAGGCAGCGGCGACGGCCGCGCGTCCGAACACGGTCACGGCGACTCCGATGCCGCGCATGCCGACGGGGCAGTGGATGCACCGCGTCTGGTACCGCATCGGTGACGTGACGGCGCAGGGCGTGCCGGGACCGCGCGAGATCCAGCTCGCGAGCCAGGCGGAGAGCAACCTTCGGCTCGCACCCGACAGCCGCGATCGTCATCGCGACGCGGTGCGTGCCCTGACGCGCGTCGGTCGGCTCGATCGTGCGCTCGACATCGCCGACGAGTGGATCGCGCGCGACCGGCTCGATGCGGAAGCCCTCGCCGCGCGCGCCGACGTGCTCGGTCGCATGGGTCGGCGTGACGACGCGATCCGCGTGCTCTCGGGCGTGCTCGATCTCCGGCCCAACGATCCCTTGCTGCTCACCCGCTTGGCCGATGCCTTCGATCGTGCGGGCGATGGCGAGCGCGCCTGCGATGTGCGCATCTCGAGCGCAGAGGCGACGCTCACCGATCCGGCGATCGTCGGCGCGGCGCTCCGCTGCGAGCGTGCCATCGGCCAGCGAACGCTCGCCGACGCACTGCTGGCCTCGGTTCCGGACGAGCGCGTTCGCAACCGGGCGAGCGATGCCGCGTCGGCGCTTCCCAGCGCGCGCGCACCGCACCAGGACCTGTCGATCGACGCCAGCTGGTCGGCTGCGACCGATCTCGACGTGACCATCGTCGCGCCGGATGGGACGCGCCTCTCGTGGATGGGTGGCCGCACCTCCGTCATCGGTACGGACTCGGCGGCCATCGGTCGCGAACACCTCGGCCTTCGTACGGCGCCCGTCGGCAGCTACGTCATCGAGATCGCGCGGACCGATGCCGCACCCGACGCCACCCCGGCCCAGATGGGCGCCCCCATCACCGGTGAGCTTCGGATCCGGATGCTCGATGACACCATGACCGTACCCTTTCGCCTCGACGGCGCCCGGGTCGAGGTCGCGCGAGCCCGCATCCATCGGGAGTCGCGTCTCGAGGCCGTGCAGTAGATAGCATTTTTCTTCCTCCACACTGACGCGCGCGTCACCATTCGATCGTGCGCGTCGTTCGCCGTCTCGTCCTCCTCACTCTCTTTCTTCTCCTCTTCACCCCGAGGCCTCGCGCTCACACGCAGGACGCGGGCGACGCGATCACGTCCGACGTGCGTCAGTCGCACGGGCTCTACATCACCGCTCCCTTCGTCCGCGAGAACGGGGTCGACGTGGTGATCGAGACCCTCCATGGCGCACGCATGGACACCGCCGTCCTCGACCTGAAGGACGCCGCGGGCCGCGTGAACTACGACACGCACATCCCGGAGCTCGAGGCCCACGAGACGGGCTGGCAGGGTGACGTGGGTGCGCTGGTCGCGCGCCTGCACGCGGAGCACCTGCGGGCCGTCGCGCGCATCGTCTGCTTCAACGATCCGGTGCTCGCGGTCGAAGATCCCGATCGCGCCATCATGGACGCGCGCCCGCGCCATCTCGACGAGGTGTGGACGAGCTGGGGAACGGGTGGCGCCTGGCTCGATCCTTACGACGCGCGCAATCACGACATGATCGTGACCCTCGCGACGGAGGCCGCCGCGCTCGGGTTCGACGAGATCCAGCTCGACTACATCCGCTTTCCCGTCGACGACGGCACCGCGTTCGCGCGCTATCCACACCAGCGCGACGACATCGATCGACGCCACCTGTTGCTCGATCTCTTGTCTCGTATCGATGCCGCCGTGGATGTCCCCCTCGGCGTCGACGTCTTCGGCATCCAGGCTTATTGGGCAGGCGACCACTCGGGGCTCGGGCAGGATCTGGACCTCTGGGCGGAGCACGTCGACGTGTTCACGCCGATGCTCTACCTGAACTCGATGCGCGACTGGCGCCGAGACGACGAGCATCGCGCGCAGCACCTCGTGCAGTGGGGCGTGCATCGTCTCCGCGATCGCCTCGGGCGAAGGCCCGTGATCCGTCCTTTCCTCCAGGCGTTCGAAGAGGGCGCGGACGACTTCAGCGAAGAGTTCATCGCGGAGCAGCTGCGAGGCGCACGGCTCGGCGGCGCGGATGGATATCTGTTCTGGCATCCGGGCTCGATCTTCTCGATGGTGCGTCGCGCCGTGGCGCTGCACGGTCCGGCGCACTGGCTTCGCACGTTCCCGCTTCACGAGGCCGAACCCCCATGACGACTCGAATCCTCGCGCTCGAGGAAGGGAAAGCCGAGCTACGCAGCGCGACCGAAGCGGAGCTGCCCGCGCTCCTGGCGAACCCGAAGAACGTGATCTGGGTGGACATGTGGGATCCGGGTGAGTCGGTGAAGCAGCTGCTCACGAACGTCTTCGAGATCCACTCGCTCCACATCGAAGACATGATCGCCGACTCGCCCACACCGAAGCTCGAGCGCTTCGAGAAGTACCTCTACGTGGTGTTCCACGCGCTCCGCGAGGGCGCCGAGAAGAAAGGGGTCGTGGACACGGTCGACTTCGACTTCTTCGTCGGCTCGAACTGGCTCGTGTCGAGCCATCCGCTCGAGAGCAGCGCGGCCAAGGGCGCGCTCGAGGCGGTGAAGCGCAAGCCGACCGAGCTGCGCAAGGGCGCCGCCTACGTCGGGTACCTCATGGTCGAGGACATCACCGAGCGCTTCCTGCCGCTCATGGACCGTCTCGATCACGACATCGACAAGCTGGAGACCGAGATCATCCACGGGACGGGCCCGAAGCTGCTCGAGCAGGTCTTCGCGATGAAGAAGACGCTGCAGCGACTGCGTCGCGTGAGCCTGCACCAGAAAGAGGTCCTCAACCGCCTCGGGCGCGGCGACCTCGCCCTCATTCCCGACGAGACCCGACCTTTCTTTCGCGACGCCTACGACCACTTCGTCCGCGTCGTCGATCTGGGCGACAGCTTCCGTGAGATCGTGAACGGAGCGATGGAGGCGTACATCTCCATCAACGGCCACAAGATGAACGAGGTGATGAAGGTGCTCACCCTCTCGAGCACCATCATGCTGCCGCTCACGTTCATCGCGGGGCTCTACGGGATGAACTTCGACGTGATGCCCGAGCTCCACTGGCAGTACGGGTATTTCGTGGCGATCGGAACCATGCTGATCACGGCGATCGGCCTCTTGGCGTTCTTCAAGCGCCGCGGCTGGTTGTGATCGGGGCCGGGGCTCGGTGTACGATCCGCGCGATGGCGCGCTCGAGCTTGGTCGTGACACTCGTCCTGTTCGCCTTTCTGGGGCAGGCGCGCGCGCAAGATGCCGTCGCACACGAGCCCTCCGACGCCGAGCTCGCCGAGGCGCGACACAGCTTCGACGTGGCGACGCGCGCATTCGAGTCGGGTGACTACGAGACCGCCGTGAGCGAGTTTCGCGCCGCGCTCGACCTCTCGGGTGCAGCGGACCTCTACTTCAACATCTACTTGTCGGAAGAGCGTGAGGGTCACCTCGACCCAGCGGCCGCCGCGCTCGACCAGTACCTGCAGCACGGCACCATCGACGCCGAGCAGCGCACGCTCCTCACCGGACGCCTCGAGCGGCTGCGCGCGCGCATCGCATCGCGCACACCGGCGCCTGCCGCAGAGGAGCGGCAGGTGCTGCTCAGCAGCCCGATCGCGCCGACGCTCGATGTTCAGGAGCCGAGCGAGAGAGCATCGGCCGAGTCCCCGGCCCCGACGGTCGTCACGACGAGCCCGTCTGCGCTCGCCATCGCGACGCTCGTCGCGGCCGGTGTCGTCGTCGTCAACTTCGGCGTCTTCGGGGGGCTCGCGCTCGCGGAGAACGACCGCCTCGGCTCGACGTGCGGGCGCGGATGCTCGTCCTCGCAGGTCGCCTCGCTGAACACCTACGACGTCGTCGCGGATGTGAGCTGGATCGGTGCGGCGGTGCTCGGCGTGGCGGGCTTGGTGCTCTTCTTCGCGGTCCCGGACACCCACGACGAGCCCCGCGTGTCGGTCGCGTTCACTCCCTGGCTCGGCCCGACGGGCGCGGGCGTGAGCGCCGGAGGCAGCTTCTGATGCGCCGCGTTCTGATCGTCGCGGGCCTGATCGTGACGACGCTCGGCACTTCGTCGTGCCTCGCCGTCGCGCCTCCTGGCGCGCACATGTCACCGCCCGTTGCGGTCGATGACTTCTGCACGCGCCTCGCGCAAGTGACCTGCGACGGATTCGAACAGTGCTGTGACGACGCCGCGACGCGAATGGCCGCACCCGATCACACGCGATGCGTCCAGATGATCCAGAGCGGCTGCACGTCGGGGATGTACAGCCTCTCGACGCTCATCCACGACCCGCGCACCGGCTACGACCCGTTCGTCGCCGGCCAGGTGATCGCCGACGCCGAGCGCTACGTCGCGACGTGCGACCCCACCATCGTCGTCTGGGCGGCGCGTCGCGACGGATTCGAGCGCGCGCTCACGGGAACGGTGGGTCCCGGAGGCAACTGCGTGAACGGCAACCCGATCGCGAACTACCCCGCTCTGTTCTCGTGCGAGGATCTCACCGAGTCGTGCATCCTCGACACGAGCGCGACGCGGGGCACGTGCGCTGCTCATCTCGGCCTGCACGCCCGATGCTTCCTCGACTTCGATTGCGGCGACAGCATGTACTGCGCACCGCAGGTCCTCACGAGCACGTGCGAGCCGCGGCTGGCCAACGGCGGCGCGTGCAATCACGACGGCTCGGACCGCGCCACCTGGTGTCAGTCGTCGTTCTGTCATGCGGGCGCGTGCGCGACCCCGACGCGAACGAACGTCTACTGCGGCTACGCCGTCTTCTGACGGCGCGTCAGAGACCGAGGCCGTAGCGCGCGGTGACGGTTCGCTCCACGCGCTGCCCCAACGCGAGCGGATACGACGCGCTCTCGAAGCTCGGCGCGCCCAGGGTGCCGCGTGCGTCGTTCCCGAAGCCGTAGCCTTCTTGCGGCAGCCCGAGCGAGTCGGTGTTCATGCGGCCGTCGCCGTCCTCGTCGTGCATGAACGCGAACGCGTACGTTCCGGGTCCGGGCGCCTGGATCACACAGCGCGCGGTCCCATCGTGGATCGGCACGCGACACGTCGCGACCTGGCCGCCCTCGTGCGTCCAGACGTTGCGGTCGGAGTAGATGCCGCCCGCGAGGAAGCCGTGATCGTTGCGCAGCCCGTGCACGGTGAACACCGCGGTCGGCGCGTCCTGCGCGAGCGCGGGGGCCGCGATCAGAAGGCAGGCGAGAGTCACGAAGCGAGGTCGAGCGCGCACGGGGAACCGGATGATGACCCCGCGCGCGACCTCGCGGGAGTCGGTTTCGGTGTCTTTACGTTTCGGGCGCGTAAATAACGTCGGCCGGGCGGCCGGATCGGGGTGGTTCGTTTTCGTTTTCGTTTTCGTTTTTCGTTTTCGTGACGCCTCTCCGCTTTCGCGGATTCGGGTCGCCGATGAGGGCTGAATACGGCTGCTCGTTCGGGGTGAGGCGATTGTGCCGGCGTGCTCGCGGCCGTCCACTCCGCGCCTTTGGCGCGCCGTGCTCGCACTCCTCGCAGTGCTCGCG
>JAYVCF010000289.1:0-14191 GCA_043750095.1 Deltaproteobacteria bacterium
GATCCTCGGGCGGGGCAGCGAGCGCACGCGATCCGATCCCCACGCTGGCGCTCGAGCCTCCGGCCGAGCTCGCCGCCGCGCACACGCACGTCTCGTTGCGCGTCGGCGCGTGGAGCCTCGGGCTCGGCACGGGCGAGACGAGCACCACCGTCGCACCGACCATCGCGCTCTCCGCTGCGCTCTCGATGAGCGCTGGCCCGGCTCCGCACCTCACGCGCGCGGCGCCCGGCGCGGTGGTGGTCTCGGTGTCCGAGGAGGCGGTGGAGGAAGGCGCCTGGGAGGCGCGTCGCCGCTGACGCACGCACCGACGGCGCGAAAAGTACTAGATGTCTCCGTGGCCTCGGAAGCCGGGCCGCGCAGGAACGGTCGCGCCGAACACGATCTCGTCGACGGTCTCGAGGAAGCGGGCGATATCGATCGGCTTGCGAATGACTGCGCGCGCGCCGAACCTGGCGGCCGCGTCGCGGAGCGCGGGCGAGTCGTATCCGGTGACGACCACGAAGGGCGCGCGAGCACCGGCGTGGGCCAGCACCTCGACGCCGGCCAGATGCGGCATCGCGTGATCGGTCACGACGAGCCGGAAGTACCCGCTCGGCGCGGTGGTGAGAATCTCGTAGAGCTCCTTGCCGTCGATCGCCTCGGTCACGCTGAACCCGGCGCCGGTGAGCGCGACGGCGAGCATCTTCCGGGCGGGCGCCTCGTCGTCAGCGACGAGCACGCGATACTTGGACTCGGTGGTGCCACTCTTTCTCGGGTCGCTCATGCTGCTCCGCGGTCGAGAGGGAGCCATGCGGCCCCGGCGTGGAGTCAAAGATGTCGAGCACGCGCCGCGCGGTCCACCAGATTCGACGATCGAGTCGCGACGTCATGCGGGGGTGATGCATTTTGCCTCGCGCGATTCATCGATCGTCGGCGGGCCCGACGTCCGCGTGGCTGCTGCAGTCGCGCGCGTGCCCGCTCTCAAGGCACCTCCTCGAAGATCAGAGATCGACGTACAGGACCGGGTTGCAGACGGCTTCTCCACCACAGCCGTCGTCGGCGGGCTCGCGCAGTCGCACCGAGTGGTCGGCGAAGGTAGTGCCGTCCGCGTGCTCGACATGAATGTTCATCACGGTCGGGCGCGACCCCACGCCCGTGAGCGAGCGCGTCTCCACCGTGACGGTCGCGATGCCCTGGCCGCAAGTCACGCTCATCCGGAGCGGGCGCTCGGCGGTCGCGCACGTCGTGACCTGCGGCGTTCGGCTCGCGCACACGAGGTGTACCTGGCAGTCGCCGTTCTGGGCTGCGTCGGTCGTCGCGACGATGTGGTAGTCGCCGTCCACCATCGGGCCGTCGAGCTCGACGGTCGTGTCCGGATGACATGCTCCTCCCCTCCCGGGGCAGATGTAGCAGCCGCCGAACACCAGCCCGAACGCGATCACCAGCGGCGCGCGCATCCGTCAATGGTACCAGCCCACGCTGCGTGAGAGAGTCGAGCGATGCGTGCGCTCGCGACCGCGCTGCTGATGTGGGTCGCGCTCGGCGCTCACGCGCGCGCGCAGGCGCTGGGCGAGGACGAAGAACGACGCACGCTCGTCACGGCCGATCTCGCGGTGGGCACGCGGCAGTGGGGCGGCGGGTTCGATCCCGTCGAGCACGCCGCGGAGCTCGTGCCGACGCTCTTCGCTCGCACGCGTGTCGTCGGGCTCGAGCTTCGTCCCGAGACCGCGGGCGCGCGCGTCGACATCGATCTGCGGGCACGCGGATTCGCGGGCGAGTCCGTGGACGGCGCGATGCGCGCGAGTCCTGGCAACCCGGAGCTGGCGGCGCGCGTCGGCGGACGGCTCGGCGAGGGATGGCTCTGGCTCCGCTTCGGACTCACGGTGCCCGTCTCGGCAGCGCTCTCGTGGTCGATATCGCGACCCAGGGTCGAGCGCTTCGCGATCGCGCCGGGCGCCGGTCTCGATCCGCAGCTCGTCCTCACGAGCACGATGGGACCCTCGCTCGCGCTCGTGGGATCGCACCGCGGCGACTGGCACTACGTGTCGTTCGAATTCGCGCTCTCGTTCGCATTCCCGACCAGTGGCCCCTACGGGACGACGAGCGCAGGTCACACCGGCTTCGTGCTCGCGCTGCATCACTGGGGCGTGACGCTCGGACTTCGCGTCACGGGCGCGGGCATTCTCCAAGCGGGCATCGGCCGACCGGGATTGCTCACCGCCGGGCTCCAGCCCTTCCTTCGCTACGACTTCGGCGCGCCGTTCCTCGAGCTCTACGGCCTCTGGCAGATCGGCGAGCCCTACGGCATCGCCGCGGGGAGCATGATCACGACGCTCGGCTGCGCGATGGGCGTGGCGATCTGGTGAACGCCGCACGGAGGCGCGGCGCGCGTCGGACCGGATACGATGCCCTGATGGGTCGGCGCTTCCTGCTCCTCTCTCTCCTGCTCGGCTGCAGCACGCCGAGCCCCACGCCCGACGCTGCGCTGCCCGACGACGCCGGCACCGACGCGCCGACGCCGCTGGTTTGCACCGCGCCCGCGACGCCGACGCCGCTCGTCGTGACCGCCGACTGGATGGCGCGCTCGCTCACGCTGCTGAGTCTCGCGCGCGTGCTCGATCCGGGTTGCACCGCGGACGACGCGCGCATCGGCACCATCGATCTCGCGGCGTGGGCGCCCGGTCCGATCGAGCTGCGCATCACGCCCGATGGGCGCACCGCAGTGGTCGCCGTCGGTCCTGGGTTCTTCACCGGTAGCGGCGCAGGGCTGGTCGGAAATCCCAGCCCCGAGCTCGACGGCGCGCTGCTCCTCGTCGATCTCGTCGATCGCACGGTCATGGAGATCGCCATCGCGAACGCGCCCATGGGCATCGCCATCGCGCCCGATGGAGCGCGCGCCTACGTCGCCGAGATGGGGTTCACCGGCGCGGTCGGTCATCAGATCGCGGTGATCGATCTCGCCGCGCGGACGCTCCTCTCCGAGGTCGAGGTCGGCAACTCACCGGAGGAGATCGCGCTCTCGGCGGATGGAACCGTGGGCGCGCTCGCGGTCGACGGGCTCGGTCAGGTACGCGTGTTCCGCACGGCCGACATCGCTGGCTCGCTGACGGCGCCGTTCGCGACCGGAAGCGATCCGTCCGGCCTCACTTTCGTGCCCGGCACCATGCGGTTCGTGATCACGAACTCGCTCTCCTCCACGTTCTCCATCGTGGACGTCGCCGATCCGGCCTCGCCGCAGGTGATCGCGTCGCCGCGCAGCGTGAGCCCCGTGCCCTACGGCGCGAGCTGGATCCCAGGCACGACGGACGTGCTTCTCACGACGGGCGTGCCCGCGGCGCTCGTCCGGGTGAGCGCGACCGATCCGAGCGTCGCACCGACGCGGATCTCGCTCTCCGGCGGCGGGTTTCCGCTGGGCGTCGCCATCACGAGCGACGCGCATCACGCGCTCGTCGCGCACGCGCAGCGTCGCGTGCTCTCGGTGGTCGATCTGACGAACGACACGGTGCACACCCTCTCGTGGCTCAGCGCGCCCGGGCCGATGTACGTCGCGATCCAGCCGACGCCGCCCTGACCGAGCAACACGACTCGTGGCTCGAATCGAGGTGATACGATCGCGCCGTGGACTCGGGGCTTCGCGTACGACGTAGGCTGCTCTCCGTTCGTCGATCAGTTGGTCCATCCCAGCCCGGACGAGCTCGCGTTCTCGCTGCCCAACGCGCCTCCCGAGTGAGCCGCGATGCGTGATCGAGACAAGGCCATCGTGCTCGGCGTGTTGGCGGTGCTCGTCGTGTGCGTCGTGCTCGCGACGGCGAGGCGCGCAGGGCCCGAGGCGATCGCACTGACGTCCGTCGTCGCGGCGCGTCCGTTCGTGCGCGCGGATCTGCTGCGCATCGACGTGCACGTGCACGTTCCCCCGAGCGAGGTGGCGCGCGCCGTCGCGATCTTCCGCGAGCAAGGTGTGGTGCTCGCGCTCGACGCGTCCGGTGGTGAGCCCGACGGGGGAGGGCTCGAGGAGTCGATCGCCGCCGCCGCCGAGACGCGCGGTGCGCTGCGCGACTACTGCTCGATCGACTGGAGCCGCGTCGAAGAGCCGGAGTTCGTCGCCTATGCGACGGGCGCGCTCGATCGCTGCCGCGAAGAGGGCGCGGTCGGCCTCAAGATCTACAAGGCGCTCGGCCTCGGCTACCAGCTCGCCGACGGCTCGCTCTTGCGCGTGGACGATCCGCGCCTCGATCCCGTGTTCGAGCACGCGGGCGCGCTCGATCTGCCCGTGCTGATCCACACCGGAGATCCGCAGGCGTTCTTTCGTCCGCCCACCGCCGACAACGAGCGCTACGCCGAGCTGTCCGCGCATCCGCGCTGGAGCTTCTGGGGCGCGCGCGCGAACGGCGAGCCCTGGCCGAGCTGGCAAGAGGTGTTCGACCAGTTCGAGCATCGCGTGGCGCGCACGCCCGGAACGCGTTTTCTGGGCGCGCACTTCGGCAACGTGCCCGAGGAGCCCGAGACGGTGGCCCGCATGCTCGCGGCGTACCCGAACCTCTACGTCGAGACGGCGGCGCGCGTGCCCGAGATGGGGCGCTTCCCGGCGGCGCGCATGCGCGAGATCTTCACGCGCTTCCACGATCGCATCCTTTTCGGCACGGACTTCCAGATCGGATCCCACGGACAGTTCGTGCTCGGCTCCTCGGGCAGCGAGCCCGATCCCGAGAGCCGCATCCCTTTCTTTTATCAGTCCACGTACCGCTACTTCGAGACGGACGATCGCGGCTTCGCGCATCCCACGCCCATCCAAGGGGACTGGACCATCGACGGCATCGGCCTTCCGCGCGACGTGCTCGCGGAGTTCTACGCGGGCAACGCGCTGAGGCTCTTTCACCTCGAGATCCCCGGCGCGGCTGCTCGATGAGGGCCGCGCCCCGGTGTCGATGGACACGCACCGCACGCGCGGTCGACGATGGTGGCTTGAGCCACGCGCGCATCGCTGCTCTGTTGCTGCTCGCGCCGCTGGCGCTCCCCACGCTCGCGCACGCGCAGACGCCCGGCTGGGTCGACGTCGATCTCGGCTCCGGTCATCGCGGCCGGCGCTATCTCCCCACGTCGGTGCGCGCGTGCGATCCGCTCCCGCTGCTTCTCTTTCTGCACGGCGCGGGCGGCACTCCCGAGGCGTACGAGCCGCACCTGACGGCGGATGCAGAGGCGCTCGGCGTGGTGCTGGTGCTGCCGCTCTCGACGTCGGCGGGTTGGTCGGACGCGGACGTCCCGATCATCGACGCGGCGCTTCGTGCGGCGAGCGCCGAGCTCGTGATCGACACGACGCGGACGTACATCGGCGGTCATTCGGCCGGGGCGGCGTTCGCGTACATCCTCGCGTACGGCGGGACGGGGCTCGCGGCGGTGTTCACGATGTCGGCGCCCTATTACGGCGTGTCGTCGGTGGCCGAGCCGACCTATCGCGCGCCGATCCACATGTACTACGGCGACATGGATCCCAACTACACGGGCGGCGCGGCGACCGGCCTCGCGATGCAGTGGACCAGGCTGGGCATTCCGCACGAGACCGACGTGCAAGTGGGCTTTGGTCACTCGACCTGGCCGCCGAGCTCGATCACGGCGGGCTTCACGTTCTTGCTCGCGCATCGCTATCCGGGGACGCCGCCGGCGTCGCGGTGTGGTGGGATCGATGCGAGCGCGGCGACCGATGCCGGCGCGGCGAGCGATGCGGCGGGCACGATCGTGGACGCGGGCGCGCGGCTCGATGCAGGCGCATCGGTCGACGGCGCGTCCACCCGCGACGGCGGGGCACACCGATCGATCGCGAGCGGCTGCGGCTGTCGTGCCGCTGGTGCGCGCAGACGCGCGGGGTCCCTGCTCGGTCTCGTGCTTCTGTTCGGTGTCGCTGCGCGCCGCTCGCTCGTACGGCGCGCGTAGACACGCGACTTCGACCGGAGTCGTCCGCGGAACGGACCCGACACAATTGGGTCGGCCGGCGAGCCGGGCACTCCTGTCGAGATCAGCCCTTGGTGCGCCTGCGGATCACGTCGACCTCGACGGGCGGTCGGTCGCGCGGGTCGCGCGGATGGTTCGAGCCCCAGCGCGCGGGGCCCTGCTGCTGCTGATGCGCGCCACCGCGGTCGGGACCGCGCTGCTGCTGTTGCTGCGGGCCGCCGCGGTCGGGACCGCGTTGCTGCTGTTGCTGCGGGCCGCCGCGCTCGGTTCCGCGCTGCTGCTGTTGCTGCGGGCCGCGGTCGGGACCGCGCTGCTGTTGTTGCTGCGGGCCACCGCGGTCGGTTCCGCGCTGCTGCTCGCCGCGATGGTCGGGACCGCGCTGCGGCCCTCGGTTGTCGGGCGGTCCGTTTCGCGGCGGTCCGTTCCACGGCGGTCCGTTTCGCGGCGGTCCGTTTCGCGGCGGTCCGTTCCACGGCGGTCCGTCTTGTCCGCGTGCGTCGCGCTGTGGTCCTCGGTTGTCGGGTGCTCCGTTTCGCGGCGGTCCGAATCGCTCTGGCCCGTTGCCCGCGTACCCGCCTCGTCCTTGCTGCGGATGCTGCGGCCCGCGTCCCTGCTGCGGACCGCGATCGAACTGCTGTGGCCCGCGTCCCTGCTGCGGTGGTCCGCGACGCGGCTGCGCGACGAAACCTTCGGGTCGCTCCTGGCCACGCGTGCGCCGCCCCCCGCCGTGTTCTCGCCGAACCTCGCGCGGCTCCGTGGCCTCGTCGAGCGTGCCGCGCTGATAGTGCTGATAGAGCGCCTCACCACAGTCGATGAAGCGCAAGAGGCGCTCGTCGAAGCGCGAGAGATGCTCGACCACGTTGCGCAGATCGCGCTTGAGGATCTCGCGCGCCTGGTTGTTCCCGGCCGCGTCCACCACCTGCGGAAGATCGATGAGCGTGGGTCCGCCGGCCGCCATGAGGATGTTGAACGCCGAGAGATCGCCGTGGATGCGTCCCGCGCCCAACAAGAGGCGTACCTGTCGGTAGACCTCCTTCAGCATCGCGCCCGCTTCGTCGGCGGTGAGATCGACGTCGGCGAGGCGCGGGGCGGGCGCGTCGTGCGCGTCCACGAGCAGGTCCATCAAGAGGACCTCTTCGTAGAGCATGATGGGCTTGGGAACCCGCACGCCGGCGTGGTGCGCGTCGAAGAGCGCGCGGTACTCCATGTCGCGCCAGCTGTCCTCCATCTGCTCTTTGCCGTAGGCCGAGCGCCGCTCCATCGCGCGCTTGTCGCGCGTGTTCCGCGTCTGATTTCGCCCCTCGGTGTAGCTCGATGTGGACTTGAAGGTGCGCCGATCGCGCGCCTTGTAGACCTTCGCCGCGACGATTACCCCGCGGTGAGAGACGACGTAGACGGAGGCCTCCTTACCGCTCATCAGGCGCTGCTGGATCTCGTCGATGACGCCATCTTCGACCAGCTTCTGCAGGCTCTCGGGAACTGCCACGGACGCAGGCTTATCACACCGAGCCGCGAATGCTCCGGGGGACCCGCGGCGCCGATCACTTCTCGAGGATGACCCGGAAGCGCTTGCCCTTGATGCGTCCGCTCGTGAGGCTCGCGAGCGCAGCCGCGCTGACGCCGCGCGAGACGGCGACGTACGAGAACGTGTCGTGGATCTCGATCTTGCCGACGTCGGTGCCCGCGAGGCCGCCCGCTTCGCCGGTGAGCGCGCCGAGGATGTCGCCGGGGCGGACCTTGTCCTTGCGGCCGCCCGAGATGCGCAGGGTGTCCATCTTCGGATCGCGCCGCTCCTCGGCCGCGGGGCGCTCGGCGTCGAACTCGCTCTGCTGGCGCTTCGTTCGCGGCAGCGGCGCGCCGACGAACGCCTCGATCGCGTCGAGCTTCTCGCGCTCCTTCGAGGTGACGAACGAGATCGCGACGCCCGTCCTGCCCGCGCGGCCCGTGCGGCCGATGCGGTGCACGTAGATCTCGGGCTTGCCGGGGAGCTCGTAGTTCACGACGAGGTCGAGGCCGAGGACATCGATGCCACGCGCCGCGACGTCGGTCGCCACCAGCACGCGCGTGCTCGCGTTCCGGAACTTCGCGAGCACGCGGTCGCGATCGACCTGCTCGAGATCGCCGTGGAGCGATCCGGCGCTCACGCCGACCTTGAGGAGCGCGCGCTCCACCTCGGCGACGCTCGCCTTGAAGTTCGCGAACACCAGCGCCGACTCGTGCGGGTGGTGCTCGAGGACCCAGCGCAGCGTGTCGAGCTTGCGCTCGGCTTCGACCATCATCACGAACTGGCGGATCTCGTGCTCGGGCGCCGTGTCGTTGGCGAGCGCGAGCCGAACGGGCGCGCTCTGGTGGCGCTTGCTCATCGTCTCGATCGAGTGCGGGAACGTGGCCGAGAAGAACGCCGTCTGTCGCGGCTTGGGCGCGGCCTCGAGGATCGCGTTCATGTCCTCTTCGAAGCCCATGTCGAGCATGCGATCGGCCTCGTCGAGCACCAGCGTCTGGATCGTGGAGAGATCGAGGTCCTTGCGGCGCAGGTGATCGAGCACGCGCCCCGGTGTTCCGACGAGCACGTGCGTACCCTCGTCGAGCGCGCTCGTCTGACGTCGGCGCGGCTCACCGCCTGCGAGCACCAGCACACGAAGACCTGCGTGCCTGCGGCCGAGGCGACGAATCTCGCGTGCGACCTGCGCGCTGAGCTCACGCGTGGGGCAGAGCACCAGCGCGCTCGGCGTGCGCGTCAGCATCGAGAGGCGCTCGAGGATGGGCAGCGCGAAGGCCGCGGTCTTTCCCGTCCCCGTGCGTGCCTGCGCGACCACGTCCTTGCCCGCGAGCAGCACCGGGATGGCCGCCGACTGCACCTCCGTCGGCGCCGTGAAGCCGAGCTCGGCCACCACCTCGAGGAGCGCGGGGGACAGGCCTAGCGCACGAAAGTCGGATTCCATCGCGCAGCATAGCCCGTGAGCGTCAGTCGTGCGGAGGCTCGCGCGTCAGAGAGCGATGACTCGACAACGCGCACATCATCCGCCCCGCTGGTGGGCACACGAACGAGAGCAAGCCGCGCCTCCCGCCGTGAGCCTGGCTCGGCCGCATCCGACCGGCCTCTACTGGCTCACGCGTGACGAGAGCATCACGTGGTCGCGCGACGCGGAGCTGCGCGCGCGATCGATCGAGGCGGCGGCGGGGCGGACCATCGTCGCCGACCTCGGCAAGGTGCTCTACCCGATCGAGCCACGCTGATCCCGACCGGAGTCGGCCGGCTCGCCGGGCCGACCCAATTGTGTCGCGTCCGCTCCGCGGCCGACTCCGGTCGAGGTCAGGGCTGGGCTTGCTCGAACACGAGGAAGCGGTGCTCGAGCTGCCACTCGATCGCGGCGCGCTCGCTCGTGTCGAGGAAGGCCTGGCACGCCGCGCTCGGCGGATCGGCGAGCGGCGTGCACGCGGCCACCATCGCCCTCGGCGAGACGGACGCCCAGAGGCTCGCGCCCGGCAGGAAGCTGTGCTCGAGGCTGTCGCGCGCGATCGTCTTCAGCTGTCGATAGCCGAGGTGCTGGTCGGTCACCGCCCGCACGTACTCGCCCGCCATGCTCGAGCGCGAGACGCCTTGGTCGTCGGTGGCCAGCGCGACGGGGACGCCGTGCGCGAGATAGAGCGCGAGCGGATGCGCGCTGCCGCTCACGCCCAGGATCTGATCGTTGCTGCTGAGGCAGACCTCGACGAGCACGTGACCGTCGCGCATCTCGTCGAGCGTGGTCGCGAAGTTGGTCTCGCTCATGATGTCGATGCCGTGACCGATGCGCTCGGCGTGGGCGACTTCGACCGCAGTACGGATGTGGAACGTGTTGTCCATGCTGCCAGCCGGCAGGTACGCGGGCACGAGCTCACCCGCGTGCAGCGTGACATGCAGCGGGCTCGTCCCAGGGACCGTGTAGTGGTCGTGGAGGAACGCGAGCATGGCCATGTGCAGGTTGTAGTTGCTGAGTGACCGCGAGTCGTCTTCCGGCGACGAGAGGTTCGCGCCGACGATCTCCGGCGTCATCGCGGCCATCTCGAACGCGCTGATGAGCTGGCCGAAGACCTGATCGCTGGCCCCCGTGCGCGCGACCTGCGCGATGAATCGCACCTGAACGCCGCACGCGGCAGGCGGCGTGGCGCCACTGCAACCGACCC
The DNA here is from genome assembly GCA_043750095.1 of Deltaproteobacteria bacterium. Lineage (GTDB taxonomy): Bacteria > Myxococcota_A > Polyangia > Polyangiales > Sandaracinaceae > JBBSAT01. The sequence continues at coordinate 10,093 of JAYVCF010000289.1, forward strand.
TGCTTCGCCAGCCGGTGGCCGCGCTGCGGACGACGGCGAGGTCGCTCGCGAGGCTCGCGTTGAACTCCGCGCTGGCATGGATGGCGTCGTAGACCATCGGAAGGTTGGCCTCGGTCACGGCGCCGGACCAAGCGGCCATCGCCGTCGCGCCGACGTGCGTGCCGAGGTTGAACATCGTCTCGACGTAGAGCTGGTTCTCGTCGGCCGCGCGCGCGAGCACGTTGGCGATGTCGTCGTCGCGATGCGCGCCCGCGACCGCGCCGTACTTCGCGAACGTCGCGAAGAAGTGGTCGTGACCGGTCTGCGCGCCGGCCACGAAGCCCTGCATCGACCAGGCGGCGACGATCTGATCGTAGAAGGTGCCCGACGTCGGCACGGGCTGCGTGCTCGCCGTGCAGCTGCTCGCGTACACGGCCGCGAACGTCGAGGGGACGATGCAGTCGTGGTCGGCGAGCGCCCACTGGAGATACGTCTCGGCGTAGACCGCGCCCGTCAGGTGATTGTGGAGATCGCCGCCCTTGGGAACGGCGCGCAGAAACGCCGCGAGCTGCGCCGCGTCGCCCGCGATCGCGTCGAGGTGATCCGACGTGTTCTGTTCCCAGATTGGCGCGCACTCGGTGAGTGTTCCCGTGCAGGCCGTGTGCGCGGCGTCGACCGCGGCGTCGACCGCCATCGCGCCATCCGAGCCAGCCGCGTCGGTGTCGTTGAGGGCGGGCGTGCTGCATCCCAGCCCGAGCGCGAGCAGCAGGAGCCATGGACGTACGGAATGCACCATCGACCAGCTATACCAGGAAGATGGAGGTTCACGAGGTCGCCGGGCTCTTTCCGCCCAATGTCGTCGTGCTGAGCGCCGCGGTGTCGGCCGACGCGGTCGCGTCGCTGCGCGACGAGGAGCTCGTGCTGGTGGCGCGCGCGCTCCCCAAGCGACAGCACGAGTTCGCGACGGGGCGCTCGCTCGCTCATCTCGCGCTCGAGAGGCTCGGTGCCCACTCCGCTGCGATCCTCAACGACGCCGAGCGCGCTCCCATCTGGCCTGCCGGCATGCGCGGGAGCATCACGCACTGCAACGCGCGCGCGCTCGTCGCGGTCTGCCGCAGAGAGCACGGGAGCGTTGGCATCGACGTCGAGCATCGCGCGGAGCTGAAGCGCGAGCTCTGGGACTCCGTGTTTCTGAGCGAAGAGATCGCCGATCTCGAACGCCTGCCGAGCGAGAGCCGCGGGCGGATGGCGCTCGTCCTCTTCTCCGCGAAGGAAGCGCTCTACAAGGCGCAGTTTCCCATTTCGCGCACGTACATGGGGTTTCGCGCGCTCCGCGTGGAGGGGGCCGACGGGCAGCTCGTCTGCACCTGGCAACAAGACGTCTTGCCCTTCGTTCGAGGGACGATCGCGCGCGGACGCTATTTTTTGGCGGCGGAGCCGACGGGCGAAATGCTCACGGGCGTTCACATTCCCGTAGCTTGAGCGCGCCATCGTTGGCGTCCTCGCTCGCGACGTGTTTCAATCGAACGTGGCTTTGAAGTTTCGAGCTGCACCTCTTTTCTTGGTGACCCTGGCGCTCGCGGCGGGCGGCTGCGCCAGCGGAACGGGCGTGAACCCGCGCGGCGACGGTGGAACCACCGACTCCGCCCACGTCGATGGCGGAGGGTCCCACACGGACGCGGCCGTCGACTGCACCCCCGCGTGCGCGACGGGTGAGACATGCGTCGCCGGGATCTGCCATGCGGCGACCACCGACCTCGATCACGACGGCATCCCCAGCGCGACCGACTGCGACGACACCATGGCGTCCGTCGGAACGACGAGCGAGCGGACCTGCAGCTCGAGCTGCGGGACCGGCGTGGAGCGCTGCACCAACGGCGTCTGGGCTGCGTGCACCGCGCCGACGACGTGCGACTGCACCACAGGCGAGCCGCCGCGCATGATCGCATGCGTGCACTGCGGCATGCAGCGACAGGTATGCACGAGCGGCGTCTGGACCGACGAGGGCCTCTGCACCGGCAGCGGTCCGTGCGCGCCGGGCGACATGGGCGTGGGCGCCTCGTGCGGCATGTGCGGGACGCAGACGCGCCTGTGCCAAGCAGACTGCACCTGGGGCGCGTGGGCCTGCATGGGCGAGGGCGTCTGCGTCGCGGGGATGACCGAGAGCGGCGATCAGACTTGCGGCACTTGCGGGACGGGAACGCAGACGCACTCGCGCACGTGTGATGCGGCGACGTGTCAGTGGGGCGCGTTCACCGCGTGGAGCACGTGTGTCGGCGGTGGCAGCGGCGTGTGCACGCCTGGCCAGACCGGCACCGACACGCAGCCCTGCGGTCGATGCGGCTCGGGCACGCACACGCGCTCGCGGACGTGCGACACGAGCGCCGGCTGCAACTGGGGCGCATGGGGCGCTTTCGGCGCGTGCACGGGCGAGAGCGGCTGCGTGCCCGGCGATACGCGAACCGGATGCGACATGAACAGCACCGGCGCAGCGACCGGGTGCGGTGTGCAGGTCTGCTCGTCGTCGTGCACATGGGGGACGGCGTGCGTCCTCGCGCCGGGCGCGGCGTGCCTCTCCTCGCGCGGCTCGAACTTTCAGTGCTGCACACCGAGCGGCGGGGGCAGCGGCTGGCAGTTTTGCAGCCCCACGTGCCAGTGGAATTCGTGCGCGTCGCACTCTTGCTGAGATTGATGCGCCTCTCGATCCTCGCCGCGCTGAGTGTGCTCGCGGCGTGTAGCTCCCCTGCGCCGCCGCTCGTCGCGCTCGACTCGTCGGTGCCCGACGCGTTCTCGCCGCCGCCCGACGCGTTCGTTCCAGCCGACGCGTCCGCATTCGTGATCGCGGCGCACGGCCCGTCCACGGTGATCCCCGATCAAGGCGGCGCACGCTTTCATCATCCGCAGTTGGTGATCATCACCTTCGCCGACGATGCGAATCGCGCGACGCTGGAGGCGCACGCGAGCTGGCTGGTCACCTCGTCCTGGCTCACCAATGTCGGCGCGGAGTACGGCGTGGGCGCGGGCACCATCCTCGCGAACGTCCGGCGAGCCGACGCCGCGCCCGACATGATCACCACGGCGGGGATCGAGGCGCTCTTGTCGGCGGGCGTCGCCGATCACTCGCTGCCGAGGGCTGCCGACGGAACGTTCCGCGAAGTGCTCTACGTCATCTACTTCCCGCAGCACACGATGATCGACGATCCGAGCCTCGGGCACAGCTGCATGGCGTATGGCGGCTACCACTACGAGATGGACAACGGCGGCGACCCGTTCTCGTACGCCGTGATGCCCTCGTGCAGCGGCTTCAATCCCTCGCTGGGCGATCTCGAGTTCGAAGAGGAGGCGATGTCGCACGAGCTGATCGAGGCGGCGACCGACGCGCGCCCGAGGAGCAACCCTGCCTTCGAGTTCTCGCAGGCGAGCAGCGTGCTCTCGCCCTGGCTCTTCGTCGGCCCCGAGGTCGGCGATCTCTGCGCGCTGCGGATCACGCCCGACGCGTTCATCCGTGAGGGGAGCTTCGTCGCCACGCGCATCTGGTCGAACGCGGCGGCGGCGGCGAACGATCGAGACCCGTGCATCCCGGCGAACCCTGCGACGCCGTACTACTCGGTCGCGATCGTTCCGGACCAGGTGGCGTTCGTCGCGGCGGGTGCGTCGACGACGTTCGAGATCGACGCGTGGTCCACGGCACCGGTCGATCCATTTTTTCTCTACGCGGTGGCCAGCGGCGGCATGTTCGCCGCGACGCCGTCGCTCGACGTGACCATGGTGAACAACGGCGACCACGCGACGCTCACCGTAGGCGTTCCCGCGGGGACGCCGAGCATGAGCTACTCGCTCGTGTACCTGGAGTTCGGACACAGCACGACGGAGTACTCGGCTTGGCCGGTGGTGGTGTACGTGCCGTAGGGGACGGCGTTTCGTTTTCGTTTTCGTTTTCGTTTTCGTTTTCGTTTTCGTTTTCGTTTTCGTGACGCCTCTCCGCTATCGCGGATTCGGGTCGCCGAGGAGGGGCTGAATGCGGCTGCTCGTTCGGGGTGAGGCGATTGTGCCGGCGTGCTCGCGGCCGTCCACTCCGCGCCTTTGGCGCGCCGTGCTCGCACTCCTCGCAGTGCTCGCG
>JAYVCF010000290.1:0-4758 GCA_043750095.1 Deltaproteobacteria bacterium
GTCGTCGGCGCTCGTGTCCACGTCGGCGCGGATCAGCTGCCCGAGATCGAAGGCGACCGCCGCACGCACGCCGACCTCGAGCGTGTCGTCCCGGAGCGCGGCCTCGAGCGCCAGTCGCGCCGCATGGACGCGCCCCGCGCGTGCGTCCTCGATCACCGCGTGGAGCACGCCCTCCGAGAGCGGGTCGAGCTCGAGATCGAGCACGTCCGTCTGGATGTCGAAGAGCCCGGGCGCGCGCGCACGCAGCCGATCGAGGACCGCGAGCTGAGCCGCGATGGGGGAGGGCTCGCTCTCCTCTTCGCGGATCACGGCACGGCCGAGCTCGCTCGCAGAGCGCGGATCGAACGCGCGCACCAGGAGGACGCCGACCTGAACGCGTACCTCTTCGGGGAACCGCTCCGGATATCCGTAACAAGGTGTGTCGGGCGCGCAGCGTACCGTGGGCACCTGCGACATCTGCGTGCGGGATGTCTCGCCGGTGGTGACCGTGACCAAGAGCGCGAGCGTCGCAGCGTCCTCGAGAGACGCGTCTCCGAGGAGCACGTCGGGCCCGACGCGCACGACGCGGATCGCGCCTCCCTCGAGGTGTCGCGCGATCGTTTCCGCGGCTTCGTGCGAGGCGGCGCCGGGGCTCGCGGCGACGTACACCACGGGATAGCCGCGCGCGGGAATCGCGGCGGGTCGCGGGACCTCGCGGTGGATCACGAGCGCGGAGCCGCAGCCGGACGCGAGCCCGACGAGCGTCACCAGAGCCGTCACGAGCGCCTTGCCCACGATGCCAAGCGTACGACGGCGGAGCGAGCCGAGGATCGTCAGAGCCGGTGATCGGGAAACGCGATCACGTCCCGCACGTCGCGCGCTCCGGTGAGCAGCATCACGAGGCGATCGACGCCGAGCGCGTTTCCGCCGCTCGGCGGCATGCCCTCCTCCAGTGCCGCGACGAAGCGCTCGTCGATCGGATAGACGCCGATGCCGAGCCTCGCCCGCGTCGCGCGGTCCGCTTCGAAGCGTGCTCGCTGCTCGCGCGGATCGGTGAGCTCGCCGAAGCCATTGCAGAGCTCGAGCGAGTCCACGAACGCCTCGAAGCGATCGGCGACGGGCGGATCCGAGCCCGGAATCAAGCGCGCGAGCGAGGCCATGCTCGCCGGCCACTCGGTCAAGAACACCGGACGCGCGCGCCCCAGCTCCGGCTCGATCCGCTCCACGAGGATGCGGAAGAAATCTTCTTCGTCCGGAAGAACCCGTGTCAGCTCGACGCCCGCGTAGCGTGTGAACGCATCGGCCACGGTGAGCCGCTCCCAAGGCGTGCGGACGTCGATGGGCCCGCGCGTGCCATCGAGCACGTGGCCGCCGTTCAGCTCGCGAGACAGCGCGAGCACCAGCTCCTCGGTGTCGCGCATGACCGCACTCGCGTCCTCGAACCCGCGATACCACTCGAGCATCGTGAACTCGGGCTGGTGTCGCGCACCCGACTCGTCGGCGCGAAACGATCGACCGATCTGGTAGATGCGATGCAGACCGCCCGCGAGCAGCCGCTTCATCTGGTACTCGGGGCTCGTCGCGAGCCAGCGCTCGGCCGGTGCGCCGTTCGCGCGCATCCCGAGCACCGAGAACGCGCCCAAGTGCGGATCCATGCCTGGGCTCGGCACCGCGCTCGGCGTCTCGACCTCGAGGTACCCGCGCTCGTCGAAGAAGCGACGGATGCCGCGCAGGATGCTCGCGCGCTTCACCAGCGCTCCCGCGCGGCGTCGTTCGTGATCCGTCAGCGCTCGGACCTCGCCTCCGGCGCTCGGGTACGACGCCGTCGGTACGAGAGCGATCTCGATCGCGCTGGCGGTCACGCCCTCGGGCGATCGGACGCCCTCGACGATCACCAGCGTTCCCTCGGCGGCCGCGACCGCTCCACGAACGAGGACGGATCCTCGCGCGTCCTCGACGCGAACCTCATCGTCCGATCGCGCCGCGATGCGAGCGCCGAAGCGCAGCGGCGTCCCAATCGCACACGCCAGGACGTGCTCGACCGAGGCGAGCAGCAGACTATTTCTTGACGCGCTCGACGTACTCGCTCGTGCGCGTGTCGATCTTGATCACGTCGCCCTCGTTGACGAAGAGCGGCACGCCGATCATCGCACCGGTCTCGAGCTTGGCCTGCTTGAGCGTGTTGGTGCTCGTGTCGCCCTTGAAGCCGGGCTCCGTCTCGACGATCTTCAGCTCGACGAAGGTGGGCGGCGTCACGCCGATGGGACGCTCGTTCCAGAAGAGAACATCCACCATCATCCCGTCCTGGATGAAGTAGCGCGAGTCGCCCAGCTGCTCGCCCGAGAGGTAGAGCTGCTCGTAGCTCTTGGTGTCCATGAAGACGAACTTGTCGCCCTCGGGATAGAGGAACTGCTGCTGGCGTTCCTCCATGTCCGCCTTCTCGAAGCGCTCGCCCGTCTTGAACGTGCGCTCGAGCATGGTGCCCGTGAGCATGTTGCGCAGCTTGGTGCGCGTGAACGCCTGGCCCTTGCCCGGCTTCACGAACTGGAAGTCCACGACGAGGACGGGGATGCCCTCGAGGAGGAACTTCAGGTTCTTGCGGATATCCGAGGTGTCGTACATGGGGGTCGCCTATCTAGCCGATACGAGCCGATCTGCCAGCGGGAGGAGCGCCTTCGCGGGAATCGAAAGGGCAGCGGCGACGAGTGGGCGACCGCGAGCGAGGTGCCGTGTCGCTCGCGAGCCGAGCCTGAGCGAGGCGAGACGGAGCTGGGGGTGAGAGCGATCCGGCTCCGCCGGTCGCTCGAGGGGCGCGCGCAGCGCCCCTGACTACAAGGAGACGTTCTGCTGGAACACCACGAACTCGCTCGGCTGCGAGACCTGAGCCTGGTGCTCCGCCGTGATCATCAGCGTGAAGTGCGTCGCGGGCGTCGTCGCGGTGGCGCGGCCCGTGCGCTGGTCCTGCTGGTACTCGAGACGGCTCACGAGCGACGTGGTGCCGCCCTCCTGGCGAATCCAGACCACGAAGAGCGTGTTGCCGCTGCCGAGGCGATCGGGGGGCGTGAGGTTGCGGACGGTGATGGTGATCAGGTGGTTGCCACCTTCGATGGACTCGACCTGCACGTGCGCATCCGCGCCGGGATCGCGCTGCGTCCCGCGGACGTCGTACGTGTGCGAGCCGCCACCACAGCCGGCGGTCATCACGAGCACCACGGCAAACGAGAGAGCCACGAGGAGATTGCGCATCGAGAAGCCTCCGCTCGGGCTTTTAGGCTGCGGGCCTTCGAGTCGTCAAGCCGGAGCCCGCGCTTGCCCGAGGCCGAGATCGCGCTAACTGGCCACGCTCATGGCGGAAACCGACGAGGAGATCCGCGAGATCAAGCGCGAGATCATCGAGTCGCGAGGGCTGGTCATCAAGACGAGCAACCTCACGAACTCGCTGGCGGCCGACATCAAGTCGATCGCCAAGCGTCAGGCAGGCTACGAGCGCCGCTTCAACCTGAACAGCGCGGTGGCCTACGTGTTGTTCGCGACCATCTCGTTTCTCGGACTCTGGTGGGGCACGGAGCAGCGCGTGAGCGACGCGCGCGGCGAGACGACCGAGCTCGGCGCGCAGGCCGAGGCGCTCCAGCGAGACCTCCGCGAAGAGACGGCCCGCGCGGAGGCGCGCGCCCACGCCGAGAACGAGGCGGCCCAGTTCTATCGAATGATCCGGGAGCACCGACGCCAGGAAGTGGTCGAGCACTATCCGGAGATCCGGCGTGAGCAGCTCTCGTCGGCCGAGGCCGCGTTCTTCCGCGACACGGTCGATCAGTTCACCGAGGACCTGAGCGTCGAGGCCTATCAGACGGGCGTCGATCTCGTTCGCACGGCGCGGTACGCGGAGGCGGCCGAAGCCTTCCAGGAGTCGCTGCGCCTGAGCGAGGACGGGCCGCACACGCCGGCGGTGAAGCTCGAGCTTGCGCGCGCGCTCCGCCATCTCGGCCAGGACGCGCGCGCGAAAGACCTCGCCGCCGAGGTCGCCGAGCAGACGGTCGATCGCGATCTTCAGGACGACGCGCTGCTTCTGTTCGCCGACTGTGCCGAGACGCTGGGCGAGATCGACGAGGCGCGCGCGGCGCTTCGCACGTACATGCGTCGCTGGCCGCACGGCGCCTTCGCCGTGGACGTTCGCCATCGGCTCGCGGATCTCAATCGCCGCGTGATGCGCGGTGAGCTCCACCCGCCTACGACACCCACCACCAGCACGACGCCGACACCGCATGCGCCGTGACGTGTCGGCGCTCCTCTTCTGCGCGGCGCTGAGCGGCCTCTGCGGATCGTGCGCGGGGGCGTCCTGCCCACGCGAGAGCTTCACGAGCGCGCCGAGCATCTTGCGATCGTTCGTCTCGATGCGATCGCCCGCCCGCTCGCTGCGCGCCGAAGCTCGCGTCGATCGTCGCGACGAGACCGGCCGGATCCGCGGCACCGTCCTGATGATGATCGAGCGTCCGGATCGCGTGCGCTTCGATGCGATGACGCAGTTCGGCCCGGCCGCCGTGCTCACGAGCGACGGCGAAGAGTTCGCGCTCGTGGATCTGCGCGAGAACCGATTCTTCGTCGGGCCCAGCTGCGCGGAGAACATCGAGCGTCTCCTCGGCCTGCCCCTCGAGGGCGCCGACGTCGCGCGCTTCATGCTCGGCGAGACCCCGCTCATCGAGGCCAGCTCCGAGGACGTCGTCTGCGACGGCGGCCACTACGTCGTCACCCGACGCGCCGAGGGCGGGGCCACCCAGACCC
>JAYVCF010000291.1:0-8897 GCA_043750095.1 Deltaproteobacteria bacterium
GCCAGCGAGTGCGAGAGCGTCCCCACCACGAGCTCGAGCACCATCACGAGGGCCGTGAGCGCGAGCACGATACGCGTACGCCGCTCGCTCTTGTCGGAGGGGCGGGTCGTGTCGTGGCTCTGCCGGAATCGATCGACGTCGAGTGCGTGCTGCATCGCGAGGCGACGAGATCTTAGCTCGTTCCTGCCTTCCTGCCTTCCTCAGCGGATCTTCTTCGCGCTCCTCTTCTTCGCCTCTCTCACGGGCTTCTTCGGCGCGGCCGCCGCTCCATCGAGCGACGCGATCACGCGCTTGGGCGCGACCGCACGAAAGCTCTCGTCGAGCCACTCGCGCAGCATGTCGAAGGGCGCCTTCTCCAGCTGCGGCCCGCGCAGCGAGACCCAGCCGCTCTTGCCGAGGCCGTAGCCGGTGGGCTCCGCGAAGGGCAGCTCGAGGGCGAGCGCGTGCGAGCGCGGCAGCTTCAGCGAGCAGCCGAACATGCCCTTCTCGTCCTGTCCCATGAAGATGAAGACCTTTCCTTTCACCTTCACGACGCGATCACCCCACGGAAACTCTTCGGTGGTTTCCGGGTACGAGAGGGCCAGCGCGCGCACCTTCGTGAGCAGCGCGTTCATCTTCGTCCCGCTTCCGTCGCGGCTCATGCGCGCCTTCTCTCTGCTACTCGAAGAGCTCGCGCAGCTTCTCGAAGAAGCTCTTCTGCTGCGGATGCACGTCGTCGCCGAGCTCCTTGGCGAGCTCCTCGATCAGCTGGCGTTGCTTCTTGGTGATCTGCTCGGGCACCTCGACGACGACGGTCACGAGCTGATCGCCCTTGCCCGCGCCTCCGAACACTTCGATGCCCTTGCCACGCAGACGGAACGCTTTTCCGCTCTGCGTGCCGGCCGGCACCTTCATCTTCACTTTCCCCTCGAGCGTCGGCACGTCGACCTGCGTACCGAGCACCGCCTCGGGAAAGCTGATGGGGATCGTCACGACCACGTCCGCGCCCTGCCGCGAGAAGAGCGGATGCTTCTCGATCCGGATGCGGACGTGCAGGTCACCGGGCGGCGGCGCTTGCCCACCGATCGGCGCAGGCCTCGCGCCGCCACCGCGCACGCTGCGGATCGCTCCGTCCTCGACGCCGGGAGGAACGCGCACGAGGAGCTCGTCCTTGATCGGCGCGACCATCCGCCCGCCGCACGCAGGGCAGGGCACCTCGATGCGCTTGCCGCTTCCGCTGCACGTCGAGCAGGGACGCGATGCGGAGAAGAACCCGCGCTGGAAGCGGACCTCGCCGAGGCCGTTGCACGCCGGACACCGATCGACCTTCGATCCTGGGGCGGCGCCGCTCGCCTTGCACGCGTCGCAGGGCGCGAGTCGCTCGAGCGTGACCAGCTTCTCGGCGCCGAGCGCGGCCTCCTCGAAGCGCAGCACCAGATCGACCTCGATGTCGTCGCCCTGACGCGCCCGGCGGCCGCCGCGGCCGAACACCTCGCCCATCAGGCCTTCGAGGATCTCGCTCACCGCGCGGAAGTCCACGCGCTCGCCGCCCGACTCGCCTCCGCCGAACGCGGCGTGGCCCATGCGGTCGTAGCGGCGCCGCTTCTCCGTGTCGTGGAGGATGGAGAACGCCTCCTGGATCTCCTTGAAGCGATCCTCCGCCGCGGCATCGCCGGGATTCCGGTCGGGGTGAACCTCCTTCGCCAGCTTGCGAAACGCCTGTTTGACGTCGTCTTGTGTTGCCGAGCGAGAGAGCCCGAGCACTTCGTAGTAATCTCTCTTCTGAGGCATGAGCGAACGGACCCTCGGTACGACCGGCCGGAGAATAGCAGCAAGATGATCGAAGGCGCGGAGCCAGCGATCTCGCTCGCGTTCGAGGTCCAAGCCGACGAGGAAGGCCTGCGTCTGGACGTGGTGCTCGTGCGGCGCGTCCCGGCGATGAGCCGCAAGAAAGCGCGCGACATGGTGGAGGGCGGCGAGGTTCGCCTCAACGATCGCCCCACCCGAAAAGGCGGGCGCGTCGCGAAGGGCGATCGCGTCACGCTCGCGCGCGCGCCGAGCCGAAGCGAGTTCGCGGCGCGGCCCGACACCCTCACTCCGCTCCACGTCGTGCACGAGGACGACCACCTCGTGATCGTCGACAAGCCCGCCGGGATGCCGAGCCATCCGCTGCGCGAAGACGAGCTCGGTACCGTCGCGAGCGTGCTCGTCGCGCGCTACCCCGAGATGGCGCTCGTGGGCTACGCGGCGCGCGAGCCGGGCATCCTGCATCGGCTCGACACGGACACCTCGGGGCTGATGATGGCGGCGCGCGACGAAGCGACGTTCGATCGGCTCCGCACCGATCTTCGCGCGCTGCGGATCGACAAGCGATACCGCGCGCTGGTCGAGGGCGAGCTCACGCCGCGCGCGATCGATCGCCCGATCGCACCGGTGCCCGGCGACTCGCGGCGTGTGCGCGTCGGAGATCACGAGGGCGCGCGGCCGGCGCGTACGGAGATCGTCTCGGTGCGCGCGCACGGGCGGTTTCACGAGATCGAGGTGTCCGCGCGCGCGGCGACGCGGCATCAGATCCGCGTCCACCTCGCCAGCATCGGGCACCCGCTCGCGGGCGACGCGCTCTACGGCGGCCCCGTCATTCCGGGACTGACGCGGCATTTCCTTCACGCGAGCGAGATCTCGCTCGTGCACCCGGCGACCGGCGTGAAGCAGACCTGGCGCAGCGCGCTGCCGCGAGAGCTCGAAGACGCAATCCTGCGAGCCCGCTGAGGAAGCGAAGAACAGAGAGTTACCGCTGAGGAAGGCAGGTATGCAGGAAAAAGAGAGCGATCCTTCCTGCCTTCCTGCCTTCCTCAGCGGCTCTCTTCTTCAGCGGCTGACGATCGTTCCGTCACGCATCTCGATCGTTCGATCGATCCCTACCGCGTCAGCGACGCGCGGATCATGCGTGGAGACGACGATCGTCCTTCCTGCCGCCGCCTGCTTCCTCAGCAGCGCGAGGATTCCTTCGGCGCTCTCGCGATCGAGGTGGGCCGTGGGCTCGTCGAGCAACAAGAGCTTCGGCTCGCGGATCAACGCGCGCACGATCGCCGCACGCTGGCGCTCCCCTCCGCTCAGCATCGACGCGCGCGCGTTCGCCATACTCGCGTTCAGGCCCACCTCCGCGAGTGCGGCGAGCGCCTTCGCTTCGTCCGCTGCCTTCGCGCCGCCGTCGGGGACGAGCGGGAGAAGCACGTTCTCGAGCACGCTCATCTCCGGGACGAGCGCGAGCGCCTGGAACACGAAGCCGACCTTGGTGCGTCGCAGCTCGGCGCGGTGGTGCTCGCGCAGCCGCACGATCGACTCGCCCTCGAAGAGCACGTCGCCGGAGGTCGGTGCGATCATGCCGCCCAGCACGCCCAGCAGCGTCGTCTTGCCTGATCCGCTCGGACCGCGCAGCGCGACCCACTCGCCCGACGCGATCGTGATCGTGATTGCGTCGATCGCGCGCACCACGCGTGAGCCATCGACATAGCGCTTGGTCGCCTCACGCGTCTCGACGAGAACGCTCACTTCGCGCTGCCTGTCGTTCGGAAGACGTAGTCCCAGAGCGGTGAGCCGATGCCCCAGCGCGAGCGCGGGTCGTCGTGGTGATGCCGCATGTGATGACGACGCAGCGCGCCGAGGGCTCCGTCGCGAGCCCGCCCATGGTGCGCGTAGAAGTGGACGGCTTCGTACGCGAGGTAGCCCAGCATCGCGCCGCCGAAGGTCGCGTGCGCCTCGGCCTCGGGCAGCAACAGCGAGAACATCCCGTAGAGCAAGAGCGCGAGCGAACCGAACTGGATCGGCGTGGCCGCGACGCGGCGCGGATCGTCGGGCCATAGGTGGTGATGTCCGTGCACGAGCAAGAGCACGACGCGCGCGGCTTCGCTCTTCGCCGGTGCGTGGAACAAGAAGCGGTGCATCGCGTACTCGACCAGCGACCAGGACAGCACACCCACCAGCACGAGCATCCCGAGTCGAACGGGTGCGAGGCCCAGCGTGGCGTCGGTGAGCATCGCGATCATGAGCGGGCCGATCGCGACGTAGGGAAGCCAGGGCGGTGCGATGGTGAAGATCGCGTCGAGGATGCGCGATCGATAGAGCCTCGCGCGACCGCGCCGCGCCATGCCGCCCTCGCGATCCCAGGCGCTCATCGCCGCGACACGCGCGTCGTCGGTCAGATGCAAGGAGGAGTCGCCGGAGACGCGTTGATCGCGAGCGAGCACCGCACTGCTTTACTCGTCGGGATGATTGCGGGCCCAGTGCGAGATCACCGCGTTGTCGTCGACGATCCGCGAGTGATAGTGCGCCCAGACGTCGGTGACCATCACGCACGCGCCCTTCGAGAGGCGCTGCGTGAGGTAGATGGCGTAGTAGTCGGCGCCCGATCCGTCGTCCACGGAGCCGAGCTTGTCGAGCGGCTTGCCAGTGACGGGACAGAAGAGCTGGCAGCGCGTTCCCGACGCGATGTCCACGAAGCCCGCCTTGCGGCGGTCGCCGTGGATGGGCGAGATGTGCACGAGGCCCTCGCGTCCGTCAGGCGTCTTCAGCTTCACCGTGACCGCGGGGTAGCCGTCGAACACGACGTCCGAGATGCCGACGAGGCTCGCGCCGGTCGGACCGTAGGCCTGCGTCACCACGACGGTCACGCCGTCCGCGACGGGGAGCAAGCTGTCGCGCTGCTGCTCCAGGTTCTCGTGCACCGTGAGGTTCTCCTCATCGACGTGCTGCCTGACCATGGGTCACCTCCGCTCTCGCACCCATATCACGGCGGTGCCAGAGGCGTCACGCCGCGGATCGGGCCCTTCGCTTGCCACCGCGGGGCGCAGTGGTAACCCGGGCGCGGTGTTGCGTTTCCCGTTCTCGCTCGTGCTCGTCGTCGCGTTCGCGATCTCCGCCTCTGTCGGTTGTGGCGGCGGGCCGCACCTGCGCGGTCGCTCCTATCAGGACGAAGAAGCGCACTACCGCATCGGCGAGCTCGGCGAGGGGTGGGACTCCGTCGCGGTCGAGGACAACGACATCGCGTTCCACAACCCGAGCCTCGGCGCGATCGTGCAGGTCAACGCCACGTGTGACCCCGTGGGCGACATCCCGCTCACCGTGCTGACGAATCACCTGCTCGCAGGCTTCACGGCGCGACAGACGCTGAGCGAAGACCTCGTGCCTCTCGACGGACGCGAAGCGCTGCGCACGCACGCCATCGCGAACCTGGACGGCGTGTCGCGCGAGTTCTTGATCTTCGTGATCAAGAAGAACGATTGCGTCTACGACTTCACGCTGATCGCTCCGGATCGCGCGGCGTTCACGCGGTCGCAGGCGATCTTCGAGGGCTTCGTCGCGGGCTTCACCACCGAGGTCCCGCTCCGGTGACGGCCGCGAGCGAGGTGAGCGAGCCGAAGGAGGTCGGCTTCGTCGTCGGCTTCTTCGAGGCGCGCGGGCGTAGCGCGGTACGGATGCTCACGGGCGTGGGCCAGTGCACGCAGATGACGGGCCGCGCGATTCGCGCCTTGTTCACCACGCGCTTCGAGATGGGCGCGTTCCTCAAGCAGCTCGATCAGATGGGCGTGCGCTCGTTCGGGATCGCCGCCGCGACCGCCGTCTTCGTCGGCATCGTCATGGCGATCCAGTTCGCGTTCTCGCTCGAGCGCTTCGGTGCGCGCGACTCCGTCGGCCGTATCGTGGGCTTGTCGGAGGCGCGCGAGCTCGCGCCCTCGCTCACCGCGCTCGTCGTCGGAAGCCGGATCGGAGCGGGCATCGCCGCCGAGATCGGGTCGATGGCCGTCACCGAGCAGATCGACGCGATCCGAGCGCTCGGCGCCGATCCGGTTCGCAAGCTCGTCGTGCCGCGGATGCTCGCCGGGATCGTGGTCATGCCGCTCCTCACCGTGTTCGCGCTGGTGCTCGGCATCGCGAGCGCGGCGATCGTCTGCAACCTCACGTTCGGCGTGCCGGTGCCGTTCTTCCTCACGACGGCGATCGACTCGATCTGGTTGCAGGACTTCGTGAGCGGCATCGGCAAGACGCCGTTCTTCGGCTTCTTGATCGCGATCCTGGGCTGCCACTTCGGCATGCAGACGCGAGGCGGGACCGAGGGCGTGGGTCGCGCAACCACCACGAGCGTCGTCGTCGTCTCGATCGGCGTCCTCGTCGCCGACTCCGTGCTCACGCAGATCTTCATGCACTTCATGCGAAACATCTGAGGGCGCGGCGTGAGCGCGTCGGCGAGCTTCGTTCGGCGTCGGCTTCGCGCGCTCGCAGTCGGAGTGGTCGTCGTGAGCGTTGTCGGGCTCGTCGCCGTGATCGACGCGCGTGCTCGAACGGACGCGGGCACTCTGGTGCGTGCGCGCAATGCGGCGATCGCTCGCGCGACCGGGCTCTCGGAGCTCGCGCTCTCGACGAGCTCGACCTGGCTTCGTCATCCGGCGCTCGCGGCACCGTCTTCGGGGGCCGCGGATGCGACCGCCGGGCTCGACGTGGATCCTGCCGGCGCTGCCATCGCGAGACAGGGGCGCGGGCCGACGATCGACATGCATCGCGAGGCGCCATGAGTCGCGCGCTCCTCGCGTACGCGCTCGGTGCCATGCGGCGACGCGCGGGCCGCAACCTCGCGATCGGGATGGGCCTCGCCGTGGTGGTGCTCGCGTTCGCCACCGTGCTCTTCGCGAGCGAGGCCTTGCGCACGGCGTCTCAGCGCTACGCGCGCGAGGCGCCTTCGTTGACGGTCGAGCGACTCGTCGCAGGCCGCGCGAGCTTGATCGACGTCGCCGACGTGTCGCGGGTCGCCGCGATCGCGGGCGTGCGCAGCGTCGAGCCGCGCGTGTGGGGATACCTCTACCTCGCGGCGCTGGAAGCGAACGTGACCGTCGTGTCCACGCGCGACGTCGGGCCCTTGGATCTCGGCGCGAGCGCGCTCGAGGATGGCGAGGCGGTGTTGGGCGTGGACGTCGCGCATGCGATCGGACTTCGCGCTGGAGACCGCGTCGCGGTGTCGGTCGCGGACAGCGAGACGGACGCAGACGCGGTTCCCGTCCCGCGCTTCTTGCGCATCCGCGCGGTGCTCGACCGAGAGAGCGCGCTACTCGCGGGCGATCTCGTGATCGTGAACGAGGCCACCGCGCGCGAGCTGCTCGACGTGCCCCCGGATCGCGCGACCGATCTCGCCGTCGACGTATTTCCTCCGGAAGAGAGCGCTGTCGTCGCCGCCGCGATCGTCAGTGCGGTCCGCGGTGCGCGCGTGGTCGATCGCGAGAGCCTAGGGCGCAGCTTCGAGCTGACGTTCGATGCGCGCGCGGGCCTCCTCTCGGCCACGCTCGTGCCCGCTCTGCTCGCGCTGCTCTTGCTCGCGTGGGAACGCCTGACAGGGCTCTCCGACGAGGAGCGACGCGAGATCGGTGTGCTGAAGGCGATCGGCTGGAGCACCTCGGACGTGCTCGCGGCCCGGCTCACGGAGGCGGCGATCGTGGCGCTCGGAGGCAGCCTGCTCGGTCTGCTGCTCGCGTACGAGCACGTGTTCGTGCTCGGCGCGCCACTGCTGGCGCCCGCGCTCTTCGGCTGGAGCAACGTTCGACCTGCGCTGGTGCTCGCGCCTTCGAGTGACCCGCTCGAGCTGGTCATGCTTCTCGCAGCGATCGTGGTTCCCTTCGCTGGGATCTCGATCGTTCCGGCGTGGCGCGCTGCGACCGTCGATCCGGATCGGCTGCTCCGGTAACGCGTCGTGGCGTTGCGGCGTATCCTGGCAGAGTGATGCGGCTCTTCCTCGCGGCGTGTGCTCTCTCGACGGCGCTGGTGTCCACCGCATCCGCGCAGGTGAACAGCAACGGCGGTAGCTCGGCCATCGGCGGCTACGATCCGGTGGCGTACTTCACCGACCAGGCAGCGGTCCGGGGCGCGAGCGAGCACGCGTTCGACTGGCACGGTGGTCACTGGCTCTTCGCGAGCGAGGAGCACCGCGCGCTCTTCGCGGCCAGCCCAGCACGCTACGCGCCTGCGTACGGTGGCTACTGCGCCTTCGCCGCGGCCGACGGGCGCCTCGTGCACATCGATCCGCAGGCCTGGCACGTCGAAGGTGGCCGCTTGTATCTGAACTACTCGCTCGACATTCGCAGGCAGTGGCTCGCCGATCGCGCTCACTTCATCGAGCAAGCGGACGCGCGCTGGCCCGAGCTCTCGCGCACCGCGCACTGAAGGCCGCTCACTCCGCGGTGTGCGCGATCGTCTGCCAGAGATCGTCGCGCATCTCTCCGTCGAGCCAGTGCGTGGCGTCGTGTGGCCGCAGCTCGACGTGGATGCCGCGGCGCTCGAGCGTGTCGATCGCTTCGCGCTCGGTGTCGATGGGGATGATCTCGTCGCGCGTGCCGTGGAACGCGACGATGGGAGGCGTGTGCGCGGGGTCGCCCTGATCGTGGCGGAAGAGCTCGGTCACCAGCGCGCCGGAGACCGGATAGAGCGCGGCGAATCGATCGGGGTGCCGCAGCGCCATCGCGTACGCGATCATCCCGCCCTGCGAGAAGCCAGTGAGGATGGGACGTCCGCGTGAGGGATGCGCGCCTTCGATCGCGTCGATGGTCGCGATGATGCGATCACAGGCGACATCGAGATCGTCGGCGACGTGCTCCCACGTCTGCACGTGCTGGAAGGTGAACCAAGCATCGCCGCTCTCGCCCTCGTGGATGGGCGCGCGAAGGAGGACGACGCGCGCGGGGGTCGGCATGTCGCGAAAGGCGCGGGTGAAGCCGTCCGCCGTGTCGCCGCGGCCGTGGAGCGCGACGACGAGAGGGAGAGTGTCGGTGGTTGCCGCGCCGCCGGTGGTGAGCTCGAGATAGTCCAGGACCGCGGGACTCGCGGGAGGCGAGGGCGAGGAGCCGCATGCCGAGAGCGAGAGCGAGAGCGAGAGCGAG
>JAYVCF010000292.1:0-4125 GCA_043750095.1 Deltaproteobacteria bacterium
TCGTTTTCCGTCGTCGCGTTCCCGACGAACGCTACCGAGGTCACGCCGAGATCGGCCAGTTCGCGACCGATTCCTCCGGATCTCGGTGGCCGTCTACACACGAGCCCCGCCAGATGACGGACCTGGCGTTCGAGCGTGACGTCCTGCGCCGAGGGCTCTCGATCGGCGGCCGTTCGGCGCAGCTGCAGGATGCCCATGATCGGCGCCAGCGGATTGCGTAGCTCGTGCCCCAGCATCGCCAGGAATTCGTCTTTGGCGCGGCTCGCTTCGCGCGCGCGCTCGAGCGCGTCGGCGCGTTCCTCCGATGAGCGTGTCGCCGCCGCGTGAAGCGCCGCGCTGTCGATCGCGAGTGCCGCGCGAGAAGCGATCTCGGTGCCGAGTGCGAGCTCCGACTCGTCGTAGGGGCGGTCGTCAGCGTGGCGTGAGAGCGCGATCATTCCGAACGTGCGGCCGCGCGCGATCAGCGGGAGGATCGCCATGGTCTTCGGCACGAGCCGATCGAGGTGCTCCGTGATGCCTGCCGCAGCGTAGTCGGCGAGAATGGCGTCGCGCTCGACGACGGGCACGACGATGCGCGCGCTGGTGCGGAGAATTTCTGCGAACAGGCCGCTCTCGGCTGGCCGGGGCGCGATCAAGGCCGCCGACATCGCCAGCGTCTGGAGCGTGGTGTCGCGATGGGCGGTCGCGCGGTGCACGTTCTGGGTGCCGTCGTCCGATAGCGTGCGGATCGTGCAGCCTTCGCCGATCACGCTGCAGAGCTCGCGGGCGACGGTGCCCAGCACGCGTTCGACGTCCAGGCCCGCCTCGGCGATGGCCCGCGTCGTGTGGGCGATGGTCTCGAGGCGTCGAGCGAGGAGCTCGGCGGCGTCGCGTGCGGCGCGCGTTTCTTCGAGGAGGCGCACGCCATCGAGGTAGACACCGATGCGCGATGCGAGCTCCTCGGCGAGCTCGACGTCGGCCTCGTCGTAGCGACGCGTGCCTGCGCGGCCGATGAACGTGAGCGCTCCCTGAACCTCTCCACGCGATCGAATCGCAGCCGTCACGGAGGTTCCGAGACCAGCCGTGCGCAGCGCCTCGATGTGTTCGTCCCGTCGCGCGGGCCAGCGCTGATCGATCTGCTCGGCGTGTGCAGCTTTGGAGGGATCCTCATGCGCCACGATACGGATGGGCTCGGCGTGTGCTCGCTCCACGTGCACGACGCAGAAGTCGGCGAGCGTCGGGACGACGCCGCGAGCCAGGGCACGCAATGCGCTTTCGGGATCGCCGGTGAGCGCAGCGACGGCGTGCGAGACGGCCTCGCGCGCTCGGTCCCGGCGAAAGCGCTCGGTGACGTCGCGAAAGACCGAGATCACGACGCGCGGCTGTGACTCGTCGCTCTGGTGCACCGCGCGCGCGGTGAGGAGCGTCCATCGGTCGACGCCGGTAGCGCGCTCGCGCCAACGAATCAGCGCTTCGCGCGCACCGTGGCCGTCGAACGCGAGCCGAGTGGGCAGCTCGCCGAGTGGGAACGGCGAGCCGTCCTCGCGCAGCAGCTCGTATCGCGTGAGCCAATCGCCCGGCGGGGCGGCGAGCATTTCTGCGACGCACGAATAGCCGGCCATCTGCGCGGCGATGTCGTTCGCGAACGTGACCCGACTGTCGGCGCCGACCGCGGTGATTCCCTCGGCGACGCTGGCCAAGATGACTTCGAGCTCGCTGCCCGCCATCGACGTCACTGTCACCGAGCCAGAAATACTATCGCAAACCGAGCTTCGCAAACGCCCATCTGCGCCTGCGCTTCATCCGCCTGTTGGAGTGACCCGCGCGCGCGATCGTGGCGCCGCCGTCTCGGTCGAGTTGGCCGCCATGGAGCTCACCCTCGATCGCCTGCAACGAGCCTCGGCTCGGGATGACCGCATCATCTCCCTCGCGGGCGCGTCTGGCACGTCGGGAGCTTCTCGAAGTCCCTCTGCCCGGGCTTGCGCATCGGCTACCTCGTGGCGCCTCGCCATGCGCGAGACGAGGCGCTTCGTGTGAAGCGCGACACCGATCTCCAAGCGGGCACGCTCGCGCAAGTGGTGCTGGCCCACGTACTCACGACGGGCGACTACGACGTGTGGCTGGAGCCTGCGCGTCGCGTCTATCGCGAGCGCTGCGATCGAATGATGGAGGCCTTGCACCGCGAGCTGCCCGGGTCGTTCCGCTTTCGCGCGCCCGAAGGTGGCTTCTCGATCTGGATCGAGAGCGATGACGACGGCGACGACGTATCGCTCGTGCGCGCTGCCGCGGGCTGCGGTGTTTCGTTCGACGGGCCATCTCTTCGCGCGAGAGCCGAGCTCACGGCTCGCGCTTCGCGTCTGCTTCTCGTCGGCCCCGCTCGCCTCGTTCGACGAGGCCGCGCGGCGCCTGCGCCAGGCGATCGAACAGCACCGCGCGCGCCGCGCCGCTCAGAGCCTCGAACGCGAGCCGGTTCGTGGCGCGCGCGCGCCATGCCTCGCCTCAGTGCGACGCGATGCCCCAAGATCAGGCGTAACTCCCGGCCCAATCGTCGGCACGCGCGTCGCTATGTCGGCTTCGACGCACGTCGCGTCCCGAACCTCGGAGGCTCCCGTGACCATCGCACTCATTTTTTCGTGGCTCGTCTTCGGCTTCATCGTCGGTCTGATCGCACGCGCAGTCTTCCCCGGCGCCCAGGGAATGGGCCTGCTCGCAACGGCTTGCCTCGGAATCGTGGGCTCGTTCGTGGGCGGCCTGCTCGGCAATCTCCTCTATGGCGGGGGCGTGTTCGCAGCGCAGCCCTCGGGGTTCATCGGCAGCCTCGTCGGTGCGCTCGTCGTCCTCGGCCTCTTGAGCATGGCGGGCCGCAGCTCGCACGCATAGGGACGCGCGTAGAGCGACGACCCACCGAGCTTCTAACGCTGCGTCAGGCTCGCGATCATCGCGGTGAGCTCGGTGGGTTCGACGGGCTTGGCGAGGTGGCTCTGATAGCCCGCGCGCAGCGCGCGGGTGCGGTCCTCGGCGCGCGCGAACGCAGTGACGGCGACGGCCGGCGTGCGACCGCCTTCGCTCGCAGCGAGCGCGCGCACGCGACGGATCAGCTCGTAGCCGTCGTGATGGGGCATGCCGATGTCGCTGAGAATGAGACCGAAGCGATCCATCCCGATCGCCGCGAGCGCTTCGTCCATCCCGCTCGCCGTGACCACACGCGCGTCGCACTGCTCGATCAGCACGCGCATGAACTCGCGCGCGTCCGCCTCGTCGTCGAAGATCAGGAGCGACACGCCCGCGAGTGACGGATGATCTACCCGCACCCACCGGATGCAGACCGCGCGCGCTCGGGTGCTCGCGGCGGTCGCTCGTGTCGACATCGACCACGGCGCTCGTGGGAACGACACAGGTGCATGGGTCCTTCGTCGCTGAACTCGACCATCAGCATCCCGTCTTCGCCGGGTCGCGGATCCATGAGCCACGCCGACTCCCCGCGCGCGAGGCAGACGTGGAACTCGCCCTCGCCTTCTGGACGTTTCGAACGCCGCGCGTGCTTCCCAGGAAACGCGCGGCGTACCGTCGCGCAGCGACTCGTCGGCGTCGAGTTGATGGTCACAGACGACGTTCGTGCGCGGGCCCTCGATGGGCACGCCCTCTCCTCGGCGAGCACGGTCTCGGGAGCGTCGCGACGCGCGCGCGGCGAGCGAGGACGCGCTTCACTCGCGCGGCCTCCCAAGGATCGCGAGCGCGCCGTCAGCGCCATCAGAAGTCGAGCGCCGCGGTCACGCCGAACTGCGCGGACGGTGCCCCCAGCTCGACGCGCAGGCGCGCGGACCCGCCGATCGCGAAGCCCTCGCTGATCTCGAGCGTCGGTGCACCGATCGCGTAGAGGAGCAGCGCGAAGCCGACGATCTGCATCGTGAGCAGCGGAATGTCCGCCCAGAACGCCGAGAAATCTCTCCGGCTGCCGTACCCGAAGGCGGTGAGGCCTGACGCGAGGGGCCCCGCGATGGGGACGAGCGCGAACGGCCAGGAGCCGCAGCCGACACGCAAATCGGGATGGGTGCAGATCCATTGCGGCGACATGAAAGCGCATGATTCCGCAGCGCACCGGGAATTTCGTCGAGCGTCGTGAGGTTCTTCCGGTGACGCGGCTGC
>JAYVCF010000293.1:0-6937 GCA_043750095.1 Deltaproteobacteria bacterium
CGCCGCCCACGTTCTCGATCCACGTCATGAAAGAGACGCTCGTCGAGCTCGCCAAGAAGGGCGGCATCGAGGCGCTCGAGGCAGAGGCGAACCAGAAGTCGTCGATGATCTACGACCGACTCGACGCGCGGCCGTCGTTCTATCGAGGCCCGGTCGAGAAGACCTCGCGCTCGAAGATGAACGTCGTGTTCCGACTCCCGACCGAGGAGCTCGAGAAAAAGTTCCTCATCGAGGCCGAGGCGCGCTCGCTCGTCGGCCTGAAGGGTCACCGCTCGGTCGGCGGCGTTCGCGCCTCGCTCTACACTGCCGTTCCCGTCGGATCCGTGGAAGTGCTCGCGTCCTTCATGGACGCCTTCGCCGCGGAAAACGACCGCTGACGCATGCGCGTCGGTTAGGATGCCGGCGTGGTAACCGAGCCCACGATCTCGGGCGCTCTGATCACGCAGCACCGTGCGATTCTGATCGAGCTCGTGGGCGAGCCGGTGCTCACGCGCGCGCTCGCCAAGCTCTCGCCCGCGGATCGCGAGCTGATCGAGGGTGCGACGAGCCTCTCGTTCGTTCCGATCCGCACGGCAGATGCGATGTACCGAGCGATCGGCAGCGAGTCGGGGCGCGACCACGCCCACCTCCACGAGCAGGTGTCGCGCATGTCGCTCGACCGCGCGCTCAAGACCATCTGGCGGCTCTTTCTTCGCTTCACGAGCGACGAAGCGCTCGTCGCTCGCACGCCCGTGATGTTCACCAAGGCCTTTCCGCAGGGAGTGCTCATCCCGCGCATCGTCAGCCCGGGCCGCGCAGAGATCCGCGTCGAGTCTTGGCCGCACATGCCCGAGTATGCGATCCGAGGGACGCGGGTCGCGATCGAGAACGTGCTCCGGCTCGCGGGTCGGTCGAACGTGAAGATCACCTCCGAGGCGACCCACGACGGCTGCCTCTATCGGACGAGCTGGGTGCCTTAGCGATCGATCTCCACCGGCGTCGTCCGCGCGGACGCGTCGACAATGGTGTCGAGACCTACTTGAGGAGCTCGCCGACGATCTGCGACGCGAGCTTTCCGTCCAAGGCCGAGCCGTGCTTGGCCTTGAGCTCCTTCATGACGCGCCCCATGTCCTTCTTGGACGTCGCGCCGAGCTCGGTGACGAGCGCTTCGATCAGCCCTCGTGTCTCTGCCGCGTCGAGCGTCTTCGGGAGAAGAGGAACGAGGATCGCGAGCTGCGCCTCCTCTTTTTCGACGAGGTCCGCGCGCCCGCCCGCCTTGAATTCCTCGATCGCGTCGCGCCGGCCCTTCACGCTCTTGGTGAGCACGCCGATCATCTCCTCGTCGGTGAGCGCGTGGCCGAGATCGACCTCCCTGAGCAGCGCCTCGGACTTCACTTGGCGCAGCGCGTCGCGTGCCACCTCGTCCCGGGCGAGCATCGCCTTCTTGATGTCTGCGTCGAGCTGCTCGCGCATCGTGGTCACGGGAAGATCCCTCGCTCGTCGTAGGCCGTCTTGAGGTTCACGAGCGCGAGCGCGTAGGCCGCGATGCGCGGGGTGACACCCTTGCTCTTCGCGTAGCCCATGACCTTTCGGTACTGGCGGACCATGCGCTTCTCGAGGCGAGCCTCGACCTCTTCGAGCTCCCAGAACTCGCTGCGCTTGTTCTGGATCCACTCGAAGTAGCTGACCGTGACGCCGCCCGCGTTGGCGAGGATGTCGGGCACGACCGTGATCTTTTTTCTCTCGAGGATCGGCTCGGCCTCGGGATTGGTGGGGCCGTTCGCGCCCTCGCTGATCATCTTGACGTCGAGCCACTCGGCTTCGTCTTTGCCGACCGTATTCTCCATCGCCGCTGGGATGAAGATGTCCGCCTTCGTCTTGAAGAACTGCTCGCGCGTGATGGTCTTACAGTCCTCGAAGCCTGCGATCGAGCCTTTGCTGCGCGAGTAGTCGAAGAGGCGCGGGATGTCGAGCCCGCCATCCTTGGTGATGTACCCAGTGTGATCGCCGACCGCGATCACCTTCACGCCAAGCTCGTGGAGGAACTTCGAGGCGAACGTGCCGACGTTGCCGAAGCCCTGCACGATCGCCGAGCCGGTCTTGAGATCGAACGCGTGCTCCTTGGCCCACTCGCGCACGCAGACGACGGCGCCCTGGCCGGTCGCCTGCTCGCGGCCTTGCGAGCCGCCCGACGCCAGCGTCTTGCCGGTGACCACGCCGCGCTGCGCGTTCTTCTCGGAGTCGCCCATGCGGTTCATGAAGGTGTCCATCATCCACACCATCATCTGCGCGGTGGTGCCGACGTCGGGCGCGGGGATGTCGTACTCGGGGCCGATGTTGCCGCCGAGCGCGTGCGTGAAGCGACGCGTGATGCGCATCAGCTCGTCCTTGCTGTGCGCGCGCGGATCGACCTCGACGCCGCCCTTGCCGCCGCCGAACGGGATGTCCATCAGCGAGCACTTCCACGTCATCATCGAGGCGAGCGCCTTCACGTCGTCGAGATTGACCGACTGGTGATAGCGAATGCCGCCCTTGTAGGGGCCGAGGATGTTGTTGTGCTGGATGCGATAGCCCGTGAACAGCTTCACGGTGTTGTCATCCATGCGCACCGGGAAGTGAACGATGATCTCGTTCTTCGGCTGCGACAGGATCGCCGCGACGTGCGGCGGGAGATCGACGGTCTTGGCCGCCTGCTCGAGATAGGTCTGGACGACTTTGAAGAACTCGTAGTGCGCCATCGGGATCGTTTGCTCCGAGGAGTAGCGCGCGTGAGCGCGCGACGATGAAGCGCGCGTTTCGCACGGCGTCTTTGCGAATGCAACGACGCGACGCGTCAGCCCTCAGGCGTTTGGATCACGCCGCGAGTCGATCGCGATGAACGCGGAGGCTCGATCGCGTGACCTCGAGCGACGAGGCGAGCGCGAGCCCGTGCAGCGTGAGGCGCGAGCGGTGGACGAAGCCCGCGCGCGCGAGACGAGCGAGCGCTCCGTCGACGAGCGGCGTGCTCAGATCGAGTCGGCCGGCGACCCGCTCACGAGAGCCGGGCAGGCCCGCCCGCGAGAGGTCGAAGAGGGCGAGGAGAACGGCGAAAGAACATTCACGGTCGGTCATGCGCTCACCCTAGACCCGCGCCTGAACACAAATCCAGTTTTCGGTGTTCAGTGCCTGCGGGTCCGCGGGAGATCGCGGCCACTCATGCCATACTTTCAGGGTGTCCCGTCGCCTCCACGCGGTCGCGGTGGTCTTCATCGCCGGGTCTGCGCTGTTCTCGCTGGGCGCTCAGAGCAGCTGCAGCGGTCAGGTCGCGGCTCCCAAGCATGCGGGCGAGCCGTGTACGCGCACGAGCGAGTGCGAGAGCGATCTCGTCTGCGGCGGGGGCGTGTGTCGTGTGCCGAGCGACGCGAGCTTGGACGCGAGCGCCGATCGGTAGGCGCGCGCTACACTCGATCAGCTCGACCGAGCGCCGGGTCGAGAGGAGGTCCTCGTGACCGCAGCCGCTTCGATGATGCCGGATTGGTTCTCCGCGGAGTCCACGCCGTTCTCGCTCCGCGATCTGCCCGCGCGGGCGAAGGAGATGGCGTACGTCGCGCAGCAGCTCTCGATCTTCGTCCCGGCCGGGATCGCGCAGCGAGCGATGCGAATGGTGACGGGCGGAGCGGCGATCGAGCCGAGCCCAGCGCAGCTCGAGATCTTGATGTCGCGCTATCGAGCGCTGCTGAAGCGTGACGTGGAGAACGTGCGCGAGGGGCTCTATCCGGAGAGCCTGCTCTTTCAGATCCCGGCGTTCGAGTACGCCAAGCGACTGCCGTGGATGGTGCGCGATCTGCCGGGCGTGGTGCGACGCCGTGCGCGCGCGAACTATCGCGATCTCGATGCGCGTGAGGCCAAGCGCTACCCCGCGTACTTCCGGCGCACGTTCCACTGGCAGACGGACGGGTACCTCTCGAAGCGCTCGGCGCAGCTCTACGACGCAGGCGTCGAGCTGCTCTTCGGTGGAACGGCCGATGTCATGCGGCGTCAGGTCATTCCGCCCATCTCGCGCTGGCTCAAGACGCACCCGGGAACCGAGTCCGAGCCGCGACGCTTGCTCGATCTCGCCTGCGGGACCGGTCGGACGCTCTCGCAGGTCCACACCGCGCATCCTTCGCTCAAGCTCTATGGCTTGGACCTCTCGCCGTATTACGTGCAAGAGGCGCGTTCGCTCTTGCGGCACGTCCCCGACGCCTCGTTTCTCGCGGAGAACGCCGAGTCGACGCCCTTCGCCGATGGGCGCTTCGACATCGTCACGTGCGTGTACTTGTTCCACGAGCTCCCGCGCAACGCGCGACGCAACGTGTTGCGCGAAGCGTTCCGTGTTCTCTCGCCGGGAGGTCTGGTCGTGCTCGAGGACTCGGCGCAGCGAGTGGACTCGAAGGAGGTGGCGTTCTTCCTCGAGCGCTTCCCCGAGGACTTCCACGAGCCGTTCTATCGCGACTACCTCGACGACTCGATGGAGGCGGCGCTCGAAGAGGCCGGCTTCGTCGTCCGCTCGAGCGAGCCGCACTTCGTCGCGAAGGTCGTGGTCGCGACCAAGCCCGGGTGAGCTCGGCGCGCCTGGTCAGATGAGGGGGGCCTGCTGGTAGCAGCGGCCGTCCACGCAGAACTCGCCACCGCAGTCCGCGGCCGTGGTGCACGTCATGCGCTCGACGTGCGTGACCCACTGGGCGATGTGGTTGCCGCTCGCGATGTTCTGGAATGGCAATCGGAAGGCGCGATGGGTCGGCAGGCTGCCCGACGCGGCGAGCGTCGGATCGAACGCCGCCATCCAGATCTGCATCACGCTTCCTTCGCCGTAGCGAAGGCCGTAGGCGCGCCGGGTCGCCCACGCGATCCAGAAGAGGTCGTGGTCGTGGTCTCGGTAGATCGTCGGATCGAACTTCGGCCACGAGGAGCAAGTGCCCCCGATGTTGTCGAGCGAAAAGGCGGTGCCGCCGCCGCTCGCGCCGACCGCCCAGAGCTCCGCGTCCGTCACGCAGGTCGCCATCGAGTCCATGTTCGAAGGCGAGCGGTCGTAGAGGACCCACTGGCTATCGGGTGAGTACGTCGGGTGGGAATTGTTGCCGCCCGCCGCCGCCGCCAGCGTCGCCCCCGGCACCCAGTTCGCGCCGTCGAAGTCGACCACTTGGATCGTTCCGTTCGTCACCGAGGGTGCTTCGATCGTGGGCCCACCGGTGACGTAGACGATGTGCCGGCCATCGGGAGCCCAATCCGGCATCGTCGAGGATCCGCTCGTGATGTCCTGAAGAACGAGCGTCCCGGTCATGTCCGCGATGCGCAGACCGTGGGGGTTGCTCCCGACGATCTGCGTACTGTCGGGGTTGAACGAGAAGAAGTTGGGGCGCCACCCGAGGGCCGCGCCCGACGTGTCACGGAAGTTTTGGTACACCATCGCGCGGCTCGCGACGTCGTAGACCTGGACGTTGGTCGTCGGGATGCTGCGACCGACGGCGATGCGGGTTCCATCGCGGGAGAGCGCGTGACAGCCGATGCAGTTGAACATGTTCCCCTGCAGGTACGTCTCCTCCACCGCGCCCGGCACACCGAACTCGTAGCGCATGATGCTGCCGGCCGCGGCGTTCCAGTAATAGACGCCGCCGGTGACCGGCTCGTTGGCGACCTGGATCGTGCGAGGTGCCGTGGTGCCCACGCGGCCTGCCGAGTCGGTACCCGTAAGCGTGTACCTCACCGGTCCGAACCCGCGCGCCGCATCGGAGATCGCGCCCCAAGCGTCGTGGCTCGGCGTGAAGATGCAGCCGCCGCCCACGGGCTCGCTGCACCCGAAGTACACGTGCAGATCGACCGGGCCGGTGGCGATGTCCATGCGAAAGAGCGTCGAGCCGTTCGGCATGAAGTGCAGCTCGAAGCGCTCGAGGTTGGGCGGGATCATCACGCCGTCGTCGGGGTACACGAACATGGGCGCGTTCGCCGGATCGGCGGTGCCCACGAAGTGTGTCGCGGCGTCCGCCGGTGCGTCGGGCGCGAGGATGTCGCGCACGAGATGGAGCGTGAGGCTCGTCGTCGCGATGACACCTGCGACCGTCGCGCGGACGGTGGTGCGCCCGCCGCGATCGGTGCCCGACGTGAAGCGCGCGCCGGTGAACGTTCCGAGCCCCGCGCTCCAGATCGCCATCGACGTGACGTCGGTCATCGCGCCGCCCGCCTCGATGCGGAACGCCGTGTAGTCGATCTGGACGGGCGCGCCCATGATCGTCGCGTCGTAGTCGGCGGGCATGATCACGATCGAGCCGACGCCCACGTGGGCGTCGACGTGCGCACCGGTGCCCGTGTCGACGGCGCCGCCTGCTCCGGAGTCCGTCCCCGATCTTCCGGTGACGGTGCAGCCGTTGGCCAGTGCGCCGAACGAGAGCGAGATCAATGTCGCGAGCAGGAAGCGATGAGACATGAGGACCTTCCGGGTATGGCCACAGGGTACCCCGGGGATCCCTCGCGAAAACAAGAGGGACCGTGCGTCCGCGCTGCGAACGGTCACACTGCCGGTCCATGGTTCGTGCGCTTCCTCCCATCTCGGCACCCGTTTTGGTGCCCTTGGTCCTGCTGGTCCTCGCCGTGGCGACGTCGTGCAGCGGATCCCACCCGCCGGCGACCGAGATGGACATGGCGACGTGCAGCAACAACATCGACGACGACAACGACGGGCTCGTCGACTGTCACGACCCGGCGTGCAGCGTCTTCGCGTTCTGCGGCGCGCACGACGCCGGGATGGCCGACAGCAGCGTGATCGACGGCAGCGCTGATTCAGGCGACGGGGGAGCCGAGGCCGGCGCGTGCACGGCTCCCCTCGACGTCGTCTTGGTGGTCGACGTGTCCACGTCGATGACCCGCGAGGTCGCGGCGATCCGCGCCGGCGTCACGAGCTTGTGGCAGACGGCGCACGATCTCTCGAGCGACGCACACATCT
>JAYVCF010000294.1:0-53659 GCA_043750095.1 Deltaproteobacteria bacterium
GTTCGGCAGCGTCCAGATCTGCTCGTGTACCGAGCGAAAGAGCACCCGCGCGTCGCCTCCTTGGAAGTCGGTGCGCCCGGTCCCGCGGACCAGGATGCAGTCGCCCGTGAGCGCGAGCGAAGCGTCGTCGAGCACCAGCGTCGTGCATCCCGACGTGTGGCCCGGCGTGGCGCGCACCGAGAGGTGGCGTCCTCCGAAGTCGATGCGATCGCCGTGCGCGACGAGTCGATCGGCGATCGTGGCGCCGCCCGCCGCGGACGCGACGATGGTGCTACCGAGCCTATGCTTGTGCAGCCACGCGCCCGTCACGTGATCGGCGTGGACGTGCGTGTCGATCGTGCTGACGAGCGTGAGTTCGAGCTCGCGCAGCAGCGCCGCGTCTCGTCGCGCTTGCTCGAAGACGGGGTCGACGAGGACGGCGCGTCGGCTCGCCTCATCGGCGATCAGGTACGTGAACGTCGACGACGCCGGATCGAAGAGCTGACGAAACAGGAGCATGGCGAGGCGATGTTACGCCGCCGCGCGCGCGAGCGGAGCGTCCGCGTCGTCCGAGCTCCTCAGAGGGCGCCCCTCGATGAACAGGAGCGCGAGCGCGGCCGTCTCCATGTACCCGTGGAAGAGCACCATGCGCAGATACCCGAGGCGCGCACCGAAGAGATCGATCGTCGCCCAGATGGCGATGCCCAGCGCGATCGCGAAGATCACCAGCGCGGAAGGCCAGCCCACGTCCTCGCGGAGCGCCCTCAGCGTCGCCGCCCAGGTCCGCGGCGTCTCGCGCGCGCGGTCATCTTCGGGGATCAGCCGCAGCCAGACGGCGTAGTGAATGCTTTGCGCGAACGCGAACAGGAGCACCATGCGCGCGCCCCAGGGCGCAGGAATCTGCGGCGCGTAGAGGGCGAGGTTCCAGTCGATGCCGGTGCGTCCGACCAGAGGTGAGAAGCCGCCGATCGCCGACACGATCGCGTCGAGCCCGCCGAGCATCACGAAGATCGAGGCGGCCACGAAGAGGGCGATGGGCACGAAGTGCAGCTTGCTCGCGCGCTTGGGGCGCCACGCCCACAGGAAGCCGACCGCCGCGAAGTTGTGCAGGTGCGCGAACACGAGCGCGCTCATGTGCGCGTCGAGCCAGGCGGCCGCCATCCATCCGGCGCCGAGGAGCAACGCGAGCGCGCGTCGAGCGTGGTTGCGCCCGCGCGCGAGCACGATCGCGAGCAACGTGACGCCGATGCCGTAGCGCGGGTCGTACGTGAACGCGTGCGCGGTGTAGAGGCCGAGGGCCGGCACGATCAGCCA
Organism: Deltaproteobacteria bacterium; assembly: GCA_043750095.1. Lineage (GTDB taxonomy): Bacteria > Myxococcota_A > Polyangia > Polyangiales > Sandaracinaceae > JBBSAT01. The sequence goes on from JAYVCF010000294.1 coordinate 1,294, forward strand.
CCAGCGGCGATGAAGCTTCGGGCGGAAGATGAGGTACCGAAGATCGCTCCCCACGTGGGGGATGCCGAGCACCAGGGGCCCGATCGCCAACAGATAGAGAGGTACGGTCGCGGTGAGCGCGAGCGCGAGCAACAGAGAGGTCGCGCCGAACACCGCGATCCGAAGCTCGCGCGAGCGAACCAGGGGCTTGGCCAGCGGACCGAGCGCGCGAAGCCACCACAGGCGCACGCGGTCCAGCCCCCGAACGGGGAGTGAGAGCGCGGTGCTGGCGAGGGAGGTCATCCGGGCGAAATCCTAACCGACACCGAGAATACGCCGGAAGCGGGTCGGATCTTGGTCGCGCCGGAAATGTCCGACGACCGAGGCGCGTAAGATCACCGCGCGCCGGGTCGCGCGACCTGGCTCATGACGACACCCTTGCCGGAGATGACGAACGGACGGCGACTCTTCCACGCGGGCCTCGCGATCGGCATCCTGGTGGCAGGCCACTTCGTGATGTCGTCGGTGCTGAGCATGTTCCTGTTCCACCCACGCTCCGACGAAGCGCCGGGCGTGGCGGCGGTGGGCGAGCGCGTCCGCTATGTCACCGACGACGGCGTTCATCTCTCGGGCTGGTGGGTCGCGGCGCGCGGGGAGCGACGGCGCACGCTCGTGTACTTCCACGGCAACGGCGACACCGCGTCCGACGTGTGGCCGTGGGCCGATCTGCTCGCCGATCGAGGCACCGACGTGCTGCTCGCCGAGTACAGAGGCTACGGCCAGAGCGAGGGAACGCCGACGGCACGCGGCATCGAGCGCGACGCCGACGCGGCGATCCGATATCTGCTCGACGAGAGACACGTCGCGCCGTCCTCGCTCGTGGTGCAGGGTCACTCGCTCGGCGGAGCCGCCGCGATCGCCGCGCTGGCCGGTCCTGCCTCCGGTGCGGCGGGCGGCGTGATCGAGTCCACGTTCACGTCGCTCCACGACATGGCGCGCGTGATCGTCGGCCTGCCGCTCACGCGCCTCTTGCCCGATGCGTACGCGCTCGACAGCGCCGCGCGGGCGCCTTCGATCCACGTGCCGATTCTCCACGTGCACGGCGATCGCGACGAGGTGATCCCGTTCGAGCTGGGGCAGCGGCTCGGGGCTCTGTTTCCCCGCGAGCGCTTCATTCGCGTGCCGGGCGGAACGCACAACCTCGGCGATCCGATGGTGACGCGCGAGGTGCTGGCGTTCCTCGAGCAGGTCGCGCCCTGAGCCGCCCCAGATACTCCCTCGACGCCCAGGTTCCTTCCGAGAGATAACCGTCTCTCCATGGCCAAGACCCCGATCGAGCAGATCGCCGCACTCCTCGGCTCGGACGCGCACGAGAAGCAGATCGCCGCTGCGATCGTGCTCGGCGAGCTCGGCGCCAAGACGCCGGAGGTGATCAAGGGCCTGGTCTCGCTGCTCGAGACGGATAGCCCGCCTCTGCAGCGCTCGGCGCTCACTGCGCTCGTGAAGATCAACGCGCCTTCGGCGACTTCCGCCAGGATCGGAAGCGCGAAGGTGGCGGCGTCGATCTTTCCCTTGCTCGCGAGCAAGGACAACGAGGTCCGTGCGCTCGCCGTCGATGCGCTGGTCGCCTGCGGTCAGGACGTCGTGCCCAAGGTGAAGGAGCGAATGTCCGTCGCCGAGGGCTCCGAGCGAAAGGCGCTCGACGGCGTCCTCGCGCGCTTCGGTGATCGCAAGGACGCGGTGACGGCGCTGCTCCAGGGGCTCGAGAGCACGGAGTCCGACATCGCACGCAACGTCGCGTTCGAGGTGCGTCCGCTCTTGAAGGACGCCGACGGCAAGATGCGTCGGCTCTGGCTCCACGAGGTACTGCGCATCGTGGAAAAGATGCGAAGGAGCCCGCCGCCGTCTCCGATCCCGCTCGCGACGGCCGTGAAGATCCTCGGCTACCTCGAAGACCCGAAGGGCACCGACCCGCTGCTCGAGCTCGCGCGCGATCCGCGTGCACCTTTCGCGGTGCGACAGGAAGCGCTGATCGCGCTGCGCTTCGCGCTCGCGGACGACGATCGCGCGGGCGAGATCGTGGACACGATGGTGGCCGCGGCCGAGAGCGACGATCGCATGCTGGCGCAAGCGGCGTTGATGGGCCTGGTCGCGGTGGAGCTTCCCGCCAAACACGCCGCGCGCATCGTGCGCCTGGCGGCGCATCCCGATCCCGAGCGCGCGCGCATCGCCATCGAGAAGCTCTCGCGTCAGCCGGGCGAGGCGGTGACCAAGGCGCTCGTCGACGTCGTGGCATCGGCCGATCGACGTCGCGCCGAGATGGCCATGAAGGCGCTCGAGCCGCGCGAGGGTGCGGGCGCACTGCTCGCCGCGGCCATGGTCGAGACGAGGGACGCCGATCGCGCGAACATCCTGCGCCAGGCGCTGAAGCCCTTCGCGCGCGCGCTGCCGCCGGCGATGCGGAAGAAGTTGGTCGCGGCGGCGCTCGAGCGCCTGGGCGAAGGCGAAGGCTGGCAGGCGCACGCAGACATCGCGCGCGAGGCGGACGGCAAGGCGCTCGCCGAGGGCCTGCGCGAGCTGGCGGCCAAGCTCTCGCGCAGCAAGAAGGAAGGTTCGCTCAAGAGCGTGCTCACCTTGCTCGCGCGCAGCGAGCACGGCTCGTCCGACGATCGCTATCGTCTCGCGAGCATCCTCTTGCGCGGCGGCCACAAGGACACGCGTCCCTCGGCCCGCGCGTCGGACGAGTCGCTCGCGCTCCTCGAGGGCCTCTCGGGATCGTCGTTCGACGTCGGAGCGGCGCTCCGCAAGGACAAGTCGCTCGAGCTCGACGACCTCTACTACGTCGGCTTCCACTTCGCCGAGGAGCAACACCCGCTCGGCGCGGAGCTGCTGGCCGAGGTCGTCAAGAAGGCGGGGCGTACCAAGATCGGCAAGATGGCCAAGAACAAGCTCGGCATCAGCGCGGAGAATTGATCTCGACAGGAGTGCCCGGCTCGCCGGGCCGACGCAATTGTGTCGCGTCCGCTCCGCGGACGACTCCGGTCGAGATCCGCTCCCGCGATCAGTGGCAGACGCCGACGATCTGGACGATCCCGCCCATCCGCATCGCGCGCTCGCAGGCCGCACCGTAGAGGTCGAACGTTCCGCTCGGCCCCAGGGTCCAGCCGTTCATGCGTGAGTCGTCGCGCGGCACGAGCTCGCCGGCGACCTCGACGCGCGGGTCGTCGGTGCTGACGGGGGTCGCTGGAAAGAACGAGCAGCTCGAGACGCGCGTCGCGATGTCGCCGAACGCGGCCGTCAGATCGGCGGGATTGCGCACGTCGTAGTACGTCTGGCCGCCCGTTTGCGCGCGGCCTCCTGCGACGGCCATCCGATCGAGCGCCTCGAGCAGGTAGGACTCGGACACGTCCATCGCGATGACGTAGGTCGGAAATCCCTGGGCGAGCGCGCGCGTGATCCGATCCACGGTGCGGATGTCGTCGAGACAGTCGTGCGGATCGACGCCGCTCGCCGCGCAGGTCTCCGGCGCTTGGCCGAACCAGGGCTGGGCGCTGTCGGCAGGATCGCAGTTGGGGCCGCCGTCGGTCGCGAGCACGATCGACTGCGGAACGCCGACGTGACTTCGTGCGGCCAGCGCGCTCGCGGCGACGGTGATCGCCTCGGCCGTCGGCGTGCCACCGGAGGGCACGTGCGCTTCGAGCGCGCCCAGAATGCTCGGTCCCGATCCGAGCGCGACGGGGACGTCGAGAACGGCGCCCACGTTGCACACGGTGCCACCGCTGATCGTCGCGTCGGGGACGGGAAAGATCGTGGCACCGAAGGCCACGTTCGCATCGAACGCAGGCAGCGCCGCGGCGAGCGCGCGATGCAGCGCCTCCCAGCGCGTCGCGGTCGAGCTCGCGAGCGCGCGCGTCATGGAGCCCGAGCGATCGAGAACGAGCACGACATCGGCGTGTGCGGGAAGGAGGACCACGTTCGGCGCACACGTCGGGCCGGCGTCGATCGTCGCGTCGTGGCCAGCGTCGGTGATCGCCGCGTCGGGCCGAGCGGCGTCCGCTCGCTCGTGCGTCTCGATGTCGAGCCCGGTGCGCGCGCCGCAGCCGAGGCCACAGCTGAAGAGCGCGAGCGTGACCAGCCGAAGACGCACGAACAGAGCTTCCGGGAAACCCGCATGCGCCGCAACCGAGGCCCGCTGCTAGAGTGCGCGACGATGAAGATGGACTGCGACTACCTCGTGCTGGGGAGCGGTGTTGCCGGGCTCACGCTCGCGCTCGAAGCCGCCGAGCACGGCGCGGTCACCGTGGTCACCAAGCGCGCGCTGTCCGACTCCAACACCAGCTGGGCCCAGGGCGGAATCGCCGCGGTGATCGATCCCGACGACAGCTTCGCCGCGCACACCTCCGACACGCTCAACGCCGGCTACGGCCTGAACAAGCGCAGCGCCGTCGAGATGGTGGTCGAGGGCGGGCCCAAGGGAATCCGCCGTCTGATCGAGCTCGGCGCGAGCTTCGACACGCGCCACGACACCGAGCCGGGGGTCATCGTCGACGGACGCGCGATCGATCCTCCGCTCGATCTCACCCGCGAGGCGGCCCACACGGCGCGGCGCGTGGTGCACGCGGGAGACGTCACCGGTCGCGAGGTCTCGCGCGTGCTCGTCGAGGCCGTGCGCGCACATCGCAACATCTCCGTGTTCGAGAACCACATGGCCATCGACCTGATCGAGCTCAGCAAGCTCGGTGGTCCTCACCAGGTCGCGGGCGCGTACGTGCTCGACACCAAGAAGGGCGAGATCCACACGCTGGTGGCGCGCGCGACCGTGCTCGCGACGGGCGGCGCAGGCAAGGTCTACCTCTACACGACGAACCCCGACGTCGCGACGGGCGACGGCGTGGCCATGGCGTATCGCGCAGGCGCGCTCGTCTCGAACATGGAGTTCTTCCAGTTCCATCCGACGTGCCTGTTTCATCCGCAGGCCAAGAGCTTCTTGATCAGCGAGGCCCTGCGCGGCGAAGGCGGCATCCTGCGGCTCGCCGACGGCCAGGCGTTCATGGCGAAGCACCATCCGCTCGCGGATCTCGCGCCGCGTGACGTGGTCGCGCGCACCATCGACTTCGAGATGAAGCGCACGGGCGCCGACTGCGTGTACCTCGACATGTCGTCGCGGCCCGCGTCGTACTTGAGAGATCGGTTTCCGACGATCTACGCCGAGTGCCTGAGGTTCGGGATCGATCTGACGACGCAGCCGATCCCCATCGTGCCGGCGGCTCACTACATGTGCGGCGGCGTCGTCGTCGATCTCGAGGGCAAGACCACGATCCCCGGGCTCTGGGGCGTGGGCGAGGTCACGTGCTCGGGCCTCCATGGTGCGAATCGTCTCGCGTCGAACTCGCTCCTCGAAGGTCTCGTGTACGGCGCCCGCGCGGCCGAGTCGCTCAAGAAGGTCAGCCGCACCGGCGTGTTCCCCGACGTTCCCGACTGGGACTCGGGCGAGGCCGTGCCCAGCGACGAGGGCGTCGTCATCAGCCAGAACTGGGACGAGCTGCGCCGCTTCATGTGGAACTACGTCGGCATCGTGCGGAGCGACAAGCGCCTGCGTCGTGCCGCGCGACGCGTCGCGCTGCTCAAGGACGAGATCCGCGAGTACTACTGGAAGCACAGCCTCACGCTCGATCTGCTCGAGCTGCGCAACATCGCCGACGTGGCCGAGATGATCATCAGCTGCGCGAGCGTTCGGCGCGAGAGCCGAGGCCTGCACTACAACATCGATCACCTGGACACCGATCCGAAGATGGCGCGCGATACGCTGATCGTGTTCGGCGAGCCGCCGCACCTCGCGAAGGACTGAGGCCTCGGGCATGCGAGTCCTCGTGGTCGACGACGACGAAGAGACCCGCGAGCTGGTCGGCGCGGCGCTCGCGCGCGAGGGCTACGAGCTCGAGCTGGCGGGATCGGCGACGGGGGCCGCGGAACGTGCGCACGCCGGTCGCTTCGACGTCATCGTGCTCGACGTGATGCTCGGCACGGACTCGGGCCTCGAGCTCTGCGCGCGGCTTCGCGCCGACGGAATCGAGACGCCGATCCTGTTCCTCAGTGCGCGCGGCGCCGTGGACGCGCGCGTGGACGGGCTCGAGGCCGGCGGTGACGACTACCTGCGAAAGCCCTTCGCGCTCAAGGAGCTCTGCGCGCGTGTCCGGGCGCTGGGCCGACGCGGACCGAGCCTGCGCTCCGATCGCTGGCGCGTCGCACACATCACCCTCGACTTCGCCGCGCGTCGCGCGGAGGTCGAGGGCCGCGTGGTTCCCATCACCGCGCGCGAGTGGGATCTGCTTCGCGTGCTGGCCGACGCGCGGGGTCGCGTCGTTCCATTCGAGGAAGTGCTGGAGCGAGCGTGGGGTGACGTGTCGGCGCGATCGCGAGCGAGCCTCGACGTGATCGTGGCGCGGCTGAGACGGAAGCTAGCCCGCTCCGTCGGCAGCGAGCCGTCTGCCCTGCGCACCGTGCGAGGCTCGGGGTACGCGCTCGACGCCGATCGCGACGAGGCGCGATGACGCGATCCTCGCGTGGACGTGTCCCGTCGGGATCACCCACGATCGTGACCGTCGTCACGCGCACCTACGTCGTCGGCCTCGCGCTCGCCGCCGCCAGCATCGTCCTCGTGAGCGCGGTCGTCGGCAGTGGCGTGGTGATCTGGCGCGACGATCAGGGCGCGCTCGCGCTGGGTCGAACGTTCGCCACCGAGCTCGACGATCACGCGCCGAGCTCCGCCGATCGCGTGGTCCGCCACGAGATCGCCGAGCAGCACTGGTCTGCGCGTCGGATCGAGGTCTGGCAGGGCACGGATCGTCTCGGTGCAGAAGAGGCCGAAGGCACGCTCCGCGAATTCGGATCGCGCGGGAGCGGCGCGTGCGAGAGCACGTCCATCGCTGGGCGGAGCGAGCGCGTCTGCGTAATCCACTCGAGGACCGGCACCGCGATCGTGGTCGCGTCCGAGCTCGGCCCGATGCTGGTGGCGATGTGGCCGATGCTCGCCGCGGTCGCCTCGGTCGCGCTCGTGGTCACGCTCTTGTTCGGATTGCTCGGCCGTCGCGCTCTGGCCCAAAGCCTCGCGCCGCTCTCGCGCTTCGAGGCCGAGGTCGCGGCCGTTCCTGCACGCAGCGGATCGCGCAGCGTCACGCACGCGTGGGGCTCGGCGGAGATCGACTCCCTCGCCACCACCTTCAACGCGATGCTGGGACGGATCGACGAGGCGATCGTGCGTGAGCAGCGCTTCGTCTCCGACGCCGCGCACGAGCTCCGCACGCCGCTGACGCGCCTGCGGGCTCAGCTCGAGCTCGCCCGCGAGGAGCTGCGCGAGGGCAAGTCGATCGACGCACGGCTCGTGGCGTCGGTGCGCACCGCGGTCGAGCTGGCCGACACGACGGAGGCGCTGCTCGCCATGGCGCGCGAGACCATGGGCACGAGCGAGCCCGTCGAGCTCGCCGACGTGATCGAGACCTGCATCGCGCGCCTCGAGAGCGCCGAGCAGGGGCGCATCCACTTCGTGAGGGGCGCGTCCGCCATCGCCGACGGCGTCGAGCCGCTGCTCGTGCTCGCGACGAGCAACCTCGTCGACAACGCGCTGAAGTACGGGCAAGGCGCGATCGAGGTGACGCTCGAGACGGAGGCCAACCAGGTCGTCGAGATCGTCGTGTCCGACGCGGGTCCGGGCATTCCCGACGACGAGCTCACCCGCATCCGTGCGCCGTTCGTGCGGGGGACGTCGTCGGGTGCCGTGCGCGGCGCAGGCCTCGGCCTGGCGCTCGCCGACCACGTCGCGCGCTTGCACGAGGGATCGCTGGTGCTCGAGAACCGCACGCCACGCGGCTTCCGTGCGCGGCTCGCCGTCCGTCGCTGGAAGGCGCCGGATAGGGAGCAGGCCAGGGGCCTGTGACCGACGACGCAACGCAGCGATCGCGGAGGCCCCGGCGGCCGAAGACCCAGTTATTTCTACCCGGGCCCTTAGCTCGTTCAAGTGCCGTTAGGGTGCGCGTCGTACGAATCGTGCGGTGCGTCGATCTCATGCGCTCGCGGCGTTGCTACTCGCATGGGCCTCTGTGCGCGGCGCCGCGAACGCGCAGGACGCGGCCGCGCCCTATGCGGTGACGATGAGCATCGGCGAGGCTCTCGCGCGGGCTGACGAGCATGCTCCCGAGGTGGCCATCGCGGCCGCGCAAGCGGCGGTCGCGCAGCGAGACGTGAGCGTCGCGGGCATCCTCCCCAACCCGCGGATCGGCGGCGGCGTGACCGTGGAGTATGCGGCCGTGCTCGACCTCTACATGCTCTTGCCGGTCTTCGGGCAGCTCGACACGGCGACCGATGCAGCGCGTGCGCGTGCGCAAGTGGCCGAGGACTCCATCGAGGTCGCGCAGCTCGATGCGCGCCTGGTCGTCGCGCTGGCGTGGACGGATCTCTGGCTCGCTGAGCAGACCGCGACGCTCGCCGATGGCGACCGCACGCGCCGACACGACGTGCAAGCCGCGGCCGAGGCACGCTTCGACGAAGGAACCGTCGCGCGCATCGACGTCGTGCGAGCGAGCGCGGACTCCGCACGCGCTGCCGCCGACGCGAGCGCGGCCGCGAGCGCGAGGCGAGGTGCCGCGGCGCGGCTCGCAGGCGCGCTCGGCGACGATCCGACTGGCCTCACGCTCACGACGTCGGGCGGGCCGCTGGGAGCCGACGTTCCGAGCGCGCTGGACGTGGGCGCGGTGCTCGCGGCGCATCCACTCGCGCGTCGGGCCGAGGCCAGCTCGTACGCGGCCGAAGAGGCCACGCGCCACGACCATCGCTCGCGCTGGCCGCGCCTCGGCGTCCAGGTCTCCGACTGGATTCATCGCAGCAACGACGCGCACGAGGTGCGCCTCATGCTCACCATGGAGCTCGCGCTCTTCGACGAGCCGCGCATCGAGCGATCCGAGAGCGCTCGCGATCAGGCACACATCGAAGCGGAGGCCGTGCTGACGCGCCTCCGCGCCGCCGCGCTCGCGATGCACGCCGACTACGTCGCGATCGCCGATCGCTGCCGCGCACAGATCGAGAGCGTCGTCCCCGTGGCGAGCGAGGCGGCCGACCTCGCGCGCCAAGGCTACGAAGAAGGCAGTGTCGATCTCACGACCACGCTCGCGGCCGCACAGATGCTGGCCGATGCCGAGCGCTCGTTGGCGGGCTGTCTCGCCGATCGTGCGCGCGCGGCGGCCCGGCTCGATCACGCCGAAGGACGAACCGATGACTGGCGCTGATCTCGGCCGGAGTCGTCCGCTTCGCGGACGCGACACAATTATGTCGGCCCGGCGAGCCAGGCACTCAGGTCGAGATCGACGACTCTTCGTGCTCGCGATCACGCTCTCTTGCGCGTGTGGTGCGAGCGCTAGTCCAGACGAGGGCGCGAGCACCGAGCCAGCGCCGGCCGCGACGTGTGCGCTCGAGACGAGGCATCTGATCGACGAGCGGACGCTGCACGGCGTCGTGGACACGCCGCCCGATCGACGCGCTTCCGTGGCGGCCGAGGTGCCCGGGCGCATCGAGCGTGTGCTGGTGCGTGAGGGCGACGTCGTCGAGGCGGGTGCGTTGCTCGCACAGATCGAAGCAGGCCCCACCGTGGACGCGCAGGCGCACGCGCGCGCCCAGCTCGCCGAGGCCGAGACGCTCGCTCACACGCAGCAGGCGTCGCGCGATCATCTCGCGCACCTGGTCGAGCGAGGGATCGCAGCGCGCGCGCAGCTCGAGGAGGCGGATGGTCATCTCGCCGCGCTCGAACAAGCGGTGACCGCCGCGCGCGCGATCTACAGCGAGGCGCGGCGAGGCGTGGCGCGTACCCACGTCACGAGCCCCATCGCGGGAACGGTGGTGCGGATGCTCCGTCGCACCGGTGAGAACGTCGATGGCACGCCCGCCACGCCGATCCTCGAGATCGCCGACGTCTCGTCGCTCGAGATCACCGTCAGCGCGCCCGCGCGAGATCTCCTCGTTCTCGCTCGCGACCAGACCGCGACGGTCGTGCTCGATGGGCTCGCCGAGCCGGTGACGGCGCATGTTCGTACCGTCGCGCCCGCGCTCGATCCCGTGACGGGCACCGGCTCCGTGCGCGTGGCCCTCGACCCCTCCGCCCACACCCTTCCGCTCGGACTCGCGGCCGAAGTTCGCGTCGCGATCGGCGAGCACGATGCCCTCACCGTGCCGGACTCGGCCGTTCGCCACGGCGCAGAAGGGTCGACCGAAGTGCTCGTGTGCGCGGATGGCCATGCGGTGCCGACGCCGGTCACCGTCGGCGCACGGATCGACGGTCGTGCCGAGATTGCCTCGGGCCTGCCGCCGGCCGCGCGCGTGATCGTGCGCTCGATCGGTCTTCCCGACGACGCAGCGTGTGAAGGCGCGGAGAGCCCTTAGATGTTGGGCGCCTTCGTTCTACGTCATCGCGCCGTGGTCGTCCTGGCGACCCTGACGGCGGTACTCGGCGGAGTGCTCGCCGTCTCGTCGCTCCCGAGTGGCGTCTATCCCGAGGTCGACTTCCCGCGCATCGTGGTCGTGGCGCGCGCTGGCGATCTTCCGGCCAACGTCGCCGTGACTTCGCTCGCGCGGCCGCTCGAAGAGGCAGTCGCCACGGTGATCGGCGTGGTGCGCGTGCGATCGCGGACGGTGCGTGGGGCGACCGAGCTCTCGCTCACGTTCGCGTCGGGCAGCAACATGGAGGCCGGGCTCCAGCATGTCGAGAGCGCGGTGACGCGCGTGCGAAACGTGCTGCCCCTCGGCACCGAGATCGAGGTCGAGCGCCTCACCCCGACGGCGTTTCCGGTCGTGACCTTCGATCTCGCGGGGCCGGTCGACACGCGCGAGCTGCGCGAGCTGGGCGATCTCGTCGTGCGTCCGGCGCTCTCTCGCGTGCCCGGCGTCGGCATGGTGCGCGTGCACGGCGGAGACGTCCGCGAGGTCGAGGTCGTGCTCGATCCGCTGGCCTCGTCCTCGGCGGGGCTCGGGCCGCTCGAGGTGGCGACGCGCCTTCGCGCAGAGACGGCGCTCGGTCCGGCCGGTAGGCTCGAGCTCGATCGCGCGCGCTTGCCGGTGCTCGTGTCGGGAGACGCCCGCGATCTCTCCGAGCTGCGCGCGATCCCCATCGCGACCGCCGCCTCCGGAGCCGCGCTCACGCTCGATGCGATCGCGACCGTCGACGAGGGCGCCGTCGATCCGACCTCGCGGGTGAGCGGTCCCGATGGACCGACGGTGGTCATCAGCGTGTCGCGCGCACCGGGAGCCGGCACACCCGCCGTCGTGCGCGCGGTCGAAGAGGTCGCCCGATCGATCCCGCTCCCCGAGGGCGTGACGCTCGAGCCGGTCTACGACCAGGCCGACCTCGTCGAAGAGAGCCTGGGCTCGGTGCGTGAGTCGATCCTCGTGGGCATCGCGCTCTGTCTCGTGGTGCTCGGTGCGTCGCTGCGCAACGTGCGGGCAGGCGCGATCGCCGCGCTCACCGTCCCGGTCGTGCTCGCGATGACGTTCCTCGTGATGCGCGTCGTGGGCGCGACGCTGAACCTGATGTCGCTCGGCGGGATGGCCATCGCCGTCGGTCTGGTGATCGACGACGCGATCATCGTGCTGGAAGCGATCGCGCGGCGGCTGGAAGCGGGCGAGCCCCCCGAGGAGGCGGCAGCCAAGGGCGTGAACGACATCGGGCCCGCGGTGTTCGGCACCACGCTCACCACGGTCATCGTGCTCGTGCCCCTCGCGTTCGTCACCGGACTGGTGGGCGAGTTCTTCGCGGCCCTCGCGATCCCGCTCTCGGCAGCGGTGCTCCTCTCGCTCGTGGTCTCGGTGACGTCGCTGCCGATCGCGGCCGCACGCTTTCTCGTCGCGCACAAGGAGCCGCCGGAGCCGCCGCGTCTCGAGGTGCTCTATCGCCGCATCGCCGGCTGGGGCGCGCGGCACTCCTGGCTCGGCCCTTTGCTCGTGATCGCGACCTTGGGCGTGGGTTACGCCGCGCTCCGCGTCGTTCCGTCGGGGTTCTTGCCCTCGCTCGACGAGGGCTCGTTCGTGCTCGACTACTTCATGCCGCCCGGCACGTCGCTCGAGGAGACCGACCGCGTCGCGCATCGCATCGAGCTGATCCTTCGACAGACCCCGGAGGTCGAGAGCTACGCACGCAGGACGGGCATCGAGCTCGGCCCCGCGGCGGCGACGGGCGAGAGCCGCGGTGACGTGATGGTGCGCCTCACGCCGCGCACCCTCCGTCATCGCTCGTCGGACGAGATCCAGAACGCCATCCGCACGCGCATCGGGACGGAGATTCCCGAGATGCGCATCGAGATCATCGCGGTGCTCGAGGATGTGCTGAACGATCTCGTGGACGCGCAGCATCCGATCGAGATCAAAGTGTTCGGCGACGACGAGGCCCAGATCGAGGTCGTCGCACGCGACATCGGCCAGCGTCTCGCGCCGATCGAGGGCCTCGTGGACCTCTACGACGGAATCGAGGGCTCCTCGCCCGTCCGCACCGCGCACGTGGATCATGCGGCGACGGCTCGCGCGCACCTGACCTCGCAGGACGTGCTCGATCGCGTCGCCGCCGGCCTGCTCGGTGCTCACGGCGGCACCATGCCGTACCGCGATCGCCGCCTGCCGATCCGCGTGCGCTATCCCGACTCGCTTCGCTTCGATCCACAGCGCGTCCTCGACATGCCGCTCGTGGTGCCCGGTGCGGCAGGAACGACGGGGATGACCGTTCCCCTCGGCGCGCTCGTCCACTTCGAAGACAGCTCGGTGCCCGTCGAGCTTCGTCACGAGGCGCTGCGCCCGGTGATCGTCGTGACCTCCGACGTGGAGGGGCGCGATCTCGGATCGGTGGCGACGGACGTGCGTCAGGCGCTCGAGGGCGTGAGCGCGCCGCCGGGCGGGCGCGTGGACGTGGGCGGTCAGGCCGCGGCGCAGGTGAACTCGTTTCGCGATCTCGGCGTGGTGCTCGGCTTCGGCGTGTTGCTCACGCTGGTCGCGCTCGTCGCACAGTTCCGGCGCGTGCGTCCGGCGATCGCCGTGCTGCTCACGACGCCGTTCGCGCTCACGGGTGCGCTGATCGCGCTGCTCATCACCGGCACCGCGCTCGACGTGTCCGCGATGATGGGCATGGTGCTGCTCGTCGGTCTCGAGGTGAAGGCGGGAATTCTTCTCCTCGAGGTCGCCGAGGAGCACGCGAACGAGGGCAAGTCGTACGTCGAGTCGCTCGAGCTCGCGTGTGCGCGCCGCATCCGGCCGATCATGATGACCGCGACCGCGACACTCGCCGGTGTTCTTCCGCTCGCGCTCGAGCCGGGCGCAGGCGCCGAGATCCAGCGGCCGCTCGCCATCGTGGTCTTGGGCGGGATCGGCCTGTCGAAGTTCGTGACGCTGGTGGCGATGCCGGCGCTCGCCGCGGCGCTCGATGGCGGCAGACGCGGCAAGCCCGCCTCGGATATCGTCCCGCCGCATGACGAAGTCGCCTGAAGGCCTGCCGTGACCAAGACCAAGGTCGCGATCCTCGGTGGAGGCCTGGGATCGATCGCCGCCGCGTACGAGCTCACGTGCACCGCGGAGCTTCGCGATCGCTTCGACGTCACCGTCTACCAGCAAGGCTGGCGCCTCGGCGGCAAGGGCGCGAGCGGACGCAACGCCGGCGTCCACGACCGCATCGAAGAGCACGGGCTGCACGCGTTCCTCGGCTTCTACGAGAACGCGTTCGCTCTGATGCGCGACGGCTACGAGGACTACGCCGCGATCAAGCCCAACGCGCGGTGGAAGACGTGGCGAGACGCGTTCGAGCCGCAGCGTCGCGTGACCATCGAGGAGTGGGTCCCCGAGCAATCACGCTGGTCGAGCTGGACGCTGGACCTGCCGCGCCTACCGGGCGAGCCGGGTGACGGAGTGCCCGTTCCCTTGATCGATCGACTCTTCTCGGCGGTCATCGGCACGGTGATCACGTGGCTGGAGAAGCTGCTGATCCACGAGCCACTGAAGTTCGCGCATCTCGCCATCGATCTGGCCAAGCTCGCGCTCGCGAAGGCGAACCTACTGAGCGTCGATGCGCGCGCCGCGCTCGATCGGATCACGGTCGCGCTCGTGCGACACGCGGACGACGACACGTTCAGCGACGAGGGGCGTCGGCTCGTGCTCGGTATCTTGCTCGGCGCAGCGCTCTTGCGCGGCCTCGTCGACGACGTGATCCCGCGCGGCGAGATCGAAGGCTTCGCGTACATCGACCAGTGGGACTTCGCCGAGTGGCTCGAGCGCAACGGCGCCAGCTCGCGCGTCTCGTTCTGGGGCCCGGTGCGCGCGCTCTACGACCTCGGCTTCGCGTACGAGAACGGTACGGGCGATCGAAGAGACGCGCGCGCCGCGGCCGGCGTGTCGCTGCGGATCCTGTTGCTGCTCGGGCTCGGCTACAAGGACGCGCCGCTCTGGAAGATGAAGGCGGGGATGGGCGACACCATCTTCGGCCCTCTGTACTTGGTCTTGAAGAACCGCGGCGTGAAGTTCGAGTTCTTCCATCGCGTCGAGAACCTCGGCCTCTCGGCGACGGGGAACCTCGTCTCCACCATCGAGCTGAGCGAGCAGGTGAGTGTCGCGGCGCCTCCCTATCAAGCGCTCGAGTGGGTCCACGATCTGCCGTGCTGGCCGAGCGAGCCGCGCTGGGGCGAGATCGTGAACGGTGCCGTGATCAAGGCTGCGCTCGACGCCGACGAGCTCACGCTCGAGAGCGCTTGGTGCAGCCAGAGCGTGGGGCACAAGACGCTGCATCTCGGCGTGGACTTCGATCGCGTGGTGCTCGGCATCTCGGTCGCCGCGCTGCCCGACGTGGCCAGCGAGCTCTTCGTCGCGAACGACGACTGGCGCAAGATGCTCGCCAGCTCGCGTACCGTGCAGACCCAGGCGCTGCAGCTCTGGCTCGATCGCACCACACCCGAGCTCGGCTGGACCGACGGCCTCACGATCATGACCGGCTACGTCGAGCCCTTCGACACCTGGGGCGATCTCTCGCACCTGATCCCGGAAGAATCTTGGGGCGCGAACCGGCCGAAGAGCCTCGCGTACTTCTGCAACGTGATGGAGGACGCGAAGCCCATCGCGCCGTACTCGGATCCCACGTTCCCGAAGACCCAGCGCGCGCGCGTGCTCGCGGCGAGCCAGAAGTTCCTCGAAGAGCACATCGGGACGCTCTGGCCGAAGGCGACCCAGCCCGCGCACCCCGAGACACTCGACTGGTCGGCGCTTCACGACGAGAGCGGCGCGCTCGGTGTGGATCGCCTCGAGGCGCAGTACTGGCGCGCCAACATCGATCCCAGCGAGCGCTACGTGCTCTCGCCGCCGGGCAGCATCGCGTTCCGCGTGAAGCCGGGGCGCACGGGCTTCATCAACCTCGTCGTCGCGGGCGACTGGGTCCAGACGTCGATCAACGCCGGCTGCGCCGAAGCGGCCATCGAAGGCGGCCTCCGCGCCGCGCACGCGCTCATCGGCTACGCGCCGCGCCCGTTCACGGATCGCCACGTCGAGGACGACACCACGCTCGCCATGGGCGACTGATCTCGACCGGAGTCGTCCGCAGCGCGGACGCGACAGAATTGTTGTCGAGAGGCGCGGCAGTCACTAGAGCGCCGAACGGTTCGAGCGCCTGTGATTTCCTTCGTCTTTCACGGTGATCGCGGCTTACGTCCTCGCTGCTCACTGCGGCGTACCTCGGTACGCCTCGTTCCGCGGCTCCGGGCGCGCTCGCGCTGACCGCGAAATACTCGAAAATCCCGACGGCTTCGAACCGTTCGGCGCTCTAGGGCGCCCCGCCCGCGATCCAGCATCGAATCGAGTCGAGCTCGCTCGCGGGCAGGCTCGTCCAGGGCGAAGCGGCGGGCATCGCGACGCCCTCGAGGCGGAAGTCGGCGGGCAGATCGTTGGTGAGCTTGGCCATCAGGAAGCTGCCCGTCGGGTCGCCTGGACGGACGAGCACGAGCCCCATCCGGAAGACCGATCCGTGATCGACGAGCCCGGCCCGCGTCGAGCTCGCCGTGAAGTCGGTGGGCCCGCGCGCCACGCCCGGCCCGGTGGTGCCGCCGTGGCAGCGTCCCGTCGCGCAGCGTCGAGTGAAGATGGTGTCGCGAAGCTCGGCGTACGTCGGAGTCGACGCGCATCCCGGCGTCGCGGCGTCGGCCTGCGCGGCGTCGTCTCCCGGTCCAGCGTCGCCCGCGGGAACCGCCGCGTCGTCGAGCCGCACCTCGCGCGGGCTGCAGCCTCCTGCGAGCAGCGCGCTCGCGAGCAGAAACATCGGCAGCCCTCTTGCGCGGATCATGAGCACCTCGGTGAGCTCGATCGTGAACCCCCGCGGCTCCGGCGGTAGGCCGTCCGTTTCGATTGGAGCCATCAGCGATCGTGATGGCGGAGCGTCAACGAAAACGCGCGGGCGTCTTCATGCAGAACCACTCGCCGACGATGTGCAGCCGCTCACCGGAGATCGCGCGCGCGCAGTCCATGCCGCTCATCACGGCGGCTTCGACACACGTCGCGTTGACGCCCGTGCGGAGCCAGGCGCCCGCGAGGTAGAGGTTCTCGAAGCCGGACTCGTCCGCCTTCAGACGCAGCGTCGACGTTCCGGGCAGCGATGCTTCGACGCACTCGCTCGGATCCACGTTCGGACGAATCCACTGAGAGTTCATGCGCCCGGTCCCCACGGCGCCGCTCGGATCGTAGAGCGCGTTCCAGTCGAGCCCCGCGGGGTTCGCCGGGTCCTGCGCGTTCGGCCACATGTACCCGACGTATTGCTTCAGCCATGCGAGCGAGCTCGCCAAGACCTCGGCGTGCGCAGCGGCGGGAACGCTCGCGTCCGTTCGCGGCCTCTCGGTGAGACCGTTCTTCCACGGGCCGCAGAAATAGAACACGCCCTTCGGTGCGGGCGCGGGCCACTGCTCGCGCGGGATCACGTGGCTGCAGTCGGCCCACACACTGTAGGGCTCGGGCGCGGCGTTCATCGCGGGCGGGTCGGGCTCGATCGCCTGCCAGCCGAGCCCCGCGAGATCCTCGTGGGTCCAGATCTGGAACGACTGCGTCGGCACGATCGCGAGGCCCCTGACCATCGCGGCGAAGCGCGGGCTCTCGGGGATCAGCTCGTCGCAGAGGCCGAGGTCGGTTCCGTTCAGCGGCTTGAACGCGGCGAGCGCGATGCCGAGCACGACCTGATCGAAGTCCACACCGAGCGCGATCGTCTCGGTTCCTACCGGCGCGACGTCGCACCAGTTCGACTCGAGCGAGCTCTGCCTGGCGGCGAGCTGCGCCTGGATCGCGGCACCGTTCACGAGCTGTGAATAGAAGGGCTCGCTCGGCCAGCAGGTGACGCCATCGACGCGGAACGTCGGCTGGTATGGGGCGCCGCCCACGATGTCGACCTGCCGATCGAAGTGCACGCGCTCGATCCAGCGCTTGTTCGGCGAGAGCTCGAGCCGCGTCACCTTCTTGAAGAACTCGAACTTCACGCCCTGCTGCACGAGCACGTCGTAGAGCGGCGCGATGACGACCTCGCCCATCCCCGCCTGCATCTCGAAGAACGCAGCCTCTTTGTAGGTGAGCACGATCCGCATGAGGATGCGCACCGCGGTGCCCGCGCCGAGGCCCGGCTTGTCGACGTCGCCCTGGTCGTACGCGAACGGAAGGTCGTAGAGCGCGCGCAGGTAGGACGACTTCCGTGCGACCCAGGCGTCGCATCCGTTGTCGATCAGCCAGTCGCGGAACTCGTGATGGTCGATCACGTCGAGATCGAGCTCGAGATCCGGCCCGAGGATTCCGTACTTCGGATCGAGCACGCCGAGCATCGTGCTCAGTGCGATGTCGGCCAGCGAGAACACGCGTCGGAATTCGAGATCGGAGAAGCGCGCCTCGGCCTGCGTCTGCACGAGCGCGCGCACCTTGGTCGCGAGCGTACGGAACGAGGCCAGCGCAGGAAGGAACTGCGCCACAGGCTGATCCGCGAGGTCGCAGAGGGCGCCGATCGCGACCAGCAGGGCGCCGACCTCCGCTGCGAACACCACATCGCCGATCTTTCCGAAGATCCCGGCGCTGCGAGTCTCGGTGACGATCTTCTCGAGCAGCTGTCGCAAGATCGACGCGAGCTCCGCCAGCGCGGCCTGCGGCGTGGGCAAGAGCTTGCCGTCGCCAGGGACGTCGGTGTTCGTCGGCCACATCAGCGGCCAGTATCCGAGCTGCCCTCGGTAGTCCTCGCCGATGGGCGTGAACGAGCACGGCTTGAAGCCGTCGCGCCAGGTGACGAGCCTGTCGCCCACCTGCGAGGGCTTGCGTGCGTACACCTCTCGGATGGTGCGGAACGCGTTCTCGTAGAAGCCGAACCAGAGATGGAGGCCGTGCTCCTCGATGCGCGCGTGCTGCGTCGGTTCTTGGCTGCGCCCGCTCGCGCACTTACCGCCGAGCCGCCAGCCCAGCTGGTAGAGCGTGACCTCGTGCTTGGCGCGCAGCTCGGGTGTGCGCGTCAAGTAGTACGCGGTGACGAGCGAGCCGATGCCGCCGCCGAGGATCGCGATCTGCTTCTTCATGACGGGAGTGGCGGCGAAGCCGGCCGTTTCTTTTTCTTCACGAGGGCAGCCGACTCACGGAGAGGACCAGATGCGCGTCCCCGCGGGCACGGAGAAGTCCATGTTGATGTAGAGGCCGAACTGCACGGGGTAGACGGGGCCCGCGCCGGCGATCCCGAGATCGCCTGCCACGTCGTGGCTTCCGTACGAGGGGATCTCGATCTCGAAGTCGCCCTTGAGCTTGCCCGCGCCACGGATGGCGGTGAGCGTCATCGGCGCCGTGGAGATCTCTTGGTAGCTCGCCTGCGCGGGGTTCGTGGTGTCCGGGAGCTGCTTGAGGTTCACGACGGGAAACGAGCGATGCAGGATCTGGTTGGCCAGATCGATCCCGACCTCGAGCAGCTCACCCGGCGTCCATCCGGTGAGCAGCGAGCCGATGGCGTCGATCGCGTCGTCGAAGGCCTCGACCGCGTCTTCGATCGGATGATCGGGCCCGATGCGGCGCACGGTGTAGAGGGGCTTCCACTCGATGAGCGTCTTCGGAGTCAGCTTCTGGAACACCTGCGCGCGCGCCTCGAACGTATCGAGCGGACCGGGCAGCGTGGGCACGTAGAACTGACCGAGGCCCTTCAAGAAGCCGAAGAGCTCGCGACCCGCGATGCAGCCCATCGGATCGCCGATCAGCACGTAGGGCATCCAGTTCACGAGCTTGGCGTCCGTGCCGCCGCCCGGCTGCGTGACCTTCATGATCAAGGGCATCGACGGCGCGCTCTCGAAGTCGTCCACGAAGCCCGACGGATACGCGGGGCTGGCCGAGCGAAGCTGAGGCGCACGCAGAAAGAAGATCACCGCCGTGTCGCCGAGCGGCGTGAAGTGAACCTTGCCAGGCGCGGCCTTGTTCAAGAACGAGTCGAGCGAGGCCTGCATCCGCGCCTTGTCGCACTTGACGGTGAAGCAGTAGAGCGTCGCGCCCGTGGTGAGGCAGGGCGGATCGTAGACCTGGGTACCGTGTCCGTAGCGACTGAGGATCGCGGGCATCGTTCGTCCTTCTCTTTTCGTCTCTGCGTCGTCAGCGGAAGCGAATCGTGTAGTCGGCGTCGCGCGGCGAGATCACGTCGACCGTGATCTCGTAGTCGGCGTGATAGTGGCGGCAGAGGCCCTCGATCGTGCCGATCGGATAGAACTCGGCGAGGCCGGGAAAGTCGCGATAGGTGAGGCGGATGCCGCCCCCGTCGACGTTCTCGCCGCGCACCTTCGCTCTGCCCTTGATGATGGCGCCGTAGAGTCGCTCGGCCTGGAGCAGCGTCGCGCGCACGTCGCCGGCGAAGCTCAGCATCACGCGCCCGACCGTGCTCTGCCCGAGGCGCTCGAAGTCGCGCACCGATACGCGTCGCATCGCCTCCACGTTCTGCACGCGCGGGTGCATGCGCACGGCGACCTCGTGGATGATCGCGTAGTAGTCGGCGACTGGGTAGTCGCCGAAGGTTCGGTACGAGCGCAGCAAACGTGAGGGAATCGCATCGGCCCCGATGCCCGCCGTCTTGCCGAGATCGAGGATGCGCTCGAAGAACATGCCCTTGAGCGTGTCCTCCGACGTTGCGTCCGTGAGGCGATCTTCGAGCACGAACGATTGCGTCAGCGTCGACGTCGGCGTCACCCGAAACGACTTCGTCGCTGGCATGGTCGGCCGGCACGTTACCGGAACGCCACGTCGTTAGGAACGTTTTCGGTCGGCGCTCAGCTCGCGGCGAGCGAGTCGCAGAGGGCGCGCGTGGCCGCGTCGGCGGGAAAGTACGCCTCGATGCACAGCTCTTCGGCCGTGACGTCGAGCGGGGTGCCGAGCGTGGTGAGCATCGTGAAGAAGCGCGCCTCGACTCCGTCGCGTCGAATGTGCACCGGCAAGAACGGCAGAGGCGGTCCACTCGGCGTGGGCGCGCGCCGGATCGCCTCTCTCACGCCCGGGAACGAGAGCATCTCGTCGTAGAGCCTGCGACGCGGAGAGCCGTCGGGATCGCGCGCGAGCTCGAGCCGCGCACGCTCGGCGATCGAGCACACGACCTCGTCCCAGTTCACGAGGTAGGGACGCGCCCCGCGCGGATCGACGACGGCGCGCACCGCGTTGGTGAGCAGCTCGGGCGGTGCCCCGGGCGGGAGCAAGAGAGGAAAGAAGCGCGTCGCCCCGACGTTGGCGCGCACGACGTTCCACGCGCGATCGACCACGATCGCCGGATAAGGCTCGAGCTTGGCGAGCAGGAGGCCGAGCGCGCCGTCGAGCTCGCGCATCGCTGCGTCGTCCATGCGCGACTCACGATACGCGGCCGCGAACCCCGCCGAATCGAGCAGCGCGTTGCGATCGCGCAGCGGCAGCTCGAGCGCGCTCGCGAGCACGAGCACCATCTCGCGGCTGGGCGAGGCCCGGCCCGTCTCGAGACAGGAGAGATGCCGCGTCGAGACCTCCGCGGTGGTGGCCAGCCGCTCCTGGCTCATGGCGCTCGCCACGCGGTGGCTACGAAGAAGGGGTCCGAAGGCACTCTCGGCTCGCACGACCTGCATGCGCTCGATGGTACGCGCTGCCCGATCGCAACGTCATGACCTCGGAGGTCATGGAGAACGCCAAGCCCGAGGTCATGTTGAGGGCATCACTCGGCGATCACCGCCGATCGAAGGAGACCTCGATGACCAAGAACCTCGCGCTCGCGCTCACGACCCTCGTCGCCTTCTCCGCGTTCACGCTCTACTGCGGCGCGACCGAAGGCGCGATCGGCTTCCTCACGCTGGCCTTCTCGCACGAGTGGGCCATGCAGATGCTGCTCGACGTGGGGTTCTCGCTCGCGATCGCCTCGTTCTGGATCGTGCCCGACGCGGAGAAGCACGGCATCAACCCGTGGCCTTACCTCGTGGCTTGTGTCGGGCTCGGCTCGATCGCGGCGCTCGCGTACGTGGTCCACCGCGAGCTCCGCGAGGCCTCTGCCGCGCGCTCGCTCGCCTGACGCGAATCGAATGAATCGGTGCGCTAGGGAGCGCTGGCCGAGCTGCCCGAGCCGTCATCGACGTGCTCGACCGGCAGGTGCACCGCAGTCCATACCAGCGCGATCACGAAGATCATGAACGGCAGGATTCCGAGCAGCGCCCCCAGCACCGACGGCGAGAGCGCAGAGCGCATCTCCTGTTCCGTCGTCCCGGCTCCGAGGTTGGGCGCTTCCATGTTCGCGCCGATGCGTTGCCCGAAAAACGCGAGACCCACCGTCGCGGCGATGACGACCAGCACGATGATGACCAAGACCATGATTGCGCTCCGCGGGAGTGACCCTAACCCGGTCGCACAATAACCAGACTGCTCGGCTTTCGCCAAGCCTGATCATGGCGACGCGCGCTCAGGGCCTTTTTCGAGGGGCTCAGTGTGCGAGCGCTCGGCACTCTCGCACGTGCGCGCCTTGTCCCTGGTCCACGCACGCGTGGTACGCCTCGCGTGCGCCTGCGCGGTCGCCGAGCGATTCGCGTGCCGCACCGAGCACGAGCCATGCGAGCGAGTTGGTCGGATCGGTCGACGACGCGCGGGCCGCGTAATCACGCGCCTGCTCGAGATCGGGCCGACGGCCGCGGTTCAAGAGCAAGAACGAGAGCTGCGCGAGGGCCTCGCTGCCCACCGGATTGAGCGCGATCGCGCGCTCGTAGAGCGGAATCGCCGTGGAGGGGCGGCGCCGCGCCGCGTCGGCCTCGGCCAGCACCGACTCGTAGGTCTCGCCTGCGACCGCGGGCTCTTCGAACGGAACTTCTTCGGGCGGCGGAAGAGCGGCGATCTCCTCTTGCTCGGCTTCTGCGACCTGCGCGGCGTCGTCCGGCGGGAGCGCTTCGACCTCGGTGCCGTCCGGCACCC
Source organism: Deltaproteobacteria bacterium (assembly GCA_043750095.1). Taxonomy (GTDB): domain Bacteria; phylum Myxococcota_A; class Polyangia; order Polyangiales; family Sandaracinaceae; genus JBBSAT01. The sequence goes on from JAYVCF010000294.1 coordinate 23,713, forward strand.
CATCGGGAGCGACTGCGACGCTCGTGTCGGGCGGTAGGTCGACGAGCGTGTCCGGCGGCGGCGGCGCGTCGGTCACGGGCGGTGTCGTCGTGGCGTGCGGCAGCTCGACGGGGCCTGCATGCCCGAGCTCGTGCACGGGCGGGAGCACCATCTGTTGGTAGTACAGAAAGGCGCCGATCAGCGTTCCGAACCCGAGCACGATCCCGGCCGTGGCGTACATCGCCTGACGCGACTGCTTGGGCAGCTCGTCGGTCGGTCCGAGATCACTGAAGTCGTCGTGCGTGGCGGCGGCGGCCGCCTTCTGGCTCGCGCGGAAGAAGTCGTCGGTGACCGCGATGTTGTCGCCGGTTCCCAACGCACGAATCTCGCCCGACGTCGTGGTCGGGTTCTTCTTGGTCCGACGTTCTTCGCGACGGCTCCGGCGATCGCTCGGCGGCGGGGCCGCAGGCTCTCTCGACTTGGACGGAGTGCCGGCGAGGTCCGAGACGATCACCTTCGGGAGCTCTCCCGGAAGCGGCCTGGGCGGCGCGACCGCCGAGGCATCGTCGTCGTCGCCATCGCCATCGCCGTCGTCGTCTTGGCCTTGGTCATCGGTTCGCAGCCGCGGGGCGGTGCTGTCGTCGCGCGCGGCGCTCGAGCCGCTGCCCGACTGAACGTCGTCGTTCACCGCGATCGCCGTCGCGACGCCCGAGCGCTTGGCCGGGAACTGGATGACGTTGCTCTGAGCCTCGCCCTCCTTCTTGGCTTCGGCGTCGGCCTTGTCGACCGCCGGCTCGGCGACGACGGGTTTGGCCTCGACGCTCGGTCTGACGCTCTCGGTCTTCTGGACCTCGCGCTCGACCCCGCGGTTCTTCTTCCGGTTCTTCTTGCTCATTGCATCCTCGGAATCACGGGCCGGGGTCTGGTGCTCGGCAGGAGTGCTCGGCGGAGCCGAGTCGTCATCTTTCTTCGGCAACGCCGCGAAGCCGGGCCCGATCAGGGTCGACTTGGCGGAGTACGTCTGGGGCGCGGAAGCCTCTGGTCTCGAAGCGAGCGGAAGAGGTGCATCGATCGTGCCCTCGTCGGGCATCGCCGGCACGATCGCCGGAGGCGGGGTCTCGATCTCCGCCACAGGCGTCGAAGACGCGATAATCGCAGGCTCCTCAGCGTCGATGGGCCCGGGCACCGGGATCTCAGCGGGCATCGACGCAGGAACGATCGAGGCACGCGTCGGCACACGCGTGCTCGGATCGTCAGGATTCGCACGATCGCCCGCGTGCGAGTCCGGAGCCGCCGCGGGCACGACGCCGGTCTCGAAATGGGCGTCTTCTTCGGTCGTCGTCTCGGAATCGCCCTCGACCTCGCCGGTGGGCGACGTGCCCGGCGGACGCAGGGTCCGCGAGCGGCCGGTGGGCTGGATCACGCCCTCGAAGAACAACTTGCTGAGGGTGCTCAGCGTGTTCAGGTCGTCGCCGTCGACGAGGTCGATCACCTCTTCGATGGATCGCTGCCCGTCGATCCCCTTGAGGACCGCGTTGATCTCGTCCGGCAGCTCCGCGAGGCGCTGCGAGAGCTCCTCGTCGTTGATCTCCATCACGCTCGAGATGGGCGGAATCTGCTCGAGCAGGCGGCCCCACTCGTCCAGGCGCCGCATGCCTTCCATGAGGAGGCCCTGCGTCGGAATGCGGATCTGCTGCTCCGTCTTGACGGGGCGGAAGTCGATCTCGAAGTCGCCTTCGCTGAACAGCAGCACGCGATAGAGCGCGCGTTCGCCGTGGAGCGATCCGAGCTCTGCATCGAGGATCTGCCCGTCGCGGAACGTCATCAGCCCGGTGCGCTGGCCCGAGTGCACCTCGAGCACGCCCGACTTGCGACTGATCTCGATCGTCTGCATCAGATCGACCAGGCCCATGTCGGCGAGCGATCCGGTGAAGCGCGTCTTCGAGATCGATGCGCGCCCGCCGCCGCGCGCGAAGTTCTCGCGCTCGAAGCGCGAGAGCGCGATGTTGATCCGAGCGACGATCTCTTTGATGTAGATCGGCTTGGTGAGGTAGTCCTCGACGCCGAGCTGCAGCCCGCGGACCTTGCTCTCCACCGCGGGATCGCTCGACAAGAACATGATGGGGATCGCGCCCCAGTCGGGATTGCGCCGCACGATCTCGACCAGCGCGAAGCCGTCGATCCCCGGAAGGCGCGTGTCGGACAAGATCAGGTCGGGTGTCGACGACGCGATCAGCGAGAGCGCGGTCGTCCCGTCGCTCGCGGTCGCGAGGTTGTAACCGGCCTTGCGGAGGCTGACCTCCAACACGCGCAAGCTGCGCGGGTCCGCATCGACCAAGAGCAGGCTCTTCCGGGCCAAGAACGCTCCTCTTCCGGGGGGCCGTGACCTCGAGGCGCTCGAGATCACGAATGAAGGGCGAAGTGTGCGGCGCCGGGGTTTGGAGCGTCAAGCTCGTGCCGAGCTTGGTGGTCAGGCAGCAAGCGTTTCGTCACGGCCCCGCGCACCTTGACCCTGCTCGCGAAGGATCGGTATCGTGCGCATCTCTCGACAGGACGACTCTCGACAGGACGAAGCGATGCCCCGAACCGCCGCCCGTGCTCTCTGCCTCCTCGTTTTCATCTCGCTGCCGCTCGCCAGCTGCGAGGGCGACGGCGGCCCGATGGACGTCTACAACCTACAGCCGCGACACGGCCAGACCGGCGGTGAGCAGGCCGTCCAGATCACGGGCGCGAACTTCCGCCAAGACGTGGGCTACGCCGTGTACTTCGGCTCGCAGCGCGCGACGCAGGTCACCATCATGGACACGAACACGCTCCTGGTGGCCACGCCGCAGCACGATCTCGGCACCGTCAACGTGGTGGTCGCGTCCGAGGCCGGTCCCGCGTTCATCATCCACGACGCGTTCATCTTCGACGACACGGGCGGCACGACGTCGGAGCACGGCGGCGGCACCACCGGCGAGCGCTACTAGGCGCTCATTCCGCAGCGACCTCGACCGGAGTCGTCCGCGGAGCGGACGCGACATAATTGTGTCGGCCCGGCGAGCCGGGCACTCCGATCGAGACCTCGACCGGCTCTTCGCTGTCGAGCGTAGGTAGCATCGCGGTCGCGTTCCGAGGACGACGCCTGCGTGTGGTTGGTGCAGGCTCGCTCGTGCGCGGTGAGAGGGCATCGAGCTTCTCGGCGAGCGCCGGGTCGTCTTCGGCGAGCACGCGCGCAAACGCCACGGCGCGTCGCGCCAGCTTTCCGAGCTCGGTGGCGCGCTCGCCCAGCTCACGACGCGAGTGCTCGAGATCGCGCTCGGCCGCCTCGACGACCCGCTGCGCCGCGATCGCCGCGCTTGCAGCATCGACGAGCGCTGCGCGATCGACTCCGGGAAACCCCACCGTGCTGAGCGGGCCCTCGAAGAGAGCGAGCACCGCGTGCTCGAAGGACCCGACGGGATCGCGCTCGGGCGCCTTCTCTGGTGTCTGTGTCTTCGTCATCGAATCGCTCCTGGTTCGTGGTCGATCGCGCGGTAGCTGAACATAAGACCAGTACCACGCGTCCGAGCGCTCGCGCAAGGAACCCGCGTGCTAATGGGCGACATGCGCGCGCGCCTCGCTTCCGTCGTCCTCTATGCGTCTGCGTCGTTCCTCCTCGGCGTCCTCGTGTCGCTGCCCTCGCGCGCGCAAGAAGATGCCGGGCCCAGCGCAGCGCCCGCGGCGGTACCGGCGTGCAACGAGCAACAGCCGCACGACTTCCTCGTGCGTGGGAACTGGCTCACGAAGGCCAGCATGACGCCCGAGGAGCAGCGCACGCGGCGCGCTCGGGCTCAGCAGGCGATTCGCTATCGCACCGAGCAGTACGGGTTCTTCGAGGGCTTCGGCCAAGCGGAGTGGAACGCGCACCCGCCCAGCTTCTACGCGCGCGGCGTCACCGTGTTCGGGCTCCGCGTGCGGCTCAACGAGCGAATCATCCCCGCGCTGCGCTGCGCGGAGGCGGCGATCGCAGCGAACTGCACCGCAACGCCTTACGCGCCGCATCGGCTCTCGGGCCTGCGCGATCGAAACACCTATCACAACGGCGAAGTCAGCAACCACGTGTACGGCATCGCCATCGACATCGATCCCGACACCAACACGTGCTGCCACTGCGTCGCCGAGTGGCGCGAGCACCCGCTCTGTCAGCGCGAGGTCGCGTCCATCTTCGAGCGCATGTCCATGCCCGAGTGCTGGGTCACGCAGTTCGAGCGCTTCGGCTTCTATTGGTTGGGCCACGACGTGCTGCAGGACACCATGCACTTCGAGTTCCTCGGCGACGCCGATCGGATCCTCGCGACGCCTTGATCGCGATGCTCAGGGCGCCACGAACGGACGCAGCGCGCGCGCGATCTCGAGCGACTGCTTCTTGGGGTCGCGCGGATTGAACCAGCGAAACGGATGCAGCCAGCTCGAGGGATCGCCGAGCGCGAGCCCGCCGGCCGAGCACTCGACGAGCAGCGGCGCGATCCCCTCCGCGTGGAAGTGATCGAGCTCCATTCCGTACGCGAACGCGCCCGGCACCCAGCGCGACGAGGCGTGGACCGCGTAGCGATCGCCGAGGCCGCGGTTCACCTCGCGCGCGAGCGCACGCAGAGCGTCGTGGTCGGGCGGATGCTTCCAGCGCCCGCCGAAGGGAAGCAGGAGCTTCTTGCCGAAGCTGTGGAGCGAGACGGCGCGATCGATCTTGCCGCGATCGAGCGCGAGCGCGTCGAGCGTGGCGCGCGTCTCGGGCTCCGATCCGGGCGCGGCACCCGGGCCGCCCAGAAACGGCAGGATCGAGGGCCAGAAGTGGCGCGGGCGAAAGTGCGTGGCGAAGTTGCGGTTGAGATCGACGCCGCGCGCGTTGCTGCGTGTGAAGCGCCAGCGCTTGCCGCGTAGCTCGCGCTCGACCTTGGCGTAGCCGTCGGGGTTCAGGATCGGCAGCATCACCAGCCGACGATCGCGCGGCGGACTCGCGATCCATTCGCGCACCAGCGCGAGCGCCGTCTCCACGCCGATCCACTCCATCGCGTGCAGGCCCGCGATCACGAGCGTGACGTGTGCCGCGTCGGCGGGCCCGACGTCGAGACGCACGAGCGCGCGGTCTTCGTGCGTGCGACCGATCTCGCGGTGCCGCGCGCCCTCGACCGAAGCGAACGCCGCCATCGCCTCGTCGAGGCCGCGGTACGCGCCCACCCGATCGAGATCCACATCGTCCGAGAGCGCGCGCATGGAGGCGTCAGGCTATCCGCCTTACGTGCGATCGTGATAGTGCGTCGTCATGCGCGCACTCGTTCTCGCGCTCTCGCTCGCGTTTCCTCTCGTCGCGCACGCGCAGTCGGGTGGGTCTTCGACGACGTCCCGCGATGCTTCGGAGCCGGACGCCTACGCGCCGCCCAGCCTCGATCGCCCGACCAGCGGTGATGCCTCGCTTCTGTCGGGGCGCACGCTCGGCGTCGGCAACGTCTTGATCGCGGCGATGGCCGGATGGCCGGGCGCGTACGTGCAGCTCGAGCTCGCGCCGACCTCGCTCTTCAACGTCGGCATCCGCGGCGGGTTTCTCTGGGGCTCGCCCATCATGGGCCTTCAGGTCGGAATCGGCGGCGAGCTCGCAGTGCCCATGCGCCTGCGCGTCTGGGGCGAGCATCAGGTCGATCTCGCGATCGTGGTCGAGCCCTTGTTCGCCGTCGGCCCCGGCAACGTCTACGGCGAGGGCACGCTCGCCGGCTCGTTCGCATACGGCGCGCGGCTCGACGCGGGCGCGCGCATCGGCTGGGAGGCCGACCCGCACCTCACCATCTTCGGGGGCATCATGGCCGGCGGCGGCTTGAGCGAGGTGCCACAGCCGCGCAGCAGCGTGCAGCCGCTCGGCGTCGTCTACGCCACGCTGGGCGCCGAGATCCTCTCTTCGCGCGATTTCCTCCTGTTTTTGCGCGTCGACGGCGGCTACGGGCTCGCACCGGATCGTGCCGGTCTGCTCTACTTCGCCGACCGCGCGTTCCTCCGGATCGTCTTCGGTGGCGCGTTTCTCCTCTGACCGAAGCGCCAGGGTTTTTGGCGCCTGCGCCTGCCGCAGAGTAGCCTCTCGTTTCCATGGCCGAAGACCAGCTCTTCGCGCGTTTCGGAAAGACGTGCGAGGCAGGGGAAGTGCTCTTCCGAGAGGGCGAGCAGGGTGAGCACATGCTCGTTCTGCAGTCCGGCACCGTTCGCATCACCAAGAACGGGCGCGGCGGCGAGAAGACGCTCGCGCTGCTCGGCGCCGGTGAGTTCTTCGGCGAGATGTCCATCCTCAACGCCAAGCCGCGCAACGCGACGGCCACCGTGGAGACGCGCGCGAAGGTCCTCGTCATCGACGCGCGCACGTTCGAGCAGATGGTGATCGGCAATGCCGAGATCGCCGTGCGCTTGATCAAGAAGCTCGCGCGTCGGCTCGACTCGGCGAACGAGCTGATCGACGTGCTCATGCACCGCGATCCGAAGGCGCGCGTGATCCTCGGGCTCTCGCGTCAGGCCGACATGATCGGGCGGCCGCGTGAGGACGGCGGGGTCGTGGTGCCGATCACCAAGGCCGACCTCGCGGAAGAAGTCGGGCTCGCCGTCGCCGAAGTGGACGAAGTGATCGCGCGCCTCGTGAGGCTCGGCATCGTGCAAGAGGACAAGAGCGGCCTCGTGGTGTCCGAGATGTCTCGGCTCGACGAGTTCCTCGAGTTCCTCGAGATGCGCGAGAAGTTCGAGGACACCTGATGACGAATTCATCGGCGGGCCTCTGATGGAGCTGCGCGTCCTCGGCTGTCACGGCGGCGAAACGCCGAAGCACAGGACCTCGAGCTTCCTGCTCGATGGACGCGTGGCGATCGACGCGGGGGCCGTCACGAGCATGATGACGCTCGAAGAGCAGCACAAGATCGAGGCGGTCTTCGTCAGTCACGCGCACCTCGATCACGTGCGCGATCTCGCGACGCTCGCCGACAACCGCTGCCAGCAGGGCGGACCGACGCTCGAGATCGCCGCCATCCCCGAGACGATCGCCGTCCTGAAGAAGCACTTCTTCAACGACCTTCTCTGGCCCGACTTCTCGAAGATCCCGACCAAGCTCGGCCCGACGATCTCGTTTCGCGAGCTCACGCCCGAGAAGACGGAGACCATCGCGGGCATGTTGGTCACGCCCGTGCTCGTCTCGCACACCATCGACGCGTGCGGCTTCATCATCGAGAACGGGCACGGTGGCGCGCTCGGCTACTCCGGCGACACGGGACCCACGGATCGCTTCTGGGAGGTGCTGGGCAAGCACCCGAACCTGCGCGGTCTCTTGATGGAGATCTCGTTCCCCAACGACCAGCAGTGGCTCGCGAAGGCTTCAGGCCATCACACGGCCGAGACGCTGAGCAAGGACCTCGACAAGCTCCACGGTCACAAGGGCCTGCCGACGCTGCTTTATCACATCAAGCCGGTGTTCGAGGCTGCGGTGGAGCGCGAGGTGGCCAAGATCCACGGCAAGAGCCTCGAGATCTGCCGCCTCGGCGACTGCTTCATTCTCTAGCGCTAGCGCGGTGAGCGTCGTCGTCGGATCACGCCGGCGATCACCAGCGTACCGAGGCCGGCGAGCACGCCGCCGCGCTCGTTGCCGCGGCCGAGCGCGGGCGAGACCGAGCAGCTCGGCCCGAACGAGCAGCGCCCGCTGTGACCGCCCTGCCAGTGTTCCCAGCGGTGGCAGCTGTCGTCGGAGACCACGTCGGCGCGCGCGATCGAGGCGAGCGAGAGAATGAGAGCGAGGGCCAGCGTGGCGAGGGTCGTGCGAGACACGGCGCGATCATCGCACGAAGAGGCGCGCGTCGTGCGGGCGCACGTCCACGTGGAAGTGGTCGCGGTGGCCCTCGTTGTACTCTGGCGTGATCACCGTCGAGAGCCCGGCGCGATCGGCGAGATCGCAGGCGAGCGCGCGCAGCGCCGGGCCCGCTTCGTCGACCGGAGATCGATCGACTCCGTCGCACGTGCGATGCGCTGGGTCGCGGACGAAGTCGCGCTCGACGTCGAGCACGCTCCCGTCGTCACGCGTGAAGCGGTCGAGATCGAGCGCGAGGCCGAAGGTGTGGAAGCTGGTGCGTGGCTGCCGTCGCCACGCGGAGAGAACGAAGGCCTCGCGCACGTGATGATCGCGCAAGACGGCGGCCACGGCGGGCAGGCGCACGGCCAGCTCGCACGCGACGTAGAGCGGAGCGCCCTCGCGCTCTTTGGGAAACGAGACGCCGCCGATGGGTCCGTCCACGCGGACGGGCGCGGGGATGGGCGTGAGCTCGGTGGCGAACGGTGCGATGGGAAGCGCCGCCGCGCGCGCCGCGGCGAGACAGGCATCGGTGCCGCGCACGCTCCACGAACGCGCGTCTCGCCACTCGCCGCGCGCGGACTCACTTCGAAACGCGCGAAAGGTCGCCACGCGCTGGTCGATCTCGCGCGCCACGCGGAGCGCGGAATCGTGGGGCGTCGGAGTCGCTCGATGCTGCCCCGCGGCCGGCACGCAGAAGGCGAGAATCGCCAAGAAGACGGCTGCGCGCTTCGCCACGGTTCAGTCTACGTGCGGAGCGGCGCGATTCATTCCATACCCGGGCCATGCAGAAGCCCATCGTCCTCGCGGTGACGTTCGCGCTCCTCTCGGCCTGCGGGTCGTCGCAGTCGTCCGGCACGGCGGCCTCCACGATGCCCGCCGTCGGCAGCGCCGCGCCCAGCATCATGCTTCAAGACCAGACCGGTCGCGTGCGGCAGCTCTCCGAGTTTCGCGGCCACCCGGTGGTCGTCTATTTCTATCCGCGCGACGCGACGCCGGGCTGCACGCACGAGGCGTGTGCGTTCCGCGATGCGTGGGAGCGCTTGCAGGCGACGGGCACGGTCGTGCTCGGTGTGTCGAGCGACGACGTCGTCTCGCACCTGCAGTTCCACGACGATCAGCACCTTCCCTTCGATCTGCTCGCCGATCCCGAGAACACGGCGGCGAACGCCTATGGCGTGCCCGTGCACGCGGGGATCGAGTCGCGCGTCTCGTTCCTCGTCGATCGCAGCGGCCAGATCGCGCACGTGTTCCCCGACGTGGACCCCGCGGTGCACTGCGACGAGGTCCTCGCGGCGATCGCCGCCTTGCCCGCGGCACCCTGATCTACTACTTCCCAGAATCTTCGCGTGGCGCGACGATTCGAACGCGGAGGAGGGGTCTCTTCTCGAGCCAGGTCGCCGCGGCCTGCGCGGCGCTGCGCGCCGCCGATGTCTCTTTGCGGGCTCCGCCCGCGCTAGTCTCGGTTGCGGTGATCTCGGCCGCGGCGTTCGTTGAAACGCTCGCGCCGCTCTGGTACTGAAGCAGCGCGAACGATCTCGGAGGAAGCGAATGACGACCGTGGTGACGATGCCCTCGCTCGGCGAGAGCGTGCTCGAGGGCACCGTGGGCAAGTGGCTCGTGCGAGAAGGTGATCGCGTCGAGCGTGAGCAGATGGTCGTCGAGATCCTCACCGACAAGACCGACAGCCCGGTCCCGTCGCCCGTGAGCGGCGTGGTGCTCAAGCTCTTCGTGAAAGAGAACGACGTCATCCCCGTGGGCGCCAAGCTCTGCGAGATCGACGAGACGGCGACGGCAGCGCGTCCCATCCCCGTCGCCTCGGCCTCGGCCTCGGCCTCCGCCTCGACGAGCGCGAGCACGAGCGCGATCCACGACGATGTGCGCGCGTCGCCCGCGACCAAGAGGATGGCGCACGAGATGGGCGTCGACCTCAAGAACATGACGGGGACCGGGCAGGGCGGCGTCATCACGCGCGACGACGTGCTCAAGGCCGGCAGCGGCGCGAGCGCGCGTCCCGCGACCCCACCTCCTGCGCCGCGCCCGAGCGCGAGCGGTGCCATGTCGGCGCCCAGCTCGAGCGGTCTCACGGAGGCGATGAAGGTGATGGGCCCGAGCGGGCTCGGTGCGTTCCGCGTGCCGCCCTACCAGCAGAAGCCGGGCGACAAGATCACGCCCTTCACGCGTCGCCGTCGCGTGATCGCCGACCACATGGTCTATTCGAAGCTGACGTCGCCGCACGTGGTGACGTTCGCCGAGTGCGATCTCCAGAAGACGCACCTCTTGCGCGAGAAGCACAAGGATGTGCTGAAGAAGGAAGGCGTGAACCTCACCTTCCTCTCGTTCGTGGCCGCGGCCGTGGCGCGCGCGCTGCGCGAGTTCCCCGTGATGAACTCGCGCGTGCTCGACGACGCGTTCGTGACCTTCGCCGACGTGAACCTCGGACTCGCCGTCGAGACCAACGAGGGCCTGGTCGTCCCCGTCATCCGCAGCGCCGACATGCTCAAGGTGCGCGGCCTCGCCAAGGCGATCGACGACGTCGCCAAGCGCGCGCGCGACAACGTGCTCGTCCCCGACGACCTCGCGGGCAAGACGTTCTCCATCTCCAATCCCGGCAAGAAGGGCAACCTCGTCGGCGGCGCGATCATCAGCCAGCCCAACGTGGGCATCCTGCGCATCGGCGAGATCAAGAAGCGCGTCGTGGTCATCGATCAGGACGGCGCCGACGTGATGGCGATCCATCCGGTGATGTACATGGGCCTCAGCTACGACCACCGCATCGTCGATGGCGTGGTCGCCAACGGGTTCTTGTTCCGCGTGAACGAGCTGCTCGAAGCCGGCGTGTTCGACATCTGAGGCGATCGTGACGGACGAACAGGCCGAGAAAGACGACGCCGAGCCGAAGCCGGCGGAGGGCGAGGCCGCGTCCGACGTCGAGAAGCCGAAGAAGAAGAAGAAGAAGGCCAAGCTCGACACCGACGTCGACGCCACGGTCACCGATCCTCGCGCGCTGGAGATCGCGGCCGCGTTCGATGCGGGCAACTTCGTCCGCGTGCGCGAGCTCGGCGAGGCGTTGACCAAGAGCGGCGACGACGCGCTCGTGGCCGTCGGTCGCGATCACCTCGCGCGCATCGCCGTCGATCCGATCCAGATCGCGTTCTTGGGGCTCTGCGCCGTGGCGCTGCTCACCATCGCTTGGATCTACATCCCGCACTGAGATGACCGATCCGGCGAAGCCGACGCGCGCGGCGTTCGCGTTCGTGTTCGTCACCGTCGCGCTCGACATGCTCGCGCTCGGCGTGATGATCCCGGTGCTGCCGGAGCTCATCAAGCAGCTGACGGGCGGCGACACGGCGAGCGCGGTCGAGTGGTCCGGCATCTTCGGCTTCGCGTGGGCGACGATGCAGTTCTTCTTCTCGCCCATGCTCGGCGCGCTCTCGGATCGCTTCGGTCGGCGGCCCGTGATCCTGATCTCGAACCTCGGGCTCGGGCTCGACTACGTGTTGATGGCGATGGCTCCCTCGCTCTCGTGGCTCTTCGTGGGGCGGTTGATCTCCGGTGTCACGGCGTCGAGCTTCGCGACGGCGAGCGCGTACGTCGCCGACGTGACTCCCGAGGACGAGCGCGCGAGCAAGTTCGGAATGCTCGGTGCCGCTTTCGGTCTCGGCTTCGTGATCGGTCCTGCCGTGGGCGGCTTGCTCGGAGGGATCGATCTTCGCTTGCCGCTCTGGGCCAGCGCCGGGCTCAGCCTGCTCAACGCGCTCTACGGCTTCTTCGTGCTCCCCGAGTCCCTCCCGAAGGAGAAGCGCGCGGCGTTCTCGCTGAAGCGCGCGAGCCCGATCGGTGCGCTCGGGCTCTTGCGATCGAGCCCCGTGTTGCTCGGCATGGCGATCGCGATCTTCGTGGAGCAGCTCGCGCACGAGTCGCTGCCGAGCGTGTTCGTGCTCTACGCCGATCACCGCTACGGATGGGGCGAAACAGAGGTCGGCTTGACGCTCGCGGGCGTCGGCGTGTGCTCGACCATCGTGTCCGCCGCGCTCGTCACCCCGGTGGTCGCGCGGTTCGGGGAGCGCGCCACGATGCTCTTCGGCGTCACCCTCGGGGCCCTCGGCCTCGCAGCGTTCGCGGCCGCACCCGTCGGCGCCGTCTTTCTGATCGGCGTGCCCTTGATCGCGCTCTGGGGACTCGGAGGCGCCGCCGAGCAGGCGATCATGAGCTCGAAGGTCCCCGCCGATGCGCAAGGACGGCTGCAGGGTGCGACGACGAGCCTGATCGCGATGGCCGGGATGATCGCGCCCTTGATGTACACGCGCCTGTTCTCGCACGTGCTTCGACACCCCGAGCTTCCGGCCGGTGCGCCCTACATGCTCGCGTCCTCGCTCTTGGTGATCGCGATCCTCGTGCTCGCCTACGTGTCACGCGGGGAGCCGAAGCACTTGCCGCGCTCCGATCACTCGACGGGATAGGGCGGGTACATCGGCACGTCGTCGTCGATGGGCCAGCCGCTCGACCAGAGGCTCTGGCCACCGTCGATGATGAAGACCTGCCCCGTCACGTAGTCGGCGGCGCGCGAGCAGAGATAGACGATGAGGTGGCTCACCTCTTTCTCGCCACCGAGGCGCTTGAGCGGGATCGCCTTGCGTGAGCTCTCCATGAGCTCGGGCGGATACTGCGCGGTGCCGCTCGTCTTGATCACGCCGGGCGCGACGGCGTTCACGCGGATGCCGTGGCAGGCCCACTCGACCGCGAGCGTCTTGGTCGCGTTCTCGACGCCCGCGCGTGCGGCGCCGGTGTGGATCATGCCGGGAAATCCGCGGGTGACCTGCGCGGTGATGTTGACGATGCGCCCGCGCTTGGCTGGGATCATCGCGCGGTTCGCGACCGCGTGCGTCATCGTCCACGTGCCGAGCAGGTTGTTGCGCACGACGGCCTCGAAGCCCTTCGGAACGAGGTGCTGCGCCGGCGTCGGGAACTGACCGCCCGCGTTGTTCACCAGGATGTCGATCCGACCGAAGCGCTCCTTCACCGCATCCACGAACGCCTCGACGTCCTCGGGCTTGCGGATGTCGGTCGGGCGCGAGAACGCCTCGACGCCTTCGCTCTCCAACGACTTCACGGCGGCCGCGAGCGGCTCCGGACGGCGACCGCAGATCGCGATCTTGGCGCCGAGCCTTCCGAGCTCGCGCGCGACCGCGAGGCCGATGCCCGTGCCGCCGCCGGTGACGATCGCGACCTCGCCCTCGAACATGCCGTCTCGGAAAATCGTGTCGACCACTCTCTCGCCTCCGCGCGCCGGACTGTAGCGCGCGCTGCGCGAGCGCGTGAGATATCCTCGGCGCGGATGGCGTGGCGCATGGTGTCGATGCTCGGGTGCGACGCCGCTTCGGACGCCGCGTTCTCGGACTGATGGCGGTGTCGCTGCGATGACGCGCGGAGCCGCCGATTCAGCCCTGCGCCCGTCGCAGCTCGTGCGTGGATCGCTGCGCCTGCTCGCGCTTCATCCCGTCGTCTCGCTCGCGATCGGCTCGGCGGTCGTGCTCACTCTCCTCGCGGTTCCCACCGGCCTCGGTGCGCTGCTCGCGCCCTGGTTCGTGTGCGAGCTCTTCGCCGTGCAGCTCGCCATCCTCGGCGAGAGCCCCGAGAGGCGCGGGCGCGGCTGGGCCTCGGCGGCACTCGTCGTGTTCCTCACCGTGGTGGTGATCGCCATCGCGGGCTGGATCGCCGCGCTGGGATTCGGGCCGGACTTCACCACGGCCGATCGCGCGCTCGCGCCTCTGCCCTGGCCGGAGGCGCTGCGTCGTGGGCTGCTCGTGGCCGGAACGCTGGCGCTCGCGGTCGCAGCGGGCACGCCGTTCATCTACACGCCGCTCGTGTTGCTCGATCGCGGCGGTCGACTCGGCGGCGCTTGTCTCGAGAGCGCGGCGCTCGTTCGACGCGGTGGTGCGCTCGGGCACTACGCGCTCGCGTTCTTCGCCTACCTGCTCTCGCTTTCTCCGGCGCTCGTGAGCATGATCGTGGTCGCGCGGACCGTGGAGCGCGCGGCGACACCGCTCGGCGCGCTGGTCGCGCTGCCGCTCCTGCCCGCGAGCATTCCGCTGGGGCTCGGTCTCGTCACGCACGCCTATCTCGCGCAGCGAAGCACGCTCCCCGAGGCGCACGTGGTGCGCGCGAGCGGCTCGCTGCCGCGTGGTCTCGTCGCGTTCATGTCCATCGTCTCGCTCGCGCCGCTCGTCGGTCTCTTGCTCATGGCGATCGCGGGGCTCGTTCCCTCGCGGCCTCGCGTCGGCGTGCTGCCCGAGAACGCGCTGGTCGTCGTGGACACGGCGGCGCGCCCGCACATCGACGTGCCGCTCACCACGATCGAGATCGACCTCGAGGGCCGGCGTGCCGCGGTCTTCGCGGGCGACGGTGACGGAGTGGGCGCGCTCCCGCTCGCGTTCACCGCGGCGATCGAACACGTGCGCGTCGGCCGCGTCGGCGACGACTTCACGATCGAGCTCGCGCCTGCCGATCACGGCCCGACGCGCATCGTCCGCGTCGATCGCGCCGGCCTCCGCGTCGACGACTCGGTCGAGGCGCGCCTCCGCTCGCGCTCGCCCGACTCGGTGCTGATCGGCTTCATCGTCTGCTTCGCGATCTGCGCGCTCGGCTCGCTCGCCTATCTCGGGCCGCTCGGCGAAGCGCGCGCGGAGAAGCGTCAGCGGAGGGTCGCGAACCGCAGGGCGTTTCTCGCCGCGCTCGCCGTGTTTCCGTTCTCGCTGATGGCGTTCGCCGCAGGTGCGATCGCGCTCTTCGGCCTTCCCTGAGGATGCGACTCCTGGGCGTCGAGAGGCGCGTTCGCGCTACGATGCGCGGGCATGGCCGACGTTCGCTTCGTTCTCAACGGTGCGCCGCACGTGGCGAGGGACGTCGATCCCAACGCGACGCTGCTCGAACATCTGCGCATCGTGGGTCTCACCGGGACGAAAGAAGGCTGCGCGGAGGGTGAGTGCGGCGCGTGTGCGGTCGCGCTCCTCGCCAGGGCCCCCGACGGATCGACCCGCTACGAGGCCGTGAACGCGTGTCTGCTCTTGGTGGCCGCCGTCGAGGGTCGCGAGGTCGTCAGCGTCGAGGGCGTCGCGCGCGGCACCGCGCTGCACCCGTGTCAGACCGAGATGGCGCGCGCCGGCGGCTCGCAGTGCGGCTACTGCACGCCAGGCTTCGTGGTGTCGCTCTTCGCGGAGTACTACCGAGCGAAGGACGGCGCGCTCGATCAGGAGTGCATCGCGGGCAACCTCTGTCGGTGCACGGGCTACCGACCCATCCGCGAGGCCACCGAGCGGCTGGCCACGATCCGCGCGAAAGAGATCACGGAGCGAACGCCGGATCCGCAGCGCTCACGCCTCGATCGTGCGGCGCCCGAGCTCGCCTCGGTCTCGCTGACGTCGAGCGACAACGGTGCACCGGCGCGCCGCTTCGTGCGTCCCACCAGCTTGCCCGAGGCCTGTCGCGTCCGCGCGAGCGAGCCCTCGCTCACGATCCTGTCCGGCGGGACCGATCTCGTCGTCGAGATCAACCAGCGCCACAAGCGATTCGATGGCTTTCTCTCGCTCGAGGGCGTGCCCGAGCTGCGCGTCTGGCAGGACACGCCCGCGCATCTGATCATCGGCGCCGGTGTCTCGCTCGCCGAGATCGAGGAGCGCCTCCGTCACGATCGCTCGCTCGGAGCGGCGCTGCCGATGCTCGAGGAGCTCTTGCCCCTCTTCTCGTCGCGTCTCATCCGCACGCGCGCGACCTTCGGCGGCAACCTCGGCACGGCCTCGCCCATCGGGGACGGCCCGCCCGCGCTGCTCGGGCTCGGCGCGGAGCTGGTGCTGGTCTCGCTCGAGAGCCGTCGCGTCGTGCCGCTCGATGCGTTCTTCCTCGACTATCGCAAGACCGCGCTCGCGAAGAACGAGCTGATCGCGGAGATCCGCATCCCGAAGCCGTTCCCCGCGACGCAGCGCTTCTACAAGGTCAGCAAGCGCAAGATGGACGACATCTCCACCGTCGCCGCCGGCTTCTCGATGGATCGGGACGATCGCGGAAACGTGACGCAGCTCCGGCTCGCGTTCGGCGGTGTCGCAGCGACGCCGAAGCGGAGCGTGGGGGCGGAGCGCGTGCTGCTCGGAAAGCCGATCACCCCGGACGCGGTAGCGCGTGTGCGAGCGCACGCGCTGGCCGAGCTCACGCCCATCGACGATCACCGAGGCAGCGCGCGCTATCGTCGCGCGATGATCGATCGCCTGCTGCAGCGCTTCTTCGCCGATCTGGCCGCCCCCGCTCAGCCCGTCGACGTGCGCTGACCGCCGATTCGCGATTCCGTCTCCGGCGTAAGCGCTTCACGTCCGCCGAGCGCCCGAGTAGCCTGCTCTCGACTCGGAAGAGAAGAGGTCTTATGCGCATGTGGACGTCGCGTTCTTTGCTTGTGTTGTGTGTCGTCACTGCGACCGCGCTCAGCGGTTGTCCGACGCCGGTCGTCGATACCCCCGACGCCTTCGCGCCTCGCGACGCCGCGAGCGGGGTCGATGCGCACGAGTGCACGACGGCTGCCGAGTGCAGCAACGGGCTCTTCTGCGACGGAGAAGAGACCTGCACGCACGGCGTTTGTGGCCATGGCCCGACCGGCTGTGACGATCACATCGCCTGCACGACCGACAGGTGCGACGAGGCGATGCGAGCTTGCACCCACCGCGCGCCGGACCTCGACATGGACGGCTACGGCGATGCGGCGTGCGTCGACTCCGGCGGTGTTCCGCTCGGAAACGACTGCGCGGACGACGACGTGAACCGGTTCCCCGGCAACCACGAGATCTGCGACCCCGCGGGCCACGACGAGGACTGCGACAGCGCCACGCACGGTGGAACGGACGCGGACTCGGACGGCTACGAGTCGAGCGCGTGCTGCAACCCGAGCCCGACAGCAGGACACGCGCCTGTCTGTGGTGCCGACTGCGACGACGCGCGCGCGGCCACGAGCCCGGTGGGCACCGAGACATGCGACGGCCTCGATCAAGACTGCGACATGCTGGTCGACGAGGGCACGCTCCTCGACGGCTACGAAGACCTCGACTTCGACGGATACGGCAGCACGGTGGTCGCGCATCGCTGCGCCGCGTCGGTCGCGTTCACGCAGGTGCCAGGCGACTGCGACGACAGCAATCCGTCAGCGAACCCCGGCCTGCCCGAGCTCTGCGACGTCGGCGCTCCGGTCGACAACAACTGCGATGGAAGCACCACCGACGCACCGAGCACCGCGAGCTGGTACGCCGACCACGACGGCGACGGGTTCGGCTCCGCGGCGTCGGGTGTCACCGTCTCTTGTTTGCCGATCGCCAACGCCTCGCTGCGTAACACCGACTGCAACGACATGCGCGCGGACATCAATCCGGCGCAGGCCGAGCGCTGTGACGGCATCGACGACAACTGCAACGGCCTCGCGGACTACCAGATCGCCCCGAACAACTTCGAGGACGACGACATGGACGGGTTCATCGACATCGCTTGCGCGCCGCTCGGCAACGACTGCGACGACATGAACCCCGCGTCGGGCCCGGGCAACATGGAGAGCTGCGACGGTCGCGACAACGACTGCGACGGGCACATCGACGAAGACGCCGTCTCCCTGGTGTACTACCGAGACCTCGACTCGGATGGGTATGGCTCGATCGCGTCGGGCACCATCGTTGCGTGCATGACGAGCGTCGGCTTCGTGGCCCGCGCCGGCGACTGCAACGACGCGGACTCCAGCCGCTACCCCACCGCGCTCGAGCGATGCAACGCCGCCGACGACGACTGCGATTCGGCGATCGACGAGGCTCCGGCGGCCTCGGCGTGTCCGATGGTCGCCCACGGCGTGGCGAGCTGCAGCGCGGGGATGTGCGGCGTCGGGTCGTGCGCGAGCGGCTACTCGGACTGCAACCACAACCCGAGCGATGGCTGCGAAGCGACGGGTGTCGGTCCTGGCATGAGCGACGGATGCGATGGCATCGACAACGACTGCGATGGTCGCGTCGACGAGGACGCCGCCACGAGTGTTTTCTACCGCGACATCGACGGCGATGGTTTCGGCTCGGCCAGCTCCGGGACCCTCTCCGCCTGTGCGGCGCGGAGCGGCTACGTCGCGACGGCGGGCGACTGCAACGACGCCGACATCACGCGACATCCCGGTGCCACCGAGCTCTGCGACGGCGGTGACAATGACTGCGACTCCGCCATCGACGAGGCGCCCGCGACCGCTTCGTGCGGCACCGTGCCGCACGCGATCGGGAGCTGCGTGTCGGGCACGTGCGGCATCGCGAGCTGCACGGGCAGCTACGCCGACTGCAACCACGATCCGAGCGATGGCTGCGAGGTGGCGGGTGCGGGCGCGGGCGTGTCCGACCTCTGCGATGGGCTCGACAACGACTGCGATGGACGCATCGACGAGGACGCCGTCACGCGCGTGTACTACCGCGACATGGACCGGGACATGTATGGCTCGACCACGTCAGGCACGATGATCGCGTGCGCGGCGCCCACGGGGTTCGTGGGGAGCGCTGGCGACTGCCTCGACACGGACGCGACGAGATTCCCCGGCGCCGTGGAGGTCTGCGACGCGGCGGACAACGACTGCGACGGGACCATCGACGAGGCCCCCGCCAGCAACTCGTGCTCGTTGCCGCACGCGACGAGCGCGTGCGTCTCGGGTGGGGCCTGCGGCATCGCGAGCTGTACGGGAGGCTTTTCCGACTGCAACGGGATCGCGAGCGACGGCTGCGAAGCGTTCGGTGCCGGCCCCGGCACGCCCGACGGGTGCGACGGCGTCGACAACGACTGCGATGGGCGCTTCGACGAAGACGCCACGACCACCGTGTTTTATCGCGACGTCGACATGGACACGTATGGCGCGTCCACGTCCGGCACGGTCATCTCGTGCATGGCTCCTCCCGGCTACGTCTCGGGTGCGAGCGACTGCAACGACATGGACGCGACGCGGCATCCGGGCGCGCTCGAGGTCTGTGACGGAGGCGACAACGACTGCGACTCGGCGATCGACGAAGCACCGGCGACGGCTTCTTGCGGCACGCTCTCGCACGGAACGGCCGGCTGCTTGAGCGGCGGCCGCTGCGGCGTCGCGAGCTGCAACGCGAACTACGCAGACTGCAATGCCGACGCCACGGATGGCTGCGAGTCCGCGCTCGCGACGGACGTGTTTCACTGCGGATCGTGCGCGACGGACTGCAACGGTGCTCCGCGCGTGACCGGTGCCGTGTGCTCGGCCTCGCGCTGCACCGTCACGGCCTGCGCGTTCGGCTACGAGGACTGCGACGCGTTCGCGGCCAACGGCTGTGAGACCGGGACGCAGAGCGATCCGCTCCACTGCGGTTCGTGCACGAACACCTGCGGCGTCTCGCAGGTCTGCTCCGCAGGCACATGCGCGCTCGCGTGTGCGCCGGGCCTCATCGTGTGCGACGGCCGCTGCGTGAACCCGCAGAGCGACGTGAGCTACTGCGGCGCGAGCGGTGCGTGCACGGGCGGGCAGCGAGGCGCGGTGTGTCGCCCCGGCGAGGCGTGCGCGAGCGGCGCGTGCTTCGCGTCCTTCATCAGCCCCGGCATCGACGCCGTGTCGATGACCTTCCCGCGCACCGTCTCGTTCACGCTCGACGCTCCGGGCGCGGCGACCATCTTCTACACGCTCGACGGTACGGTCCCCGGCGTCAGCGGCAGCACGGTCACCGCGAGCGCTCCCGTGACGCTCGCGCCGCTCGGAGAGTCGCCCACGACGATCCGCTGGGTCGCGCAGTTCGGCGGCGGTGGCACCGAGACGATCGTCCATCAGGTCGCCATCGGCACGGCGACGGGCTACCAGTCGTCCCTCGGCGAAATCCCGGAGTTCCTCAACATGAACGGCGAGGGCCCGGTGATCGCGGTCGCGCCCGGCACCGCCGTCAGCGGCTCGGTGCAAGTGCAGCTCTGGCGCTCCGATTCCGGAGGCTACTGCCCAGGCTGCGTGCTCGTCCCGGACATCGGCGTCGACGGCGTCGGCCAAGTCGAGTGTCCGGGCGCGTACGGCGGCGGCAGCTACGCGGGTCAGACCACCACGCGCAGCTTCTCGTTCACCGCGCCTGCAACGCCGGGCCGCTATTACGTGAGGGCGGGGATCGGGCTCGTGTACACCTGCGCCGATGCGGGCGGTGGCGGGGGGCCCATCGGCGTCCTCTACGTGCGCTGAACCGTCTATCCTGAGCGCGTATGAACGCGCGTCGCATCGTCGGCCAGCCGATCCCTCACGAGAGCGCGGAGGCCCACGTCAGCGGCGCCGCGCTCTACACCGACGACCTCGTGCTCAGGCATCCGCGTGCGCTGCACGCGTGGCCTGTGTGCGCGCCGCACGCGCACGCGTCGCTGGTTCATCTCGACGTCGCGCCTGCGCGATCGGTGCATGGCGTGGTGCACGTGCTGACGCTCGCGGACGTCATCGGCGAGAACGACACGGGGCCCTCGCGCCGCGACGAGCCGCTGTTTCCGCGACCGTCTGTGGCCGGTGGAGCGCCCGAGATCCTGTTCCACTCGATGCCGGTCGCCTGGGTGCTGGCCGAGGACGTCGAGGCGAGCAAGCTCGGCGCGAGCAAGGTCATCGCGAAGTACGAGGCGCTCCCTGCGATCCTGTCGATCGAACAAGCGATCGCGGCGGGCTCGTTCCACACGGAGCGCGAGCGCATTCGTCGTGGCGAGCCCGAGCGCGCCATCGCGGCGGCGCCTCATCGCTTCACGGGCACGTTCGACGTCGGGGGTCAGGAGCACTTCTACCTGGAGACGCAGTCCTCCATCGCGTCGGTGGACGAGGCAGGCTCGATCTTCGTTCACGCGTCGACACAGCACCCGACCGAGACGCAAGAGATCGTCGCGCGCGTATGCGGCGTACCGAAGGCAGCGGTCGTCGTGCAACAGCTGCGCATGGGCGGTGGCTTCGGTGGCAAGGAGACGCAGGCGAACCCCTTCGCGTCGATCGCTGCGCTCGGCGCCTTGGTGACCAAGCGGCCGGTCCGCGTGCGCCTCGATCGGCTCCGCGACTTCCAGCTCACGGGCAAGCGTCATCCGTTCCACGCCCGCTTCGAGTGTGGCTTCGCGCCTGACGGGAAGATCCTCGGCGTCTCGGTCGATCTCTTCTCGGACGGTGGCTACTCGCTCGATCTCTCGTTCCCCGTGCTCGGGCGCGCGATGTTCCACATCGACAACGCGTACTTCCTGTCCGACGTCGAGGTGCGGGGCCGCGTGCTCAAGACGCACAAGGCATCGAACACGGCGTTCCGTGGCTTCGGTGGCCCGCAGGGAATGGTCGTGATCGAAGAGATCATCGACCGCATCGCGCGCACGCTCGGCCTGCCGCCCGATCTCGTGCGCGAGCGAAATTTCTACGCCGAGTCGGGCATGGAGACCACGCACTACGAGCAGCCTGTGGACGACGCGCGCGTGCACCGCATCTTCCGCGAGCTGAAGAGCGACTCGGACTACGCGCGACGCGTGACGGAGATCGAGGCGCACAACGCGGGCTCTCTCATGCTCAAGCGCGGCATCGCCATCACGCCGGTGAAGTTCGGGATCTCGTTCACCGCGAAGTACTACAACCAGGCCGGTGCCCTCGTCCTGGTCTACAAGGACGGCTCCGTGCAGGTGAACCACGGCGGCACCGAGATGGGCCAGGGCCTGTACACCAAGACGATGCAGATCGCGGCCGACGCGCTGGGCATCCCGCTCGATCGCGTGCGCGCTATGCCCACGCGAACCGACAAGGTGCCCAACACGAGCGCCACCGCCGCATCGGCAGGCGCCGATCTCAACGGGGCCGCCGTGTTGGACGCGTGCGAGATCATTCGCGCGCGCCTCGTCGAGTGTGCAGCCGCTGCGTGGGGTGTCCCGACGGACCACGTCACGATCGAGGACGGCGTGGTCGCCGCCACGTCCCAGCCTGGCAAGTCGATGAGCTTCGGCGCGCTCTGCGATCTCGCGTACCACGAGCGCATCCAGCTCTGGTCGAGCGGCTTCTACAAGACGCCCACCATCCACTGGGATCAGAAGGCCGGCCGCGGCAAGCCCTTCCTCTATTACGCGTGGGGCGCGGCCGTCGCCGAGGTCGAGGTCGACGGCTACACCGGCATGACGCAGCTGACGCGCGTGGACATCGTGCACGACGTGGGCGACTCGCTCTCGCCGCTCGTCGATCTCGGCCAGGTCGAGGGCGCGTTCGCGCAGGGCGTCGGCTGGCTCACGCAGGAAGAGCTCGTCTGGGACGCCGCGGGCGCGCTGAAGACGAGCAACGCCTCGACCTACAAGCTTCCGAGCCTCGGGGAGTGCCCTCCCATCTTCCGCGCGCGCTTGCTCGAGCGGGCAGCGCAGCCGGGCGTGGTGATGGGCAGTAAGGCCGTGGGCGAGCCACCGCTGATGCTCGGCATCGCCGTACGCGAAGCGATCCGCGCGGCCGTCGCCGCGTTCGCTCCGAAGGATCATCGCGCGCCCATCGCGCTCGGCTGTCCGTCCACGAGCGAGCAGATCTACTGGGCGATCGAGGCGGTCCGCGCGAACGATGAAGCGACCGTCGGCGATGCAGTCACGAGCTCGGCGTCGGCGCAGGCGCCGAAGTAGCTGCGTCGCGGCAAATCGCGAGACGCGGCGCCGCTCAGAACACGTAGCGCAGGTACGGTCCGCCGTAGATTCCGATCGCCGTCTCGCCGTCGGGCCCGTTCAGGTTCGGTGCGAGCCGCACGCCGCCGAGAAGGCCGAGCGAGGTGTGGCGGCTGTGGAAGTGCGCGTCGATGCCGAGCTCGCCGCCGTACGCGATGCCCGTCGTCGCGGCGTTCTGGATCCCGTAGATCGCCGCAGCCGGCGTGGTGGCCACGAGCATGCCGACCTGGCCCGAGAGCCAGAGGCCGAGCTCCGCCGTGGGGTTCAGCTGGAGCTTCACCTCGCCCATCGCGCCGATGAGCTCGAACACCGAGCGCGCGGGCGGGGCGGGCGCATTCGTCTGGTGCATGGACATCTCGAAGAGCGCGCCGACCCAGAGCCAGTCGAAGATCTCGTAGCTCGCGCGCCCGCCGATCATCACGCCCGGATCCGACACGCGCCCCACGCCGCCGATGAAGCCGCGGGCGCCGACGATGGCTTCGATCGTGAAGCCGTGGGCGTAGAGATCGCGCGTGACGTGGATCGCCTCCGGAGGCAGCCGCTCGACGTCGAGGCGCGTTGCGTCGGGTGCTTCGGTGGTCGACGTTCGCGCCGCGCCGTCGGTCCGCGTCTCTTGCGCATGAAGCGGCTCGGCCCAGAGCGCCGAGAGCAAGAACGCGAGCAGCACCGTACGCACGGTCGCAGCCTATCGTCGGCCGCGAAGACCGGTCAACGCGGATCACGACCCAGGGCGGCTAGCCGGACGTGCGCAGCTCGGGGACCAGGATCTTTCGCCGCCGCTGGCTCGCCATCAGCTTGCGCTGGAAGGGGTTGTCGTCGCGCCAGACGTCGCCCGCCAGAACGCTCGTCAGGCCTCGGCGCAGGTGCGCGTCTTGCTCGGACGAGAAGAAGAGGCTGTGCAGAAGAGACGTGTGGTACCAGCTGTTGATCAGCGTCGCGAACACGTTGTACGCGTGGCCGAGGTGGCTCGCGTGCGCGTTCATCAAGTCGACGCGCGCCTCGCTCCGCTCCGCGAGCGCGGGCACGAGGCGATCGACGAGATCCGCGGCTCCGACCATCCCGAGCGAGACGCCGCTCGAGAAGACCGGATCGAGAAAGCACGCGGCATCGCCTGCGCACGACCAGCGCGCACCGTTCTGGATCCGGTTGTGGAAGCTGAAGCTCGAGAGCACGCCGGGCTTGCGAGGCTGCGTCGCGCCGCGCGTCACGCGCGTGAGAAACGGTGAGCTTGCGATGGTCTCGCCGAGCCACTCGGTCTTGAGGCCCTTGCGCCGCGTCACGAGCCCGACGCTGATGCGGCGTTCGCCGAGCGGGATGCCCCAGCACCAGCCGTCGTCGACGAAGAGGACCTTGATGTTCCCGCGCGCGGTCTCGCAGAGCTCGCGATCGATGCCGGGATCGAGATCGACGAAGTGCGAGAACGTCGCCGCGAGGCCGAAGTCCTCGATCATCGTGTTGGTGCGATCACGGCGACCGAAGAGCGCGTCCTGCCCGGTCGCATCGATCACGTAGCGCGCGCGGTAGGTGCCGGCCGACGAGCGCACGACGACCTCGTCGGCCGCCCCGCCGTTCTCGGGCACGAGCGCTTCCGTCACGCGCTCGCCGTAGTGCACCTCGGCGCCGAGAGAGCGCGCGTGCTCGAGGAGCCAGTGGTCGAAGCGCGCGCGCTCCACCTGGTAGGCGTGATCGGGCGTTCCGGGCAGGCCGTCGTCGAACAAGTACGAGGTGTGACCGCCGACGCGCTCGTCGAGGAACTCGGCGCCCGCCTTGCGGAGAAACCCGGCGGCCGCGGGGTCCAGCCCGAGGCGCGCGAATACCGCTAGATCACAGGGCAGAAGCGACTCGCCGATGTGGAAGCGTGGAAAGGTGTCGCGCTCCAGCACAAGGGTCGAGACACCGGCTTTCGCCAGCAAACCGGCGGCCGAGGACCCCGCGGGGCCCCCTCCGATCACGATCACGTCGAGCTCTCGTTCCACCCGCGGCATCATGAGACATGCGGGGTCTTTGCGCATCGTCCCCCGCGCGGTCACGATCGCGCCTCCGGAGGGGTTCATGAATCGATCCAGGTTGGGGATCGCCGTCGTCTCGTTCGCGCTCTCGTTGGCAGTCGGGCTCGGCGCCCCGTCGATGGGGTGCGCCCAAGAGACGGAGCTGTCACGGCTTCGCGAGGCGGCGCATACGTCGGCGCGGGACTACGCGGCGCAGCGCGCGCTCGGCATCGCGCTCCTGCGCGCGGGGCACTATCGCGAGGCCACGACGCAGCTTCAGCGCGCGTCGCACCTGCAGGCCCGCTCGATCGAGGCGCTCTACGACATCGCGCGCGTGCCCTTCGCAGAGGGAGATCACTCGGCCAGCGAGGCGGCGTGTCGCTCGCTCGGGCGCCTCTCGAAGACGGCCGTCCTCACGCAGGTGTGCAACGCGCGCTCCGATCTGGTGTGGAACCGCAGCGCGCGCGCGTTCGAACAGCTCGACGCCGCCCTCGTGGTCGAGGCGACGAACTACGAGGCACTGCTCGCGCTCGGGGACGCACACCGACTGCGCGCGGCCGTGAGCGATGCGGAGAGCGCGTATCAGCGTGCGATCGCCGCGCGCGCGACCGAGGCGGATCCGCACCTCGGGCTCGGGCGCCTCTACGCGGCGGCGGGTCGACGCGACGACGCGCTTCGTGAGCTTCGTGCGGCGCTCGCCATCGACGCGACCTACCCCGACGTTCAGTACGAGCTCGGACGCATGCTCGCCGGGACGGACGAAGGACGTGCCTTCTTGCAGGCCGCCGTCGCAGGAAGACCGGGCTGGCCCGAGGCGGACACGGCGCTCGGCGATGCGATGCTCGCCTCGGGCTCCGTCGATGCGGCCGAAGCGGCGTACCGCGCGGCCATCACGGCGCGCTCGACCCATGCGCCCGCGCACACCGGCCTCGGACGCGTGCTCGTCGCGCGGAGCGACTATGCGGGCGCCGAGCCCGAGCTACGTCGCGCGATCGCGCTCGTCCCGAACGACGCGGCGGCCACGCTCGCCCTCGGCGACGTGCTCGCCCACACGGACCGCGAAGAGGAGGCCTTCGAGATGTACAACCACGCGGCCGACCTCGATCCCCACGGCTCGGTCGCGCTCGTTCGTGCGGCCACGCTCGCGCACGCGATGCACCGCGACAGCACCGCCGCGGCGTTCCTCGACCGCTTGCTCGAGGCTCAGCCCACGGTCGCGGCCGCGCTCGCGCTCTACGGCGACATCGCGCGGGTACGCCACGAGACGCCCGCGGCGCGCGACTACTACACGCGAGCCCTGGCCGGCTCGGGCGAATTCGACCGATCCCGCGTCGAACAAGCCCTTCGCGAGTTGCATTAGGCGCAGATCCGCGGCCCGGATCGATCTACACTCGGAACCTTCCCACGATGGACGAACGCACCAAGCAGCTCCTGTCGCTCGGCCGCGAGCACTACGACAAGCGCGAGTTCGACAAGGCCGAGCACTATCTCAGTCAGGTGCTCGAGCGGCCCGAGGCCAAGGGCTTCGCCGACGTCTTCAACATGCTCGGCGTCATCCACCACGATCGCGGGCACTTCGACGAGGCCCAGGCCGCGTTCGAGGAAGCGCTCTCGATCAACCCGAACTACACGGAGGCCGCACTCAACCTCGCGGTCACGTACAACGATCTCGGTCGCTACGACGAGGCCAAGCGCATCTATGCGGCGGCGCTCTCGCGGGGCGATGCGACACCGGGGCAGCTCGATCCCTTCGTGAAGGGCAAGATCGCGAACCTGCACGCCGAGGTCGCGCAGGCCTACGTCGATGCGGGCATGGCAGGCGACGCGATGCACGAGCTGCGCAAGGCCATCTTGCTCTGCCCGACGTTCGCGGACCTTCGCCTGAAGCTCTCCAACCTGTATCGACAGACCGGCGATCTCGACGCGGCGAAGTTCGAGCTCGACGAGGCCATCGCCGCGCGCCCGCGCTATCTGCCGGCGCACGTGGCGCTCGGCGTGACGCTGCTCAGTCAGGGCAACGCCAAGGCGGCGATCGCGGCCTGGGAGAAGGCGATCGAGATCGATCCCGATCACAAGGCCGCCCAGATGTACCTGCGCATGGCCAAGGGTGCGTGACCAACGGCCCGGCTCCGCCGGGCACTCCTGTCGGGCTGACCACACAAAAGCCCAGCTGGATGAGCTCCTCGCGCACCTTGTGGTCCTCTTCTTCTGCGTCACTGGCCTAGCGCGCGCCCAAGACGACACGCGACCCAACATCGTGATCCTGCTCGCCGACGATCTCGGCGTCGGTGACCTCGGATGTTACGGACAGACGCGCATCCGAACGCCGCACATCGACGCGCTCGCAGCCGAGGGCGTTCGCATGCAGCGCGCCTATGCGTCCGCGCCCGTCTGCGCGCCCTCGCGCTGCTCGCTCTTGACGGGCCTGCACTCGGGGCACTGCTCCGTCGATCACAACGACGAGCCCAACGTCCCGCTCGGGCTCACGGACCCCACGATCGCCGAGGTGCTCGCGCGCGAGGGCTATCGCACCGGACTCGTCGGCAAGTGGGGTCTCGGCGGCGAGACGGACCACGCCCAGCCGTTCGGCGTCTCGAGCCTGCCGACGGAGCTGGGGTTCGGGCATGTGTTCGCCGTGCTCGATCAAGAGCTCGCGCAAGATCACTACCCCGATCGCGTCTTCGTCGACGGCGCCTGGCGCGAGGTCCCGGCCAACGCGGCGCGAGCGCGCGGGAGCTGGGACGCGGATCTCTTCGTCGACGACGCGCTCGCCTTCGTCGATCGCGCCTCGAGCGATGCGCGCCCGTTCTTCTTGTACTTCGCGAGCACGCTGCCCCATCGCGAGCTCGATCCGCCGACGCTCGCGCACGCCGAGACCGACTGGCCTGCTGCGGAGCGCGCCTACGCGACGATGGTGGAGCGCTTCGATGCGGACGTGGGTCGGCTGGTCGAGCGGCTCGATGCGCTCGGCGGGGCTCGCGGCACGATCGTGATCCTCGCGAGCGACAACGGGCCCGTCACCGTAGACGGACACGACGTGGCGTTCTTCGACTCGACGGTCGGGCTGCGCGGGCAGAAGCGTGACCTCTACGAAGGAGGCCTGCGCGTTCCGCTGATCGTTCGCTGGCGTGGAGAGATCAACCCGCGGACGCTCGACACACCCATCGCGCTCTACGACCTGTTTCCGACGCTCACCGACGTGATCCGTGCGTCGACGCCCACGCCGATGGACGGTGTGTCGTTCCTCGCCTGGCTGCGCGGCCCACGGACCGACGCGATCCACGATCACATGTTCTTCTCCGCCGAGGAGGCGCGCGGCGGCACCGAGGACGTGACGCGCTTCGCGATCCGGCAAGGCCCGCTCGTGCTCATCCAGCGCGCCGACAGCGTGCTCGAGCTCTACGATCTCGACGCCGACCCGCGACAGGCGCGCGACCTCGCGGGCGATCTCTCGGGCGATCGTGCGAGCGATGTCCAGCGGCTCACCGCGCTACGCGCCGCCGAGAGCACGGGCTCCGTGCGTCGCGTTTTTCCGATCCTCGGCGTCGAGGGCGCGCTGGTCTCGAGCACACCCGAGAGGCCGCGCGCGTTCGCACCCGTCGATCAGCGAGGTTTCGAGTCTCCTTCGCCGCACGAGCTCCCGCGTGGTCTCACCATCGCGGGCCCTGGATCGCCCGAGGTCTCGTTCGGCGACGCGAGCTTCACGCTCGAAGCGCGCGTTCGCCTCGATCACCTCAGCGCCGAGACGGCGACGACGCGCGAGGCTCGCCGATATCTCGCGCTCCGCAAGCCCGAGCGGAGTCCCGACGAGCTCCTCGATTGGGGCGTGCTCGTGCAGGCGGGCGATCTCGCCCTCGCCGGAGATCCTGCGGCGACGGGACACGAGCTCGCGTTCGTCTTCGCGGATCCCGAGATCGGCGGCCACGGCACGTGGTCGATCGTCGCGCGTGAGCTGGCCATCACCGACGGCGCCTGGCACTCGGTCGTGTTTCGCTTCGACGCCGAGGCCCGCCAGGCGACCGTCCGGCTCGACGACCGAACGCAGACGATCGCGTTCGAAGATCTCGGACACGTTCGCAGCGACGGCCTCTACATCCTCGGCGGGCACCAGGACGAGCTCGGTCACGACGACGGCTACCTCGACGGAGCGTTCGACGCATTTCGGCTGAGCCGCGGCGTGGTGCCCGACGAGTGGCTGGGCGTGGTCCTGCCTCCCGATCCGCCTCGGACGCTCGCGCTCGACCTGGGCACCCTCGCGCTCGGTGGGCCGGAGGTCTCTCGCACGCTCTTCGTCGTCAACGCGGCTCCCTCGGCCGCGCTCGCGATGGAGGTCGATGCGCGCAACCTCGCGCTCGACTCGCGCGCGAGGCTGGAGTTCGTGCGAACGAGGACGGTGACGGCCGGCGTGCGGGTGCCGCTGACGCTCCGGTTCCGCCCCGACTTCGCGGGCGTCATCGACGAGCACTTCACGCTCGTGGGCTTCGTGGCTCACTACGGAATCGAGGTGCCCGAGGGGCTGATCGACGTCCATGTCGTCGGCGAGGTGGTCGCGCCCCCGCCGGGCGAGGGCCTGCCGCTCGTGCCGATCTTGCTCGCCATCGGGATCAGCGCGCTCGCGATCCGTCTCGCGATTCGGCGACGGCGCGCGCGCTGATCCTCGACCGGAGTGCCCGGCTCGCCGGGCCGACACAATTGTGTCGCGTCCGCTCCGCGGACGACTCCGGTCGAGATCATCGCGGCGCGTCCATCGCGCAGCGAAACCCCACGTGCATGAGCGCGCTGTTGGGTGTCGCGCCCTGCCGCGCGTCGATGCGGTACCCGTGACAGACGTCGGCGTCGCAGAGAAACGATCCGCCGCGCATCGCGCGACGTGCGTCGCCGGCCTCGAGCGTGTCGCTCGTCCACTGCCAGACGTTGCCGACCATGTCGACGAGCCCGATGGGCGTGGGCGGGAACGATCCGACCGGAGACGCGTAGAGGAAGCCATCTTCGAGCGTGTTGAGGGTCGGAAACGCGCCTTGCCAGACGTTCGTTCGCCATCGACCGGCGGCGTCACGCGCGTCGTCGCCCCAGGGATACGTCGTGCGATCGCCTCGGCCGTTGCGGGCGGCGTGCTCCCACTCGCGCTCGGTCGGAAGGCGGGCGCCACGCGCCGCGCAGAGCGCCGCCGCGTCGTCCCAGGAGATCTGCGTCGCAGGCTCGTCGTCGCGCGCGTCGTCGCCGTCGGGTCCACGCGGATGCTCGTACGTCGCGCCCTGCACGATGCGCCACGTCCCCGTCGACAGATCGATGACCGAGCCACCGAGTCGCTCGGCCGTCGTTCGCATGCCGATCGCACGAACCTCGGCGACGGTCACGGGCGCGCGATCGAGGAAAAAGTTCGCGCTCGGGATGGCGATCATGCCTTCGGGGGGCACGGCGAGCGTTCCGGTCGGAGCGCTCGAACTGCAGCCGAGCGTGAGGGCGATCAGGACCG
>JAYVCF010000295.1:0-9052 GCA_043750095.1 Deltaproteobacteria bacterium
GCGGGTGCCCCTCTGACGAGCGTCGAGGGCACTGCTGTTCGTGCCCGAAGGGCGAAGCAGAGGGGTACCCGCCCCGCGACGCGGCTGCTCGAGCAACCGGTCATCTTCCTTGTGGCGAGGTAGTAGCGCCGTCACCCGAAGACGCGGTCGAGCTGTGCGCGAAGCCACCAGCCGAGCTGCTTGCGACGCTGGAAGCCGGGGATCTGCCCCCACGTCTTGAGCGCCTCGTCGAGGTCCTTCTTCGCTGCCTCGGCCTCGCCGAGCAAGCGATGCACGCGCGCCTTCTTCACCAGGCCCTCGATCGACGAGCTCGCGTTAGCGACGTAGCGGTCGTACGCGTCGATCGCTTCCTCGTTGCGCCCGAGGCGCGCGAGGGCGTCGCCCGCGAGCAGGTAGGGCTCGCCGAAGCGCAGGCGCGGATCGCGAGCGACCGACTGCACGAGCGGATCGAGCGCTTCCTCGTAGCGACCACGCCGGAACGCCGCGAGCCCCGTGAGGAACAAGAGCTCCGCGTCGTCGGGGAAGCGCTTGCGCGCATCGGCGAGCAGCTCGGCCGCCCGGCCAGGCCGCATGCGATCGAGATAGATCACGGCGAGGTCGCGGCGCGCCGTCACGTTCGAGGGGTTCGCCTCGATCTGTCGGCTGAGCGCGGAGATCCGCCCGAACGTGCGGACGTAGACCATGGGATCGGGAATCCACCGACGCGCCAGGAACACGAGGCCGATCGGAATGAGCAGCCACGGGCTCTGCATCACCAGCCCGAGCACCATCATGGCGATGGCGTAATAGAAGTAGCCGTACCCGTAGCCCATGTTGTCCACGACGCGCCTCTCCCGGCTCTGCACTTACGAGCGGGACGCGCGAACCTTCCCTCGGTCGAGGGTCGAGCGTAACACCGCGCCGCGATCGGGCATGCTGCCCACGTGGAGATCGACATCCGAGAGCCCGTGCGAGCGCCGCCGACGGCCGTCTGGGGCTGGCTCACCGACCCCGGCCGGATGAACCGATGGTCGAGCGCGCGCATCGAGCCGATCGATCCCGGTGAGCTCGGCCGCATGGACGGTGTGGGCGCGCTGCGTCGGGTGATCACGCCCGGCGCGGCGAGCACGCGGCTCAGCGAGGTCATCCGCATCTCGGAGCCGCCGCATCGCTTCGTGTACGTGGTGTTCGACGGGGCGCCCGCGCTGCGGAGGCATCAGGGCGAGATCACGCTGCAAGGTGAGGGTGACTTCACGATCGTCCACTGGCGCGTGGCGATGGACTTCGTGCTCCCCGGGGTCGGCTCGATCGCGCAGCGCTCGATCGAGCCCGAGCTACGACGCTCGCTCGCGATCATGGCGAAGGTCGCGCAAGACGGTGCGCCGCAGGAGATGCCGAGGTTCGCCTCGCTCGCGTCCGTCGATCTCGCGCCGCTTCGCGCAGAGGCCGAGCGTGTGCTGGCGGCCCAGCGCGCGATCGCAGATCGCCTCGAGCGCGCGAACGATCCGAAGCAGTGGTTCGCTCGGGTGTACGTCTTCGTCACCGAAGAGCAGCTGGCGCACCTCGATCGCGGCGAGGTCGATCACCCGGAGTGGGCGCTGCGCCTGATCCCGAGCTTCCACACCTACTACTCGGCGGCGCTCGAGGGCTTCGAGCGTGGCGCGTCGATCGATCCCGCGTGGCAGAGGGCGTGGAGCGTGGCCGCGAGGGCTCGCGCGGCCCGAGAGACGGTGAAGGGCCTCTTGCTCGGCGTCGCCGCGCACATCGATTCCGATCTGCCCCACGCGCTCGCCGAGACCTGGCGCGAGCACTTCCGCGATCGATGCGAGTACGTCCGCTTCCGCGCCGACTACGTCCGGATGGCGTACGTGTTCCGCATCGCCAGCGATCGCTTGGTCGAGAAGATGCCGCGCTCGTTCCTCCCCATCTGGCTCCGTGCGGCGCGCCGGGCCGTCCCCTCGGCGATCAGCGGCGAGCTGATGCGTCGGTACTACGACGTGCCGAAGCGGAGGCTGGCGGCGTTCGAGAGGGGCGCGGCGCTGGCGCGATGATCGCGGAGCGCGTGGATGGACGCTACGTGCGCCGAGGGGTCTTGCCGATAGCGGTCTCTACGCGGCTGTGGTTGCGGCGGGTTGGGCCGCGGTCGAGCTATGCTGCGGCTCGATGGCAACACCGGTCCGCCCCTCTCGCAGCATCGAGCTGACCGTCGCCGTCGGCGTCTGCGTCGCGGGCGCGGTGCTCGTCTATGCGATGCTGCTCGCCGAGGGCGTCGGCGTCCGTGACGAGCTCATGCTCGCGGCCCCGGAAGCCGCGCGCCCCGGTGAGACGCTCGCTCTTCGCGCGTACCTCTATCACGACCCGGACTCTGCGATGGGGCCGACGCCCGAGGCCGGCGACGTGGACGTGGAGCTGCGCGACGGCGCGCACGTGCTCGCGCGCGCGTCTCTGACGGCGGGCGCGTCGATGTCGCTCGAGGGATCCATCGGCGTTCCTGGCGATGCCCATGGCACGCTCTATCTCGTCGCTCGCGCGCACGATGAAGGGGGCGCTTCGTTGCTCGCCACCGTGGCGCGGCCGCTCGCGGTGGCCGATGACGCGCCGCCCGCGGCGCACGTCGAGCGCGTGGCCTCGCCGCTCGCGCACTTCTCGCTCGGGCCGCTGCAACAGGTCGATGCCGCGCCGCCGCTCGCCGTCGTCACCGAGCCGGGCATGCTCGCGCCGGTGCCGGTCCCGCCGCCGCACGTCGACACGCTCGATGCGTGGGTGGTCGGTGGCATCTGCGTTCCCGAGGTGCGCTGCCTCGTCGCCGTCGATGTGGGCCTACCCAGCATCGATCCGCAGCTCACCGAGTGCGCGGGCGTCGAGGTGCTCGAGCCGCTGCCGGTCACCGGCGAGGCGAGCCGCTACCACGTGGTCCCGCTCGTCGTTCATGGGCCGGAAGGCACGTGCAACCTCACTGCGGTGTCCCTCGCGGAGGGATCGCGCGGAGCCCACCTCGCGTACCGCACCATTCGCTTCCCGGTCGCTCTGGCGACTCCCTACCTCGGCCTCGGCGCCGCGATGATCGACAGTGGCGCGCCCGAGCTCTCGGCGGTCGATCCGCCGGGACGCGATGGCGTCGTCGTGGACGTGTTCCACGCGGGGCGCTGGCGAGACACGATCTCGCTGCCCGCGGGAACCGATCCGGCGCGCGCGCTCAACTACGTCCCATGCCCGCGCGCGGTACTTCCGAGCGGCGTCTATCTCCTCGAGGCACGCTCGGACGCGCTGCCGACGACCTACGTCGCGCCGCGGCTCTTGGTGGTCGGCGGAGACACGGCGCTCGCGGAGGCTGATCCGGCGCCCGCGCGTGTCGGCGCGCGCGGCGCCGAGCTCACGTTCTTTCTCGCCGCGCACGAGCAAGACGGACTCGTCCTTCCCAGCGCCGCGAGCGGGCTCGCCGGCGATCGCGCGCGCCTCGAGTCGCACAAGCGCGCGGCGCGCACGATCGCGTTCGTCGGGATCACGGTGGGCATCCTCCTGTTGGTCGTGACCGTGCTGCGCCGCGGCTTGGCCGCCGACGCCGAGGCACGCGCGCTCTTGGTCGCTTCGGGCCTACCCGCCGCCGATGATGCCGCTGCCCGCCGATGGGGCCGGCTCACGGTGATCCTCATGGTCCTCGCGCTCGGCCTCGCGTGCGCCACCGGTGCCGCGCTCATCGCCGCGCACCAGCTCGCGATCGACACCGATTATTCGGCGTCCTGACCCTTCCGGCGGGGCGCGCGCGCCGAATGAACCGCTGCGCGCACGCGTTGCGCCAATCAGGCCCACCGCCTAGTCTCTCCCTCTCGTTTTTCCCCGGGATCCGATGCTTCAGAACGTCCTCAAGTTCTTCCTCGGCACGAGCCACGAGCGCCAGCTCAAGAAGATTCGGCCGCGTGTCGCGCTGATCAACGAGCTCGAGCCGAAGTTCAAGAAGCTCTCCGACGACGAGCTCAAGGCCAAGACGGCGGAGTTCAAGGAACAGATCGAGAACGGCGCGAAGCTCGACGACCTCCTGGTCGAGGCGTTTGCGGTCTGCCGGGAGGGCAGCAAGCGCGCGCTGGGGATGCGCCACTACGACGTGCAGCTCATCGGCGGCATGGTCCTCAACAGCGGCAAGATCGCCGAGATGAAGACGGGCGAGGGAAAGACCCTCGTCGCCACGCTCGCCTGTTACTTGAACGCGCTCGAGGGCAAGGGCGTCCACGTCGTCACCGTCAACGACTACCTCGCCAAGCGCGACGCCGAGTGGATGGGGCGCCTCTACAATTTCCTCGGGCTGACCGTGGGCGTGATCGTCCCGCAGCAGAGCGACGCGGCGAAGAAGGCCGCCTACCGCTGCGACATCACCTACGGGCAGAACAACGAGTTCGGCTTCGACTACCTCCGCGACAACATGAAGTTCTCGATCCACGACTACGCGCAGCGCGAGCTGAACTACGCGATCGTGGACGAGGTCGACTCCATCCTCGTGGACGAGGCGCGCACGCCGCTGATCATCTCGGGCGAGAACCAGGTCCCGAGCGACAAGTACGTCAAGATCACCGCGATCATCCCGCGCCTACGCAAGGACGATCACTACGTCGTCGACGAGAAGAACCACCAGGTCGCGCTCACCGAAGAGGGCAGCGAGCTCGCGCAGCAGATCCTGGTCGAGCGCAAGGTCATCCGGAACTCGAACCTCTACGATCCGGCCAACCTCGAAGCGCTGCACATCTTCAACCAGTCGCTGCGCGCGCACACCCTCTACAAGCGCGACCAGCAGTACATGGTGACGCCCGGCCAAGAGGTCGTGATCATCGACGAGTTCACCGGCCGCACGCTCTCGGGGCGCCGCTGGTCGGATGGCCTGCATCAGGCGGTCGAAGCGAAAGAGGGCGTCACGATCAAGCCGGAGAACCGGACGCTCGCGACCATCTCGTTCCAGAACTTGTTCCGGCTCTACAAGAAGCTGGCCGGCATGACCGGCACGGCCGACACCGAGGCCGAGGAGTTCCACAAGATCTACAGCCTCGACGTGGTGGTCATCCCGACCAACAAGCCCACCACGCGCAAAGACGCCGACGACCTCGTCTACAAGACCGAGCGCGAGAAGTTCAAGGCCGTGTTCGACGACGTGATGTCGTGTCAGGAGCGCGGGCAGCCCGTGCTGGTCGGCACGACGAGCGTCGAGAAGAGCGACGCGCTCTCGCGCATGCTGCAGAAGGCGGGCATCCCGCACAACGTGCTGAACGCCAAGCAGCACGAGCGCGAGGCCTACGTCATCGCGCAGGCGGGGCGGACCGGATCGATCACGGTCGCGACGAACATGGCCGGCCGCGGCACCGACATCTTGCTCGGCGGCAACCCCGAGATGCTCGGCCGCGTCGAGGTGATGGAGATGGCGCGCGAGCCGGGCAACGAAGCGTTGCTCGCCGACAAGGACGCGCTCGAAGCGGCCGTGCACGAAGCGCAGAAGAAGTACGAAGGCATCTGCGCGGCCGAGAAGAAGGCGGTCATCGCCGCGGGCGGATTGCAGATCGTGGGCACGGAGCGCCACGAGTCACGCCGCATCGACAACCAGCTGCGCGGTCGCGCGGGCCGTCAGGGAGATCCGGGCGCGTCGCGCTTCTATCTCTCGCTCGAAGACGACCTCATGCGCATCTTCGCGGGCGAGCGCATCCAGGGAATGATGGAGACGCTCGGCATGGAAGAGGGCGTGCCGATCGAGCACCCCTGGGTCACGCGCAGCGTCGAGAACGCGCAGAAGAAGGTCGAGGAGCGCAACTTCGACATCCGCAAGAACCTGCTCGAGTACGACGACGTGATGAACCAGCAGCGCAAGAGCATCTACGTGCTCCGGCGCCAGGTGCTCGAGGGCCAGTACCGCACGGTGCCCACCGACGACGAGCGCAAGGCCGGCATCGAGGCCCGGCCCGTCGTGGACAAGGTGCACGAGCCCTACATCAAGGCTGCGCGCACCGTGCTCGAGCGCATGGTGAAGCTGCACGGCGCGGGACAGCCGCCCCCGGCCGACGCCGATCAGGCCCAGCGCGACCAGTGGGTGCGCACGGCGATGGAGGGCAAGCTCTCCGACATCAAAGAGGTTCGCGCCGCGGCCATCGAGCGAAACGTGTACGACGCGTTCGGCTGCCGCTCGCCCCTGGCTGGCTCGGGGATCGAGAAGCTCAGTAAGGATCCGCCCGCGCTCCTCGAGCACTACGTCGAGGTGGTCTCGATGTCGCTCAGCGAGCAGCGCGAGCGCCTCCTCGATCTGACGGACGACCTCGTCTCGTCGATGGTCGAGAAGTACACGCCGCAGAACAAGCACTTCGAGGACTGGGACATCGCAGGCCTGAAGAAGGCCTACAAGGAGCAGTTCAACATCGAGGCCACGGCGGCCGAGAAGATCGCCGACGCCGAGATGCTCGCGATGCGGCTCTACGACGACGCCGAAGCGATCATGTTCAAGAAGGACAAGGAGATTCCGCCGGAGGTCTTCTATCGTCTCTTCCGCAACTTCTATCTTCGCGAGATCGATCGGCAGTGGCTCGAGCACCTCTCGTCGATGGAGCAGCTGCGCGACGGCATCGGCCTGCGGAGCTTCGGCCAGCGCGATCCGAAGAAGGAGTACAAGAAGGAGGGCTACGAGCTCTTCGTGCAGATGACGCAGTCGATCCGCGCGGCGGTCGGCGCGAACCTGTTCCGCCTGGAGGTCGTCAGCGAGCAGGACGCACGACGGCTCGAGGAGCAGCGGCGTCGCGAGGTCGAGGCGCGCCAAGAGAAGATGCGCGCGCCCTTCGGCGAGGCTGCGCCTGCGTCCGGAAGCGCGGCGCCGCTCACGGGAGGGCCGAGGTTGTCCGCTGCGCAGCTGGCGGCGCTTCAGGGGATGGCGCGACAGCAGCAGGCGGCGCAGCAGCGGATGTCGACCCCGAGTGGATCGGCGTCGGCGCCCTCGGGAACGACGCCGGTCGCCGCGGCCGCCGGCCGCACGAGCGCTGCACCCGCCCAGGGTCAGACGCGCGTGTCGGCGCCGCCCAAGGTCGAGACCGTCAAGCGCGACAAGCCCAAGGTCGGGCGCAACGATCCGTGCTGGTGTGGGTCGGGCAAGAAGTACAAGAACTGCCACATGAAGACGGACGGCACCGGGGCCACCGCGATGATCGACGCGCCCGACACGGACGACGCCGCGAAGACCTGAGTCCCCGTCCATCGTTCACTGGTCGCGCGGGAGGTGTACGGCTTCGCCCGCGGTCGGGAACGGGCAAACGACGGCTCGCCCTCATCGCGGTCGAACCCGCACACCTCCCACGCTCAGGCGGCCCCGCGCCCCGCGATCTCCGTCGACGACCGCGGTCGAAGGGTCATACCTCCGGCGCGACCTGGTGGAATCTGAAGCTCGCAGATCTGAAGATCGCGGAGCCCTGCGTTACCCGTTGCCCTTGTACTCCATCATGCCGCGGACGGCCTTCTCGCTCGCGGCGGCGATCTCGGCGGCCTCCTCGAGCCGGCTCTTGCAGTCGTCGCAGACCTTCTGGGTCTTGCCGGCGACCTTCACCATGAACAGCTCCTCAGCCTCTTCACCACAGCTCTTACACGTCCAAGCCATCTGTTCTCCTCGTTCTCAGGCGCAGACGCCGTAGTCGATCGTGTTCACGACGATCGGTGTCGTGAACTGGTAGCAGGTCTGTCCCGCGGGGCAGACGGTCGACGATGGATACGCACACCAACGGTGACAGGTCGTGGGGGAGCCGGCCATCGGGGCGATGCAGAGAAAGCCCGCACGGCAGTCGCCGTCTCCCGTGCAGGTTGCGCCGTTCCCGCCCGTCCCGATGGGGGCCGTGCAGTCGGTGAACGGACGCATGGCGCCCATCCGCTCCTGGAAGAGGTCGCACTCGCTCCCGGTCGGACAGCCGGTCTGCGTCACCGCGTTGCAGGTGTGGGTGCAGAGCGAGAAGCCCGGAACGGCCATGCCGGTTCCGTCGTTGAGCTGCAGGATGCAGAGCCCGCCCGCACACTCGCCGTCGGTCGTACACATGTGCGTGCAGACGTTCACCGCCGTCGTGCCCGTGGACACGTTCAGGCACATGTTGGTCGCCGTGCAGTTCGAGTTGGTCGTGCAGGCCGCGCCCGCGTTTCCCGATCCGGCCGGGGCACAGACGCGCGCCGTCCCTGCCGGGTAACAGGCCTGGCCGGCCGCGCATCCGCACTGCGGCGAGAGCAGCCGACACGGACTCTCCGCGCACGAGGTCGAGCAGCCCGTCGGGCCGCAGGACACGCCGCCCGCGCACGTCGAGGTGTACTGGCACATGCCGGGCTCGACACAGCCGTCGGTGGTGCACGCGAGCCCGTCGTCGCACGTCACCGGCGTCCCAGCGACGCACGCCCCGCTCTGGCAGCGCTCGATGCCGTTGCATCCGATGCCGTCGCTGCAGGCCGCCGCGCTCGCGCATCCGGTGTCGGGCGCCGCGCTGCCCATGTCGGGTGCGTACGCATCGCGGAGCACGATCCCGCCTGCGTCGTGCAGCGCGGATCCCGTGTCCGGGTTCGTCACCGTGGCCGCGTCGTGCATCGCCGAGCCGCCATCGACCATCGTGGCCGCGTCGTTCATCGGCGTGCCCGTGTCGCTGCCCCCGATGTGCGTGTCCCCGCGACGCCCGTTGCTCGTTGCGCAGGCGGACAGGAGCGCGAGCGAGCAGGCGGTGAGAAGCGAAGTACGCATGGACGACTCCAGCGAAGGCCCCACGATGCCGTCGGGCACGACACCAAAGCACGTTGCGAGCCTGGGCGCACCCCGCGGCGGTTCGGGCGGCGGTTCGGACCGGAGACGTTTTCGGCAGCGCAACATCGTCCCGGACGTATTCTCCGCCCGCATGCACCCGGGGATCCGCCGCATCGAGACGCTCGTGCCGCGAAAGGCCGTGCTCTTCGGGGGCAAGGCGCGATCGCTGGCGGCCCTCGCGCGCGCGGGCTTCCCGGTTCCCTCGGCGTTCGCGATCTCTTCGGAGCTGATGACCGAGGCGCTGGCCGCGACGCTCTCGCCGAACGACATGCCCGAGCGGGTCCTGTCCGC
>JAYVCF010000296.1:0-15717 GCA_043750095.1 Deltaproteobacteria bacterium
CTGGTCGCACGGTGATCAAGAGGTGTTCACGCGCGCGGAGCTCATCCAGCACTTCGGCTGGGACCACTGCGGACGACAGGCGGCGCAGTACGATCTCAAGAAGTTCCAGTTCGTTCAGGCCTCGCACCTGCGCATGTTGAGCGCTGCGGAGCTCGTGCCGCTCGTGCGCGCGCGCATGAAGGACGGCGTGAGCATCGACTCGCCCGCACGCCTCGCCGCTGCCATCGAGACGGTCAAGACGCGCGCGACGACGATCGTCGACGCGGCCGAGATGGTGGACTTCTATTTCCGTGAGCCGATGCAGTTCGACGACAAGGCCGTCGCGAAGTTTCTCGTGACGGAGAACGAGACGCACCTCCGCGCGCTGCGATCCGTGGTCGCCGATCTCGGAGCGTTCGATCAGAAGTCGATCGAGGCGGCCGTCAACGCGTGGCTCGAGAAGACGGGCCTCCTCATGAAGAACGTGGCGCAGCCTGCGCGCGTGGCGCTGACGGGCAAGACGCAGAGCCCTGGGCTCTTCGAGGTGATGGACGTGCTCGGCAAAGAGCGCACACTCGCGCGTCTCGATGCTGGCGCCGAGATGGCCGGCGCCGAGAAGGCCAGCGCCGCCAAGGCTGCGGGCTGAGCCGAGCGGTGAGCGAATCGGTCCCGGTCCCGGGCTGGGAGATCCGACACTTCCGGATCGCGACCAACGTCGTCCTCGCGACGTCGGCCATCCTCGCGGCGATCGGTCGTCTCGACGGCGTCTGGGCGCTCGTCGAGCTCGCCATCGCGCTCACCGTGCTCGCGGGCGGCTTCCGTTTCCTCTTCGAGGCCTTCCCGGCGACGCACGCGCGGCTGATCACGCTCCACCCCAAGCACTTCTTCCTCGACACGTGGCGCGAGATCGACGCCGACGCCGCGGCCGAGCGCGCTGCGCTTCCGTCCGACGCGTACGACTTCCGACCGGTCGCCGCGCTCGCGTTCGGCGCGATCTGTCTCGCGATCATGGAGTACTTCGGGCACTCGACGACCTTCATGAACGTGGTCGATCACTTCGACCCGCCGTTTCACCAGGGACCGCCGACGAACTTCCTCGGCCGGCTTCGGAGCTCGCAGTTCCTCGAGCTCGGTGAGTTCGCGTGGTGGAGCGCGTTCCGCGTGCTCGGGTATCTGATCCTTCCGGCGCTGCTCGTGAAGATCGGCTTTCGTGAGCGCATCCGCGATCAGGGGCTCGAGACGAAGGGCTTCCGAGAGCACGCGTGGATCTACGTGCTCGGCTACTGCGTCGTGCTCGTCTGCGTGATCTTCGTCTCGCGCAACGACGAGGGCTTTCAGACGTACTACCCGTTCTATCACTACGCCGGACGCAGCTGGTTCGACTTCGGGTCCTGGGAGGTGCTCTACGCGGCGCAGTTCTTCAGCCTCGAGTTCTTCTTCCGCGGCTTCTGGCTCCGCGCGATGAAGCGGCAGCTCGGGAGCTACGCGATCTTCGCGATGGTCGTGCCTTACTGCATGATCCACTTCGGCAAGCCGTTCCCCGAGACGCTCGCGGCGATCGCCGCCGGCCTCTTCCTCGGCACGCTCTCGATGAAGACGCGCTCGATCTGGAGCGGCTTTCTGATCCACGTGAGCGTCGCGATCTCGATGGACCTCGCATCGCTCGCCGTCGCGCACGACTGGCCCGCGCAGCTCTGGCCTCCCGGCTGGTAGCGCGCAAAGAAATGCCCACACCGAGTGCGGGCACCTCCACCGTCGTGTGTCGCGGTTCGCTCAGCAGCTGCGTCCGCGGCCCGCAGGGTCGCTCGGATCGCTGTCGCTGCACTCGCGGCTGCCGCACCCGACGGGATCCGTCGGATCGCTGTCGCTGATGCCACGCCCGCGACCCGCGCCCACCGGGTCTTGCGGATCTTGATCCGTGCACGCGGTGCCGCGCGTCACCTCCACCGTCGTGGTCGTGGTGGTGGTCGTAGCCTCCGCTGCACGACCTCCGCCGCATGCGGTCGCCACGGCGCCGACGGTCACGGCGCCGAGCAGTCCGAGCGTCGAGCGTCTGCCGAGCGGTCGCTCGGTCACGATGTCCCCCATCTCCAACGTAGTCTTCTTGATCATGGACCCTCCTGGGCGTGCATGGTGCCTGCGTGAGCGCTCGCGGCGCAATCGAATCAGCGCGGCGCGCCGCCGCTGTGCATGCCGGGTTCATCGCGCACGTCGGGGCGGCCACTGGGATCGGCGAGCGAAGTGATCGTGCAGCTCGTGCCGTCGATGGCGACGTCGGCGACGCGCCAGAACTGATCCTGCGGCGTGCTCGAGATCATCACCGGCCCGAACGACTGTCGCGGCTCGGTCGTCGACCCGCCGCAGTAGATGCGCACCGTGACGTTCGCTGCACCGGACCATGCGTGCACCCCCACGCGATAGACGCCGGGCACGGGCCGATCGATGTTGATGTTCTCGGGACCGAAGCCGTTGGTGTCGTCGATGTCGAGGTGCGGGTCGTCCGCGCTGACGCCGGGCACACCCCAGTCGAGGACTGCGCCTCCCTGGCAGTTCCGGAAGTTGCAGTCGTCCTCGATCGTCCACGTCGTTCCGCCGGGCTCGAGAACGTGCGTGTCCATGTCGGTGCCGTCGGTATCCCAGAACACTTCGACGCGAAGGCCCTCGGTCGCCAGGGCGCGCACGATCGTCCTGCACGTCGCGAGGTTGCCGTCGTCGTCCACGACGGAGAGCTCGATGGGGTACTCGCCCGCGAGATCGGTGGGCATCATGGTCGTGAGCGCGCTCGAGGGCGAGAGATCGGCCGAGCGCGATCCCGGCGGACGCGAGA
Organism: Deltaproteobacteria bacterium; assembly: GCA_043750095.1. Classification (GTDB taxonomy): domain Bacteria; phylum Myxococcota_A; class Polyangia; order Polyangiales; family Sandaracinaceae; genus JBBSAT01. The sequence continues at coordinate 2,807 of JAYVCF010000296.1, forward strand.
CGTTGCGCCAGGTCGTCTGCACGATCGCTCCGTCGTCGACGGCCATTCCGGTGACCGTCGCGGTGGCGAGCGGTGTCGTGTCCACGTGGTCGGGGCAGATCGCGTCGGGCGGCGAGGGCAGGCCGATCACGGTGACCGTGCAGCTCGACATCTCGCCGTCGTCGTCGGTCGCGGTGAACGTGAGCTCGTACTGGCCGCGCTTGTCGGGCGTCATGGTCGTGGAGAGGCCGCTCGTGGGGCTGATCGTCGCGACGCTGTCCGCAGGGCGATTCGTGAGCGCCCACGTCGTTCCGACGACTCTCCCATCGTCCGTGGCCGTCGCGCTCACGGTGAGCGGGCGTCGCGTCGGGCCGGTCACGGGCATCGTCGGGCACATCACCGTCGGCGGCGTCGCGACGTGCACGCGGACGCTGCACGAGCTCGTGGCGCCGTCGCCGTCGGTCGCGGTGAGCGTGAGCACGTAGTCGCCTGGGGTCGCGGTCACGAAGTCCACGATCGGGCCGGCGACCACGCGGATGACGGGCATCGAGTCGGGCGGCGAGCTCGTCACGACCCATACGGCGGAGACCACCGCGACGTCGTCGAACGCGTCGCCCTCGATCCGCACCGGCACGTGCGCGGGCGTGTGGAACACCATGGGCATCTCGGGACAGATCGCCACCGGCGGGCCGACGACGGCGTGCACCGTGATCGAGCAGCTCGCGCTGTGGCCCGCCCCATCCGTCGCCGAGAACTGCACGTCATAGTCACCGCGTGCCGATGGCGTGAGCGTCGCATTGCCACCGATCGCGTCGAGCGTGGGCATCGATCCCGCGGGCGAGCTCGTCACCGTCCACGTCTGCGCCGTGATGCCGGCATCGCTCTGCGCTCCGGCGCTGAACGTGATCGGGCGGTGCGGCGCGGTGAACCGATCGTGGCGCCCACAGTCGACCGTCAGCACGCTCGGGATGGTGGTGTCGCGCGCGGCATCGACCGGACCAGCGTCGACGAACACGGGCGGCCCGCCTTGGTTGATCTCGCTCTTGCCGCCGCATCCTTGCGCCAGCGAGGCGAGCGAGCAGACGAGGAGGCCGACACGGACGAAGCGAGGCATGGGCAGCATTGTACGGTTGCCTCGCGAGCAAGTCCCATTCCCACGGGTTGGACCGCGGAACGGCACGATCGTGCACACCCGCATCAGTGCTGCGCGATGATTCCTTCGATGATCGCGCGATCCGCGGCGTCGGGATTCAGCGCGAGGTAGCGTCGGTACGCCGCGACGCTCTGCTGCACGTCACCCGCTCGCATGTACGCGCGGCCGAGCTGCTTCTGCACGTCGGCGTTGGTCGGCATCAAGCGCGCCGCATCTTGGAAGTGCGCGATGGCCCCTGGGACGTCGTTCGCGAGAAAGAGCCGACGGCCCTCGTCGAACGCGCGCTGCCCATCGGTCCGTCCGTCGGCGAGGGGCGCGACGGTGGTCGGAGGCGGCGCGCTCGAAGGACGCGGCGCCCGAACGTGCGTCGTCGGCGGCAGCGCGGTCACGGGCGGATCGAGGACGTCGACCACCGTCGGAGGCGGCTGCACGTCGAGCATCGTGGTCGGAGGCGGCTCGATGACCTCGGGCACGTCGATCGTCGTCGGCGGCGGCGTTGCGATCGTGGTGGGCGGTGCGACCATCGTGCCGCCACGCGCCCACCACGCGAGGCCGATGAGAAACAGAACGAGCGCGCCGGCCATCGCGGCGTTGCGCCCCGTGCTCGACGGCGCGGCGGGGACGGGCTGCGAAGGGTTCGTGCCGGGCGCGATCAGCGTCTTGGCGGTGGACTCGTCCAAGCGATGCTCGCGCGTGGTGCGATCGACCGTGAACGATCCCTCGCCGAGTCGATCCTTGGCGTCGTTGCCGAGCGCTTGGATCGCGCTCGCGATCTCGTCGGCCATCGCACCGGCGCTCTGGTAGCGACCGGCGGGATCCTTGGCCATCGCCTTCTTGGCGACGTCCTCGAGCGACTGCGGGATGCCGAGCTGCGGCGCGCGCTCGTGCGGCGGCACGGGCGTGTCGGTGAGGTGCTTGGTGATGATCCCGAGCGCGGTGTCACCGCCGAAGGGAACCTTGCCGACGAGCATCTGATAGAGGACGACGCCCGCCGCGTAGACGTCCACGCGATGATCGATCTCGTCGCCGCGCGCTTGCTCGGGCGCCATGTACTGCGGCGTGCCGCACACGAATCCGTCGACCGTGATCGAGCTGCCCTCGGAGTCGAGGATCTTCGCGATGCCGAAGTCGCAGACCTTCACGTGCTCGTGGCCGCCGCGATCTTCCCAGACGATGATGTTGTCCGGCTTGAAGTCGCGGTGGATCACGCCCGCGCGATGGGCCTCTTCGACGGCGCGCAGCGCGGGCACGAGGATGGTGCCGATGCGCTCGGGCGAGAGCGGATGATCGTGGTCGAGGATCGTCTGCAGGTCCTCGCCCTCGAGGAGCTCCATCGCGATGTAGAGGACCCCGTCCTTGGTTCGCCCGAAGTCGATGATGTGAACGGAGTTGGGGTGCGCGAGCCGACTCGCCGCCTTGGCCTCGCGATGAAAGCGCTTGGCGACGCGGTCCTCGCCGCCGAGATGCTTGTGCAGCACCTTGATGGCGATCGTGCGATCGAGCGCCACGTGCTTGGCGCGATAGATGCGCCCCATCGCGCCTTCGCCGATCAGATCGAGGATCTCGAACTTCTCGGCGAGGAGCGTGCCGATCAGAGGATCGGGTCCCTCGGGCGGGGCGTCGCTCGAATTGCCGTCGCGCCGACTCGAGGACTTCTCGCCCGAGTCGCGCGCAACATCCGCAGTCTTCGGCACAGCCTCGGCCATTCGAGAGCAGGGAGTGTAGGAGATGGCCGGGGCATGGGAAAGGAAGCGTCGCGTGCGTTTCGCGGCGAAAAAGATGCTGACCGCGGCACGAGCATGTCTTGACCACGCGCGCGGGGCACGAGTATCGTCGCGCCGCGGCGGGGGCGTATCGGCCACCGCACGCGTGCCCCACGCACAAGGAGCCGCCGGTGATCGTCTGCCCGCATTGCAGCAAGGAGAACCAGGACCGCTACAGGTTCTGCCTGGGTTGCGGAGCCGAGCTTCCCCGGGACGCCGCTCACGCCCCGAAGAGCTTCACTGCGCCCACGCCTCCCGCGGGGATTCCTGCGGTCGGTGGAGGGGGTGCCTACGGCGCACCGCCTCCGCAGATGGCGCCGCAGATGGGTGGAGGGTTCGGCGGCCCGCCCCCGCCGCAGGGTGGCGGCTTCGGTGCGGCCCCGGCGCAGGGTGGTTTCGGTGCGCCGATGTCCGCGCCCGCGCCCGTACCGCCGATCGCGGCTCCGGTCGCCGCTGCACCGCCCCCGCCCGCTGCGGCGGCCGGCGGTGATCTCGTCAAGTGCACGAACTGCGGCAACTCGAACAACCGCAACTTCAAGTTCTGCGGCACGTGCGGTGCGCCTCTCAACGCATCGCTGCCTGCGATGCCCGTGGCTGCGCCTCATCCTCCCGCGCCCGCGGCGTCCGGCGGCGCTCAGCGCGGCACGCTCGTCCTCATTCGCGCGGACGGATCCGAAGGCGACTCGTTCGCGCTGCAAGAGCGCACGGTCATCGGTCGCGAGGCCGGCGGCCTGTTCGCGAGCGACTCGTATCTCTCGCCGCGCCACGCGACGTTCCAGTTCGCGGGCTCCGGCCTCACCGTGCAGGACGAGGCCAGCCTCAACGGCGTCTACATGCGCATCGCCGCCGACACGCCGACCGAGGTGAAGGACCGCGCCATCTTCCGCATCGGCCAAGAGATCATCCGCTTCGAGCGGCTGACCACCGCCGCGCCGAACGCCGAGGGTGTCGAGCTGATGGGCAGCCCCAGTCCCAACTACATCGGGCGCATCTGCCTGATCATCGGGCGGGAGACGAACGGGAACTGCTACCCGATCCCCCAGGGTGGCCTCCACCTCGGCCGTGAGCGGGGCGACATCTTGTTTCCCGACGACGGCTACGTCTCGGGCTTGCACTGCCGCCTCCACGAAGAGGGCGGCCGCATGATGATCACGGACGTGGGCAGCTCGAACGGCTCGTTCACGCGCATCGCCGGTCCCGTGCAGGTGCCGCCGGGATCGATGCTCCTGCTCGGCCAGCAGCTCTTCCGCGTCGAGTACTGAGGTTGGCTGGAGGGGCCATGCGGCCCCTCCCCCTACTTTTTCGTATCCGAAAAAGTTGGGGCCCCCACCCACTCCGCTTCGGTCGCTATCGCTCCCTCGCGCTGCGCGCCGGGCTCTGGCCCGGCTTGCTTCTTCGCGCTGGCGTCGCCCGGCTTGCCTCCTTCGCAGCTGCTTTGGCACCCGCTCCGCGCTCGGTCGACGCACGCGCCGTTTCTTCACCCGAGAGGTTCGCGCTCAGAGTCTCGGTGGGCGGCGGAAGGTGAGGACTGGGACGCCGACGGTGCGGAGCGTGCGCTCGGTGACCGAGCCGATCATGAAGTGCTCGATGCCCGTGCGGCCGGCGGTCGCCATCACGATCAAGTCCGGCTTCTGCTCGCTCGCGACCTTGGCGATCACGTCCGAGGGCGGGCCGGTCTCGACGACCAAGACGACACTTCCGGCGTTCGCGCCCAGCGTCGCGCCGACCCACGCCGTCGCGCGCTTGGGAATGTCCGCGTCGGCCGCGCCCGTGACCTCGCCGTCCGCGCCGGCGTAGACATGCCCCGACGTCGCGTGCACCGCGCAGACTCTCGCGCCCGTCTTCGCCGCGATCGCGACGGCGACGCGCAGCACTTCTGCACTCGAGGGGCTCAGATCGATGGGCACGAGGATCTGCTTCGGAGCGAACGCCGCACCTTCGGCGATCTGCGTTGCCCTCGGCACCGCGAGCACGGCGACGTCGGAGGTTCGCAAGATCCTCTCGGCGACGCTCCCGAGCAGCGCGTGCAGGACGCCGGTGCGTCCCTCGGTGCCGGTCACGATGAGGTCTGCACCGCTCGACGCCCCGTACGCGACGATCGCGCGATCGGCCGAGCCGTCGACGAGCTTTCCGGTCGCCTTCACCCCGTGCGTGGCGAGCGCTGCGGCGACGCTCGAGAGCTTCGCCTCGTCCAGGCGGCGCGACTCTGCGATCGACTCGGGGCCTAGCGCTGCGAACTCGCTCGAGAGCTCGGTCGCGAAGTCCCACGCATGCACGAGATCGAGAGCGCTCCCGTAGGTGCGCGCGACGGACGCGGCGTAGCGCGTGGCGGTGTTGGCGGGGTCGGAGAAATCAGTAGCGCACACGATTCGTCGGAACATCTGGCCTCCGGTGGCCCCATGCGAGACAGCTACACGCCGAGGGCCCTCGCCGCAAGGGGCGGATAGGGGTGCGAGTGACGGCGGGCCGCCGCTCGGCCTGCGACCCGGAGATGTGCACGAGCAGCCGGGCCCTTGGCTACGGTGGATCGACGAAGATGGGGCACCGCTCCCGACGGGGCGCGAGCTGGCGCACGTCGAGCGCCAGCGTGCGGACCAAGAGGCGGAGCGCGCGGAGCGCGAGCGCGAGCGCGCCGAGGCGGCCGAGCGTCGGATCGCGGAGCTCGAGGCGGCGGCGCGCCGCTAGGGCGAGGCGATGCGTGCGACGGCTTCGGCGTAGTCGCGTCGGCCACCACGCGTCGCAGCGACCTCCGGGAGGCCGCGCGCGATCGTGGCGAGCATCAAGCGATCGAAGCCGTTCATGCGGTCGATGCGCACGCCGAGCGCGGGACCCTCCTCGCCCTCGCGTCGGCCCGAGAGCACGCGCTCGATGCGGCCGTGCGCGGCGATCCAGACGCGGCTGCCTGGGATCTCGAACGAGAGATCGACGCGCTCGCCGACGCGCGCGGCGCCGACGGCCGAGACGCGCATGCCCGAGTACGAGACGTCGAGCGTTCGATCGCCGAGGAGCCGCCCGTCCTCCGCGGAGCGAGCGATGCACGAGGCGCGGAACGCGTGACGACGATGCTGGCGCGAGAGATCCGTGCTCATGAATCGAATTGTCACGGGCCGCGCCGAGCGGCGTCCAGAATTCGCGTGATCCCGACCGGAGTCGTCCGCAGAGCGGACGCGACACAATTGTGTCGGCCCGGTGAGCCGGGCACTCCGTTCGGGATCAGGCGTTCGTCGTCGAGGGCCGGATCGCCAGCAACGCCAGCGGTGCCATGAGCACGGCGAGGAGTACGCCGATCGAGGTGACCAGCCCGAGCGCACGCAGCGCTGGGTGCTCGCTCATCGCGAGCAGGCCGAAGGAGAGCACGGTGGTCACGCACGCGATCCCGAGCCCGACCAGCGTGAGGCCGGGCGCGTCTTCTTCGTCGCGCACCTCCAGCATGAAGACCGCGTAGTCCTCGGCCATCGAGAGCACGAGCATGCAGGCGATGAGGTGCATGAGGCTGAGCGGCTCGCCCGAGAGCGTGACCAGCGCGAGGCTCGTCGTGCTCGCGAGGATGGCCGGCCCCACGGCCGCGAGCGCGAGCGAGATCCTGCGGTAGCGCAGAAAACAGAGCCCGAACACCACCACGAGCCCCGCGAGCACCAGCTGGATCGTGTGCTCGCGAAACACGCGATAGGCGGACACCAGGAAGTGCGCTTGATCGAAGTAGCGGACTCCATCGAGCCGCGAGAGCCGCCGCGCCAGCGTGTCGGCGTCGCGCACGCCCTCGACGAAGCTGAGGTAGGCGACGCGCTCGTGTGCGTGGATGCGATACGGGCGGACGATGTCCACGGCCGGGCTCGCTTCGAGATCGGCGTAGGTGAGTGGCGCGGGCGGCGCGGCGGCGATCGAGGCCGCGAAGGGCTCGAACATCGCGCGCACGAAGCCGGCGCTCTCGAGCGCGCTCAGCGTCGCGTTGGCGAGATCGGGCCGCGCGCGTACCGCGGCATCCACGTCGTGCTGCACCGCCGCCGAGGGCAGAAGCGCATGCGCCGATCGAAAGCGCGCGAGCTCCCCCGCCTCGCGTGCCTCGACGAGCGCGGCGTAGGCGAGGTCGTTCGCGCGCAGCGCTTCTTCGTCGGTCTCTCCGTACGCGATCACGAGGCGCCCTGCTTCGCCTTGGGCGATGCGCGCGCGCACATCGTGATCTTCGGCGAGCAGCGCGGGATCCATGGGGTTGAGCGCCCGCAGATCATCGAGGAAGCGCGCGCGCGAGAGGCCCACGACCGAGATCACGATGGCGATCGCAGGCAGCACGATCGCGAGCGATCGACGGTTCCGCATGCCTCGCCAGAGCGCCTCACCGCGATCGGCGAGCCAGCGGTGCAGGCGCGTGGGCCGAACGTTCTCGGGCACGAAGGGCGGTACCAGCCAGCGCGTCGCGACGAGCGCGCCCAGAACGCCCATGCCCGCGAAGAGCGCGAGCTCGCGCATGCCGGGGAACGACGTCCACGCGAGACCGAAGAGGCCAGCGATGGTGGTGGTCGCGCCGAGCGCGAGGCCCGGCCAGAGCTTCTTCATCGTGTCTTCGGCGCTGCCCTCGGGATGCAGCACGTGGTGGTTCACGTAGTGCGCGGTGAAGTCGATCCCCACGCCGAGGAGCGAGCTACCGAAGGCGAGCGTGATGCCGTGGACGCTGCCGAACACGACGCGACACGTCGCCGTCGCCAGCACGGTTCCCACCGCGAGCGGAATCGCGCCGAGCACGAGAAAGCGCGGCCCTCGGAAGAGCAAGACGAAGAGGATCACGATGCCGATCATCGAGAGCGTCGAGATGCGCTGCGTGTCGGCGCGCAGAACGCGCTCGGTGCGCACGGCGAAGCGCTGCACGCCCGCCTGCTCCAGCCGAAACGTGGGATGGGCCTCGTGGATGGATCGAAACGCGTCGTCGATCGCGAGGAGCACGGGCTCCTGTTGGTCCGCCGAGAACACGCTGCCGCGGGTCGAGAGCAAGAGCACGCCCCATCGACCGTTGGGATCCGCGCCCTCGCTGGTCACGAAGTGGTCGTCCACGATCTCGGGCCCGCCCGCGTTGGCGTCCTGCGCGCGCTCGAGGAGGCCCGAGAACGTGAGCAGCGGATCCTGGGGCGCGATGCGTCGAACGAGGATCGACATCGGGCCGGTCAGTGCACGGCGGAGATCGCTCGCGCGCGTCGCCAGCGCGGCGTCGCTCAGGAGGGCCGGTACCTCGGCCGCGCTGTCCGCTGCGAACGCGTAGCGCCGCACGAAGTAGAGATCGTACATCGCGCGATCGATGCCCTCGGGTGGACCACTTCGTACCCAGGCCACGCCGGGCACCTCACGCAGCGCCGCATCGAGCTCGCCCGCGGCGGCGGCGACCTCGTGGACGTCGCCAGGCCCGACGTTGAGCACGATGGTGCGCGAGAGCTCCGAGTCGGTCACCTCGCGCGCGACCTCGGCGAGCTCGCGCTCCTCGGCGTTCGGAACGAAGTCCGCGATCGCGTTGCGGACAGGCAGCCCATCGAACGTGAAGTAGCCGACGACGCCGGTGACGACGAGCGCCGCGATCGCGATCGCACGCGCCCGACTCATGGCGCCGGCGCCAGCGGCAGAAGCACGCTTCGCGTCAGTTGATCGAGCGTGAGCTCGTACCCGAACCAGCCGTTGTCGAGCACGACGCGCGTCGGTGCGGGTTGGTCGACGCGCGGATCGAGGCCGCCCTCGAACGTGATCGTGAGCAGGCCGGGCGGTGTCTGATCGACGCGACGGAACGTACGCGTCCAGACGCGCGCGTCGGCCCAGATCTCCGTGACCTCTTCGCCGTCGATCACGGCGCTGTGCGATCCGTCGGCGAGCGGCGCGCCCGGGAGCGCGACGAGCCAGGCGCGATGCACGTCGAAGAGCATGTACTCGGGTGGAAACGGCAGCTCACGCGGGAGGTGCGACTCGAACGTGACCTCGGTCCCATGCTGCGCGAGGACGAACGCGCGCCCGCCGGTCGGACCGATCGCGACCATCACCAGCGCGTCGCCCCGCTTCTCGATCACGGCGCGGAAGCTCTGCTCCTCGTCCACGCCGCGCGCTTGGTCTCGGTAGGTCACCGTCACGCGCTGATCGATCGCGAAGTCGCTCGCGTAGTCGCTCGGTGCGTGAAGCACGCCCGGCGGAACCGGCGGTGGGCCCGTGCGCGCCGGGGCTCCGCACGCGCTCGCGCTTGCGGCGACGACGAGCGCCGCGGTCGCGAACGACGCTCTCACTCGGCCGTGGCGGAGGTGATCGTCGCAGTCATCATGAACATCCCGGCGCGTCCGAGGAAGTCATCGGCGAGCGACACCGTGCCTTGCGTCGTGTCGATGCTGAACGCGCCGTCGTGATCGACCGACGCCGTGTTGGTGTCCTGTCCGATCACGCGCGGCGGCGACGTCGAGAACTGACACGGAAAGAAGCCGCTCTGTGCGTCGCCGTAGAGCGCCTGTCCACCGCAGGTCATCACCACGTGACACTGCTGCGTTCCATCTTGCAGCGTCTCGACGGTGACCGGCAGATCGCACGTCGTGCCCGGACCGATGCCGGCCCCGAGCCCGAGGTAGCTGCTCACCGTCGCGGTGACGTGAACGCGCGTGTACCCGCCGAAGCCGCCGTTCTGCGAGAGCGCCCACGCGGCACCCGACACGCCCGTGCCGCACAAGCAGCAGAGACCGAGAAGCGCGCAACCGATGCCGACGTAGATGGGCCACTGGTCGTTGCCGCCGCCGCCGGGCTGGGGCGCACCGTAGGGCGGTGGCGTCGTGCCGGGAATCGGCTGGGTCGGGTTCATCGCATGGCGGTTGTACCCGAATGCCATCCCGGCACAATGCCGGGCGTGGCGACTCCGCTGGTTCCATTCGATGCGCTCTCCGGCGCCGACGTGTACGACGTGCTCGCGCTCCGGCAGCGCGTGTTCGTGGTCGAGCAGGCATGCGCGTACCTCGACGCCGACGGGCTCGATCGCGGCGCGCGTCACCTGCTCTTGCGCGATGCGGGCGTGCTCGTGGCCTACACGCGCGTGCTCGCGGCGGGCGTCCGGTTTCCGACGCTCGCGATCGGTCGCGTGGTCGTGGCGCCCGAGCGTCGCGGCGAGGAGCTGGGACGGCGCGTGATGATGGAGACGCTGGCCGCGATCGAGGCGAGCGAGGGCCGCGTTCCGATCACGCTCGCCGCGCAGGCACACCTCGAGCGCTTCTATGGCTCGCTCGGCTTCGTGACGATCTCGCCGCCCTTCGACGAAGACGGGATCCCGCACGTGGACATGCGCCGTGGGTGATAGCCTCTGCGACATGTTCGAACGCGGCGCGCGAGGAGTGATCGCAATCCTGCTCGTGGCGCTCGGTGTCGGCTGCGGCCACGACGCCACGAACGCGGCCGAGGTTCGCGCCAACTTGAGCGCAGCGGGCTACACGCTCGGCGCCTCGTCCTCTCCCGATCCGCGCGCGGCACCGTACCCGACCGTCGTCCGGAGCGAGTGCTTCGATGCGACGCGCGGCGAGACGGTGCGCGTCTGCGTCTGGATCTGGCCCGACGCGCTGCCGGACACCTTTCCACTCGAAGCGTTCACGCAGAGCGAAGAGGCGTTCACCGAGAGCCGCAACGCGTGCTTCGTGATCGTCACGCCCTCGGGCGACGCCGACTCGCTCGGGTTCCGCACCGGCCGGCGCGTCTGGCGGCGCTGACGTCAGCTCCGACCGACGGTGCGGAGATAGAGCGCCTCGACCTCCGCGCGTGCCCAGGGCGTGCGGCGCAGGAACTGCAGACTCGACTTGATGCTCGGGTCGTTGGTGAAGCAGCGGATGGGCACCGCGTGGGCCATCGCGACCCAGCCGACGTGCTCGACGAGTCGCTCGAGGATCATGGCGAGCGTGATTCCGTGAAGCGGGTTCTTCGGCTGATCGTTCATTCCGTTCGTGTCCGCTCGTTCGTTAGCACGCCGCGGTGATAGCCTCCCTTGCGTCACCGAGGGGCGGGCATGCGGATTCTCTACGGGGTGGTCGGCGAAGGCATGGGGCACGCGATGCGTTCGCGCGTGATCCTCGAGCATCTCATCGCGCAGGGGCACGAGGTGGAGGTGATGGCGTCGCAGCGCGCCGTCGACTTCCTGAAGAAGCATTTCGAGGGCAAGGGCGCCGACATCCATCGCGTGCACGGCCTTCACATCGTCTACGAAGACAACCGCATGCGCACGGGATCCACCGTGCTCGCGAACCTCCTCGCGGGCACGAGCGCGATCCCCGCGCAGATCGCCAGCTACTTCGAGCTCGTGTTGGACTTCGCGCCCGAGGTCGTGATCAGCGACTTCGAGAGCTGGACGTACTACTTCGCCAAGTCGCACTCGCTCCCCATCCTCAGCATCGACAACCAGCAGATCATCAATCGCTGCCGCATCGACGACGACGCGCTCGAGGGGCATCGCGCGGAGTTCGAGATCACCAAGGCGTTCGTGAAGGGCAAGCTGCCCTTCTGCGATCACTACCTGATCACCACGTTCTTCCGGCCACCGGTGCGCAGGGACAACACCACGTTGTTCCCACCCATCCTGCGACCCGAGATCCTGGCCGCGCGGCCGCCCGGGCAGAGGGCAACGATCGGAGATCACCTGCTCGTGTACCAGACGGCCGAAGGCGGCGACACGCTCGCTCGTGCGCTGCAAGAGACGGGGCTTCCGTGTCGCGTCTACGGCATGCGGCGCGGCATCACCGAGGATCAGATCGAGGGCAACCTCCGCTATCGCCCCTTCAGCGAGGGCGGCTTCATCGAGGACCTCGCGAGCGCGCGCGGGGTGATCGCCGGCGGCGGCTTCACGCTGATGGGCGAGTCCGTCTACCTGCACAAGCCGATGCTCAGCGTGCCCGTGAAGGGCCAGTTCGAGCAGGTGCTCAACGGGCGCTACCTGCAGCGGCTCGGGTACGGGCACTTCGCCGAGACGCTCGACGATCCCAAGACGGTGTTCGACTTCGTCGCCGCGCTCGACGGATGCCAGCGCGCGCTCGAGAGCTACGATCAAGACGGCAACCGCGACATCCTCGCGGCCGTGGATCAGCACCTCGATCGCGCGGCGGCCGGCGTCTATCGCTGAGGCGCAGGCGCGGGGCGCGTCACGATGATGATCCCGCAGATCACGAGCACGGCCGCGACGAAGAGCCGTGTGCTCGGCATCTCGCCGAGAAAGCGCCAGGCGAGGAGCGCGGCGATCGTGGGCTGGATGAAGATCCAGATCGCTACCGTCGACGACGATGCGAAGCGAAGCGCCCAGGCGTTGGCGAGGTACGTGAAGATCGTGGGCACGAGCACCACGTAGAGGACCCAGCCCCAGGTCTCGATGGGCACGTGTGGCGCGGCGGCGATCAGCTGCGGGACGCCGAGCGGGAGCGAGAGGAGCGCGCCGCAGAAGAAGCCCCACGTCACGACGGTGAGCCCGCCGTGCTTGGTCGCGTAGGGGCGCACGAGCACGAGATAGAACGAGTACGCGATCGAGTTCGCGGTCACGAGCAGATCGCCGACGAGGTGCGCGCCGCCGAGATCGATCGCATCGAGGCCCACCAGGTAGACGATTCCCGCGAACGCGAGGGCCGTGCCGACGAGCACCCGCGCGCGCACGGGCTCACGACGGAGCAGCATCGAGGCGAGCGCGGTGAAGGCTGGGATGGTCGCGACGAGCACGGTCGCGTTGGTCGCGGTGGTGCGCGCGAGGCCGCTCAAGAAGAGCGCTTGGTTGCCCCAGATCCCCAGCGCCGCGCAGCCGCCGATCGCCAGGCGATCCCGCCACGGCATCGTTTCCGGCAGGAACGTGCGCGGCGAGACGAACGCGAACGCGAGCCCGGCGCCCACCAATCGCAAGAGCGCGAACGCCATGGGCGGGACATCCGCGAGGACGACGCGACCCACGACCGCGAGCGTCGCGAAGGCGACCTGAACGGCGATCAAGAGCGCGTGGAGGCGGACTGCTCTTGGGTCGCTCATGTCGTCGGGCGATCGAAGCGGAGCAATGC
>JAYVCF010000297.1:0-36304 GCA_043750095.1 Deltaproteobacteria bacterium
CGAAGATCAGCTCCTCGAGCGCGCGCGGTACGTACACGTCGTGACGGCGCTGCCCGAGCGGCATCGGATCCTCGTACGCATGCTTGACGAGGAGCTGGAACGCGGCGCCGTCGAAGGGCACCACGCCGACCGTCATCTCGTAGAGCATGCAGCCGAGCGCGTAGATGTCGGCGGGCGTGCCGACGTTCTTCCCCGCGCACTGCTCGGGCGACATGTACGCGGGCGTTCCCGCGATCACACCCTCCTTGGTCATGCGCGCCGCGTCGGCTCGGTCCTCGATGTATGCGAGCCCGAAGTCCACGACGACAACGCGATCGCTTCCGTCCACGTTCGTCTCGATGAACACGTTCTCCGGTTTGAGATCGCGATGCACCAGGCCGATGCCGTGCGCGGCCACGAGCACCGAGGCGATCTGGCCGGCGATGTCCACCGCACGGCCCTGCGAGAGCAGCGGCTGGGACTCGTCGACGAACGAGCGCAGCGTCGTCCCACGGAGCTTCTCCATCACGAGGAAGAAGCGCCCCGACTCGTCGCGACCGAAGTCGAAGATCTTCACGGCGCCGGGGTGATGCAGCGCTGCCGTCACGCGCGCCTCGCGCTGAAAGCGCGCCACTGCCTCCCCGCGATCGCCTGCGCCTGCGTGCAAGAGCTTGAGCGCGACCGGTCGGTGCAGATCGAGCTGGATCGCCTCGTAGACGGCGCCCATGCCCCCTTCACCGAGGACGCCGACGAGGCGATAGCGGCCCGCGATCACGTCGCCGATCGCCGGAGCGGGCCCGACGCTCATGGCCGCAGCTCCCAGAGATGCACCGGCTCGGCCCAGCCCGTGAGGCGATGCACATCGGCGTCGACGAGCTCGAAGTGATCGCCGACGGCCACGCGCACGGCATCGGTGACGAGGATCTGCGCAGGGCGCGCGATGGCCTCGAGACGCGCGGCGAGGTTCACCACGCTGCCGATGGCCGTGTACTCCATGCGCTTCTCCGAGCCGACGTTGCCGACGACGGCCTCGCCCGTGTGCACGCCGATGGCGAGCTGGATGGTGACGCCGTAGCGCTGCTTCCATCGCTCGTTGCCGCTCTCGAGCCAGGTCTGCATGTCTTCGGCTGCTTCCAGCGCGCGGCGCACGTGATCGGGCTGATCGGCGGGCGCGCCCCAGAACGCCATCACGCAGTCGCCCACGAACTTGTCCACGGTGCCGCCGTGCTTGAACACGATCTCGGTGAGGATCGTGAACAGCTCGTTGAGGATCGCGACGGTCGTCTCGGGCGGGAGCTTCTCGGCGAGCGGCGTGAAGCCCACCACGTCGGCGAACATCACGGTGATCGCGCGGCGATCGCCGCCGAGGCGCATGTCCGCCTCGCGACGCACGATCTTGTCGACGAGCTGCTCGGGCACGTAGCGACCGAGGTCGTTGCGAATGGCGACCTCCTCGCGGATGCGCTTCTCGCTCGCCGCGAGATCGCCCGCGGCGCCGTTGAGCGCGCTGCCGAGCACGGCGAGCTCGTCGCGCGTCCCGACCTCCACGCGCTCGTCGAAGTGACGATCCGCGAGGCGTCGCGCGTAGGCTGTGAGGCGTGCGAGCGGCCGACCGATGGCGCTCGCCATCGAGAGACCCAAGAGCAAGGCGACGAGGATCGCACCGAGCACGACGAGCCCGATGATGCGCCGCATGTGGGCGAGCGACTCGTACGCGAGCGACTGCGGGATCTGCACCACGAGCGCCCAGGGATGCCCCGCGATGCCCGACGTCGAGCCCAGCATCGGCGTTCCGTCCGGCGCCGTGCACTCGCCGGCGAGGCTGAGGCTCACGCCCAGCATGTCGCTCGTCACGTTCGCGAGCATGCCGCCGTGCATCTCTTCGCGCGCGAGCGTGCGCTCCACGCTCGGATGCGCGATCAACCGAAAGCTCTGGTCGACCACGAAGATGGCGTCCGCGAGGCCGACGAAGTGCTCCGACGCGAGCTCGGCCACGCGCGCTTGAATGGGCGCGAGCGAGACCTCGGACGCGACGTACCCGGTCGTCTCTTCGTGCACGCGGATGCGGACCGCGACGAGCGCGCGCAGGCCCTCGCTGGTGCGGGTGATGTCGCCCGTGGCCGTGTGGGCCCGCTCGATCTCCGCGCGCATCTCGGCGGACAGAATCGCGGGCACGGCGATCCCCGCAACGGCCGACTCCTCGATCACCGCGAGGCGCGCGCCCGTGGCGTCGTAGAGGGCCACGTGATCGAGCGCGCTCGATCCCTCGATCTGCCCGCGCAGCACCGCGATCCGCGTCGCGTCGTCGAGCGTGGGATCGGCGAAGAGCACGCCGGCGGTCGAGAGGTCGTCCTCGGCGCTGCGGAGCTCGGTGTCGATGGTGCGAGCGAGATCGTCGAGAGCGAGGACCTGTTGCTCGCGGATCATCTCTTCGACGGTGTGGGCATTCACGTCCACGAGCAGCACGCCCACCACGCCGAGCGGCACGATCGCGAGCAGGCAGGCCATGACGGCGAGCTTCGCGAAGAGCGGGATCCGCACTCGGGCGAGTGCTGCGCTCGGTTGCGCGACGATCGGAGGAGCAACGGCGGTGGCCATGGGGCCGCGAGTATACCGGCCGTGGCCTCACGCGAAACGCGCTGTGCCGCGTGTCGCGTATCCTCCTGATGTGAGGTCGGCGCTTCGCCTCGTGGCTCTCTTCGCCCTCGGGCTCACGCTCGGCGCGGCGAGCAGAGCATCCGCCCAGGAGACCAACGAGGGCCGCTGGCTGGCGCTCGGCGATGCGCTGGCCGAGAGCACCGAGCCGGGCAGCCTCGAGCGCGCGCTCGAAGCTTACGAACACGTCGATGCGTCCGACTCGAGCTACACGACGGCGCTGCAGCGCCGGGCCTGGGTCGCGTTTCTCTTGGATCGCACGAACGAGTCGATCGCGCGCTACGTGGCGCTCCTCGATCGGCTCGAGGCCGAGCACGCGATGGGAGCGATGCGCGACGAGGCGCTCCTCATGCTCGCGGCCATGCTCGCCGACCCCGACTGGGATCACGACGGCGTAGCGGATGCAGAGAGCGCCCTCGAGCGGCTCTCCGATCCTGCGATCGTTCCCCAGGATCGTGCATGGCTCGCCGATCTCCATTTCGAGACGGCCCACGCGCTCTATCTCTCGTCACGCGATCCGGCGGCGATCGCGCTGCTCGACCGCGCCCTCTCGCGCTGGCCCGCGCCCGCGCACGGCACGCCATTGGACCCGGCGTGTCGCCGCCATCGTGCGAGACCGACCACGCTTCGCGGCGAGGACACCGCCCTCCGGCTCGCGGCCGACGCCGTCTGCGCGCGTCACGCCCTCTAGCCCGACGATCCGCCCTCAGGCGCGGCGCGTCGAGACCTTCTCGTCGAGGCGATGTCCGCCGCCTTCGGTGACGAGCAGTGTCCGTAGCCCGAGCATGCGGAGCGTCGAGAGCGCGACGCGGACGCGGTTCTGCGCGGCGCTGGGGAGCACTTTTTCGTCGGGCCATCCCGCGGCGAGCAGCTCGTCCCAGGGCAACACCTTGCCCGCGCGCGCGAGTCGCGCTTCGACGAGGGCGTCGAGCAAGCGCGCGAGCGTCGGGCGGCTGGTGAGCGAGACGGGCTCGCGACCCGGCACGCGAAACCAGGCGGAGCGCGGGCCGACCTCGAGTGCTTCCACCGGCATCGCGCGACGAAGCAAGCGGAGCGCGAAGCGCGCGTCGTCACTGCGCCCGAGGGCGTGCTCTTCTTGCGTGATCAGCTCGTGCGCGCGCGCGGTGGTGGCGGCGAGATCGCCCTGCCCTCGGGTCGCCTTGGCCAGCTCCACGGATGCGCGATGGAGCGCGAGCGCAGCGGTGAGCGCCGGATCGCCCACTTCGTCGAGACGACGCGCGGCGAGCGCGAGGTCGTTGTCGGCGTGTCCGAAGAGTCCTCGCTCGGCGAGCACCACGGCGCGCGCCGCGAGGAACACACCCTCGAGACGCACGTCGCGCACCTCGCGCAAGATCTCGATCGCCTCTCCGTACGCATCGCGCGCAGCATCGGACTGGCCGCGCTCGTGGAGAACGCCGCCGAGATATCCGGAGAGGTGCGCTTCGAAGGGGCGATCGCCGACCTGACGCAGACACTCACGCGCGCGTCGCAGCTCGGCGAGCGCGAGGTCGAGCTCGCCGCGCTCCTGATGAACGATGCCGAGGTTGCCGCGCACGACACCCTCGAGGCGCAGATCGTCGCCGGGCCGCTTCGCGAGCGCCTCTTCGTAGTGGGCGAGCGCGCGATCGAGCTCGCCGCGCTGGAGCGCGAGGTTGCCGAGATCGCGGCGCGCCCTCGCCTCGGCCGCCGGCTCACCGAGCGCGATCGCGAGGTCGAGCGCTTCGGAATAGTGCTTCTCCGCCCGCTCCAGCGCTCCGCGGCCGTGCGCGACGAGGCCGAGCCCGGCGTGCGCGGCGAGGGCGAGGTGTCGATCGCCGCCGGCGCTCACGAGCGCATTCGCCAGCGCGGTCTCGGCGGCGTCGAAGCGTCCACACGCGAGGAGCGTCTCACCGAGCGCCGAGAGCACCCGCGACGCCGCGCCGCTCGCCGCCTCGGCCTCGAGGCCGCGCGCCGCCCCGACGGTGTCACCCTGATCGCGCAGTGCGTTCGCGCGCGCGACCAAGAGCTCGATCCGCAGATCGGCCTCGAGGAAGGGCAAGAGAGCGTCGATGCCCTCGAGCGCGCGCGCATCGCGCCCGGGCGGCCCCACGCGGCGGGCGACGTCGTGAAGCGAGAGGACGAGCTCGGCCCGTTGTCGCGCGCGCTCCTCGTCGAGCTCGAGCGTCTCGGCCGCGACGAGCGCCGCTTCGAGCGCGTCCACTTCGAGCGCGAGCCAGGCCTGGGCGGCGCGTGCGGTGCGACCGGATCGCGCGCGTCGTTCCTTGGCGGCATGCGTTGCAAAATGCCGAGCCACGCTCGCACGCGCGAGCTCGCCGTCCGATCTCTCCGCGAGCTTCTCGGCGCCGAACGCGCGAACCGCAGCCAAGAGACGTGCGCGCGTCGTCGCGTCTCCGCGCGCGAGAAGTGACTTGTCGCGCAGCGCCTCCACGAGCGCGAGGCCCTTCACCGCTCCGCCTCCGAGCACGGCGAGGGCCGACTCGATGGCGAACGAGCCGCGAAAGAGGGAGAGCCATGCGAGCGCGCGTCGCTCGTCGTCGTCGAGCAGGGTCCACGACCAGGCGATCGCGCGCCGAAGGGTCGCCTGTCGTGGGTTGACCTCGCGCGGCGCAGGTCCGAGCGCGTCGAGCGAGACGCGATCGTCGGCGAGCATCGCCGCGAGCGATGCGGCGCCCAGCAACGGCAAGCGGCTGGCGGCCAGCTCGATCGCGAGTGGAAGTCCGTCGAGCGCGCGGACGATGTCGGCGAGGTGCGGCGCGTCGCCCGCTGACGCCGTGTACCCGGGCGCACGCGCCGCCAAGAGCGACACGCCTTCACTCGCGAGCACGTCGGCCGCGGGCGCGCCGATCACGGGCATGCCGAGGGGTGGAATCTCGAGCGACGACTCCCAGGTGATGCGAAGTCGCTCTCGCGATGTGGCGAGCGCGACGACGCTCGGGCACTCGGACAGCCACGCGGCGACGAGCGGCGCGTGCGTGGTCAGCTGCTCGAAGTTGTCGAGCACGATGAGCGTCGGCTTGCGCGAGAGCGCGCGCGTGATGCGCGTGGCGACCGCGCCCGGCCCGCGCGAGCCGGCGAGGCTGATGCCGAGCGCACGCGCGACGGCGCCGACGAGCTCGTTCTCGTTCTCGGCGGCGGACAGATCGACGACGACGATGGATCCGTTGGGCTCGAGCGCGCGTCGCTGCTCGACGTAGCGCAGCGCGAGGCGCGTCTTGCCGGTCCCCGGGGGCCCGACGAGCGTGACGAGGCGTGCCCCTTCGCGAAAGCGTGCGTGCAGCGACTCGAGCAGCGCCGCGCGGCCGACAAACGAAGAGCCCGGCGCGGAGAACTCCGCATGCCGGGCTGCATTCGTACGTACGCGTGTCGGCACGGGCGGGAGGATAGCCCTCGCCCGGTCCCTCTCCCACCTACGCGGGCCCACCTACGCGGGCCCACCTACGCGGGAGAGGGAAGCGCCTGCCTCAGAGGCTGGCGGGGCAGAGGAGCGGGTTGTAGCCGAGCACCGGAGCCGTCGGCGCCGTGGTGCTCTCGTCGATCGACAGGAGGAACGCGACCAGCTGCTGCACGTGTGTCGCGCGCATCGACGCGGTGTCGGTCTCGAGGAAGTTCGCGCTCAGCGCGGTGTGATGTCCCGCGAACGCCGTGTTGAACACCTCCTCGAGCGTGCGCGCGTTGCCGCCGTGGAAGTACGGTGCGCTGGTGCCCGAGCTGAGGAGCGAGGGCGGGTTGAACCCGGTCGCGCCTTGCGCGGTCGTCGTCATGTCTTGTCGCACTTCATGCAGCGCGACGGTCGTTCCGGCCGGGAGGATCGGGCTCGTACCCGCGGCCGGGAACGTGCCGACCGCCCGCAGGATGCACTGGATCTGATCGGTCGCGCCCGTTCCGCCGACCAGGCGGATGAACGCCGTGCGGCCTACCATCGAGCTCGGCGGGTTGATCGCGGCGGGGAACAACGCCGGTGCGGTGTAAGACGTGGTGCGGAGCGTACCGGCCGCCGCGTTGTGGGCTTCGTCGGGCGTCCAGAAGCGACGCGAGACCGTCCACATGCTCGTGCCGTGACACGCGGCGCAGTTGTTCGCTGCGAACAGTGCCTGACCGGCCGTGACGTCCGCCGCGACGAGCCCGACCGGCGCGCGCGGCGAGCGAATCGACTGGATGTAGAGGTTCATGCGATCCCAGTCGGGGAGCACCGAGTGAACCGTGTCGGTTCCCGTAGGCATGAGCTCCGTGGAGACCGAGCCGTTGAGGCCGACGTCGGAGTTCGTCGACCGGACCTGGCCGGCCTGCAGCGGTGCGCCGTCGAAGATGATCCGATCGCCGAGGACCGGAGGCATCGAGTTCGCCTGCACGACGGCGCCGATGCCGCCCGAGTTGCCGCGCGTGTTGTTCTCGAAGTCGTGGACCTCGTCGAAGATCGCGCCCCAGTTGAGCAGGCGCTGCTGTGTCGGATCGACCGAGTCGAAGGTGGTGTCGAGGCTGATCGACTGACGCGGACCGCGCCCGAAGTACCACGTGACCGTGTCGGTCAGGCCGTCGCCGTGACAGGCCTCGCAGCTGTTCCAGCCCTGTCCGCGGAACGACCAGCGCCCGAGGCCCGTGACGAAGAAGCGGCGGCCGTCGAGCACGTTCGCGGCGGGCGTTCCCGCGGCGGGCGCGGCCGTCGACTGCGCCGCAGCGACGGTCGTCTGCGAAGCGAGCGCGATGATCGACACGTTGCGCGAGTGCTCGTTGATGGTGAACGCGAAGGTCGAGGTGGTGTGGTTGATCGCGATGCCGTAGGGCAAGCGACCGACCGGCATGCCGCCCCCGGGCGGCGAGAGGTTGATGAAGTGTGCGGCCGTGGCGCCGACCTGATTGAACGTGCCGTCCGCGTTGAACTGCACGCGGAACACGGCGTCCGATCCGTAGCTCGGCATGTAGGCGACCGTGCCGCTCGGAAGGAACGCGATGTCGTTCGCGATCAGCGGGATGCGGCGATTGACGCCGTCGTCCATGACGGTCATCGCGTCGTAGCGCGCCTGGAACGCCTGCGTGAGCACCACGCGCTGCGCGGAGAGCTCCGCGTTCGTCGCCGTGTCGATGACGAACAAGGCCGTGTGCACCTCGGTCTTGAAGTTCGCAGCGTTCGTCACGGCGCCGGTCGTCATGTCGACCACCGGGCCGGTCGGACCGCGCGGCGAGGCGCAGACCGCCGTCACGTAGAGGCGTCCCGAGGCCGTCGTGGCGGCGAGCAGCTGGTTCGGATAGCAGCCGGTGTGCACGCCGTTGGAATCGACGAACCCGGTGTCGAGGACGGGCATGATCGGGATGGTCCCGTGCGCGGCGCCCGCGGCATCCACGCGATAGACGAGACCGCGCCGCTCGACGTCGAACTGCGAGTCGTCGACGGGAAGCGTGTCGGTGCGCGTCTGCGCGTAGTACTCCGTGACGTACACCGACTCGTCGGCGTCGCTGGTGTCACCGTTGTTGGTGATGGTGATCGCGCGCGGATGCGCGAGGCCCGGCCGCGACGCGGCACCGGCGCCGAGCGAGCCCGACGCCACGAGCTGTGCGTTGAGGTCGACCGTGCCCATCGTGCTCAGATCGGCGCTCGAGAAGCGGCTGAGCGTGCCCTCGCCCCAGTTCGCGACCCAGACGCTCGCGCCGAGCGGGCTGATGGCGATGCCGGTCGGCTCGCTGCCCGTGGTACCGCGCGTGGCCGCGATCGCGGGCGTGGTGTGGAGGTTGGTGATCCGCACGATCTGATGCGCGCGGCGGAGAATGACGAACGCGGTGTTGTTGTCGTTGCTGAGCACGGCGGCCAGGGCTCGTCACCGGGGAAGGCGAGCTCCACCGGCGTGCCGAGCGTCGGCGGCGAGGCCCCGATGTTGACCGTGAACACGGAGACGCTCCCTGCCTGTCGGTTGCACGCGACGAGGACGGAGTCGTCGCTCGCGAGCACGATGGCCGAGCCGTTGGTCGGCACGGTGCGCGCCGTGGCGAGCACAGCAGCATCGATTCCCGCGTCGGATCCGGCATCGGATCCGCCGTCGACGACCGCAGCGTCGTTCCCGCCATCCGTTCCCATCGCGGCGTCGTGCCCGCCATCCGTTCCCATCGCGGCGTCGTGGCCGCCGTCACCTAGAACCGCAGCGTCAGTCGCCGCCGGACCGGGACAGCCCGCGAGCGACATCGCGCCGCCGGCAAGCACCATCAGCCCTGAGATCAAGCCAAACCTTTTCATGTAGACCCCTCCGGCGGGGGACAGTACGCCGCCGGACACAACGTTGAAAGCGTGGGGCCCGCTGGCCTAGTTAAGCCGCGTTAATCTGAGCGCGCGCAGCCGCCCGAAGGCGCAAGCTGGGGGTTCACCGAATGCGAATACCTTTCTTCTCTTGGGTCTTCTCGTGGGTCTCGTTCGTCGCGCTGAGCGCGTGCGGGGTCACCGCCGATCCCCCGATCGTGAACGGCGTCCATGGCGACGCGCTGACGAACACGCTCCAGGTGACCGTTCGTGGCGAGAGCGACGGACGATCGATCGCGGGCGCCTCGGTCGACGTGGGCGGCGCCGCGGTGACGACGGATGCCCTGGGCGAGGCGACGCTGACCACGACGGCGAGCCCCGTGACGCTGACGGTCCGCGCCGCTGGCTTCGTCACGGAACACTGGATCGGAGTCGATCGACAGCACGCCTCGGTCGCGCTCGCGACCCCGCTCCCGTCGCGCGCCCTCACCGCTTCGATGTCCGGCGGCACGGCGGACGCGGTCGTGAGCGCCGCCACGTCGCTCTCGATCCTACGAACGAGCTCGACCCTCGGGAGCACCAGTGCGTGCGCTGGCGGCGCGTGCGTCGTGATGCTCAGCGTCGCGACCCGCTCGCGCGATCTCGATCTCGTGATCGTCGATGCCGCGTCGGTGCGCCTCGCGTCGCACGTGGCCGTCGATGCGAGCGATCACGTCGCCGTCGATCTCGCCTCGATCCCGGTAGGCGAACGGCTGGTGACGCTGGACGTGACGATCCCTTCGGCGCCCGGCCTCGAAGCGGTGGTCGGCGTCCCCGGGCTCGTGACCGATCACGGCGTCGCCCTCTTGCCCTCGTCGGCGACCGCGACGACCAGCCTGCTCGCGCCCGCGCGCGTGGGCTCGATGGCCGCGAACCGACTCTGGTACGTCGCGAGCGCGCGGAGCGCCGATGGCAGCGGCGAGTCGATGATCTTCGATCGCGACGTCGGGCACGACGGCGCCGTGCATCTGCCGAGCGCGTTCCTCGCGATCCCGAGCGCGACCGCATCGGGCTCGGTCGGCATCGACGTGGATCCCGAGGTCGAGCTCTACGTGATCGAGGCCTTCGCGGGTGAGGGCGGCGAGCGCACGCTCGTCCTTCACCCCAGCGGAACGCACATCGACGTCCCCATCAGCCTGAGCAGCGCGAGCAGCGTCGTGGTGCGCGCGGTCGACACCTCCCGAGCGGGCACCGACGTCGATCTCGCTGCCGCGGAGCACGACGCGACCCGGATGGCCACGCTCCAGCTCTGATCGATCGCGTCAGGCGATCACGACGCGATTGCGGCCCTGTTCTTTGGCCTTGTAGAGCGCACCGTCGGCGACCGCGAGGAGCGCCGCCGCGTCGTCGAGCTCGCGCTCGGTTGAGTGCGTGGCGACGCCGATGCTGATCGTGAAACGAATCGTCTTGTCCTCGAACTGCACCTCGAGCGCCTCGATGTCCGCGCGGAGCCGCTCGGCCACGCCCGCCACGCTCGCGCCGGTGTTGCCGCGCAGCACCAGCACGAATTCTTCGCCGCCGTAGCGTGCCGCGATGTCCTCGTCGCGCCCCGAGGCGAGCAAGAGCTTGCCGATCGAGACGAGCACCGCGTCGCCACCCGCGTGCCCGTACGTGTCGTTCACCTTCTTGAAGTGATCGGCGTCGACGAAGAGCACCGAGAGCGCCGTGCCGTGGCGCTTGGCGTAGCTGAGCTCGGCCTGCAGGCGCTCGTCGAGGAAGTGTCGGTTGTAGACGCCCGTGAGCTTGTCGCGCACGGTCGCCTCGTAGAGGCGCTTCTGTTCCTCGATCACGGCGTCGTCTTGCAGCTCGAAGCGCACGACGGTGTCCTTGCCGAGCTGGATGCGCGCGCCCGGCTCGAGGAACGCTGGCTCGTCGAGGCGCTTTCCGTCGACGAAGGTGCCGTTGGTGCTCTTCAGATCCTGGATGGCGTACTTGCCCGCGAGCCGGAAGAAGCGCGCGTGGCGGCGCGAGAGCGAGTCGTCGTCGATCGCGTACGAGGACTCGGTGGTGCGGCCGACGACGAAGTCTTGACCCTCACCGATGACGACCATCGTGCCCGGCCGCGGGCCCGAGAGGATCACGATGACCCCGCGACGCGCTGCCCCCGACGCCTGCTGTGGTGCCGGTGTCACGGCCACTTGCACCGTCGCCTGGGGTTGTCGCTTCATGTCCCTCGACGCTACCGAAGGAGGGACTGACTTGCCACTGCATCCGCTCAGAACGGACGCAGCCGATGTGGGCTCGTGCACACCGGGACAGCCTTCAGAGCCGCATGCCGAAGTGGTGGCTCGTGATGTCCATGCGCTTCTGGAGATAGAAGCGGTGCGCGCCGAAGCGCTGGACGCCCGAGTCGAGATGCAGCGCGGCACAGCCGTTCTCTCGCGCGTGCGCCACCATCCAATCGAAGAGCGCGCCCCCGTGGCCACCGCTGCGCGCGTGCTCGTCCGTGACGAGGTCGTCGACGTAGAGCACCTTGCCCCAGGCGAGCCACTCGCCGACGCGAAACCCAGCGCACGCGACCACGCGATCGTCGATCTCCGCGGTGAGCAACCTCCAGCCCACGGCATCCGTCTGGCGCCGTGCCTGCGCGAGGAACATCTCGAGCGTGAGGTGCGGCCGGAGCTGAACGAGAACCGGAAACGCGCGCGCGCGCACGGCGTCAGTCACGGCAAGCTGGATGATTCGCGCGATCGGGGGCGACGTCATGCTGCGCGAGCTTCGCGTCCTGCCCCGCGTCGGTCAATCCTGACGCGCGCGTGCCTCGTCACACAGACGCGAGTAGGCTCGGCCCGTAGGCGTGCGCGGCGCTCGGACTCGATCACGATGGATCCGCGTCGCCCTGATGGGCGCGCTCTTTCTCGTGTTCTTCTTCGGCAGCCCCGTCATCGCGCTGACGGTGCTCCCGTTCCTGCGCATCACGTCGAGGACGAGAGACGACTACCGGCAGCGCTGCACGCGGATCCTGCACCGCGGCATCGGCCTCATCCTGCGGGCGGCGTGTTTCTTCGGTGTCGTCGGAGCCGAGCTCTCTGCGCTCCCGGCGTCCATCGATCGCACCAAGCCCTTCGTCCTCATCTCGAACCATCCGACGTTCGTGGACATGATCGTGATCTTCGGCGCGTTCCCCGAGCTGACGTGCGTGACGAAAGGAAGCTGGTCGCGGCACTGGGCGCTCGGGCGCCTCTTGCGATCGATGAACTATTTGCCGGGGCCGGGAAGCGGCCTCCCCGAGAGCGAGCACATGCTCGACGCGATGGTCGCGCACCTGCGCCGGGGGTTTCCGCTGCTGATCTTTCCGGAGGGACAGCGCTCGATGAAGGATCAGCTGCGGCGCTTTCGTCGCGGCGCCGTGGAGGCCGCGACAGCCGCCAACGTCCCGATCGTGCCCTTGTTTCTGGCGCTCGATCGACCCTACCTGACCAAGACCGTCCCGCTCTGGAAGCCGCCGGAGATCGCGCCGACGTACAGCTTCGAGTGGTTCGACGTGATCGAGCCCGAGGCGTTCGCGTACGACGCGAAGCGAATCCAGGAGCATCTCGACGCGCAGTACGACGCACGCTTCGAGCGTCAGCACGCGATGTACGAAGCGCTCGCCGCAGACGCGAGCGCGTGACGTTCAGCACGCAGGAAGCACTCGGGCGTCGCAGACGCTGTTGAAGCGCGTACCCCACAGCCGCAGCACGAGCCCGTCCTCCTCCGTGCTGCTCATGCGCGCGCGAGCGTGGGACGCGCTGGAGTATCCTCGCGCGCACGCATGGTGGGCGCGACGAAGGACGGCGTGGCTGAGGAGGAGGCCGGGCTCGAGCTCGAGCGTTGGGGCACTCGCTTCGTGTCTCCGCTGGCGGAGGCGGCGTATCAGGAGTGGCAGGTCGAGCAGAGTGTCCCGTTCAATCGCGCCGGACTCACGGGCGGCGGCATCGGCGTGTGGACGCTCGTCCTCATCCTCGGCCTCGTCATGCGACCCGAGGGTTTTGCGCCCTACGCCGCGATGATCGGGACCGTCTTCATCGTCATCTTCGCCGCGCTCGCTGCCCCGCTGCGAGTCCGGTCCTTCCGATGGTCGCAGCCGCTCACGGCACTCGGCAACGCGCTCGCCGGCGCGACCGTCGTCGCGCTAGCCACATTCCATTTCGACCTACTCGGCGAGTTTCCGGGGCCCGTGGCCGTTGCGAGCTACTTCGGGTTCGCGGTGCTGCGTGTACGGCCGTGGCAGGCCGCTCTGGCGGCCGCGTCCTACCTCACCCTCGCAGAGGTCGTGCTCTTCCGCGCGTTCGGCGACGGGCGCGTGTCGGACATCACGTTCGCAGTAGGAACGTTGCTGTTGGGGATCGCGTTCAGCACCGGCGTCCAGATTGCAATCGTAACCGACATCGTCTGGCGCCGGTCCTATCGGCAAGAGCGCATCATCGAAGCGCAGAAGCAGACGATCGCGCGCGAGCGTGCCCGGAGTGAGAGGGTGCTCAAGCAAGAGGTCAGTCACCAAGTCGCCGAGCGATCGCGCGAGCTTGGCGCAGTGCTCGCGAGGTCCGACGTATCGCTCGACGTCCGACGGCTGAGCCCCGGTGAGCGCTTCGACGCACGCTACCGGATCGTCTCTGCGCTCGGCGCGGGCGGCATGGGCGCCGTGTACGAGGTCGAGCGGCTCACCGACGGAGCGCGGCTCGCGATGAAGGCCGTCGTCGGCGAGGTGTCCGGCGCGAGCGCGGCTCGGTTCGCGCGCGAGGCGGAGATCGGCGCGCGCGTGCACCACGAGCACCTCGTGTCGATCGTGGATGTCGGCGTGTCGTCGGGTGTGCCCTTCCTCGTGATGGAGCTGGTGCGCGGTGGCTCGCTCGAGTCGCAGCGCGCGCGCTTCGGCGATGTGGCGTGGGCGCTGCCGGTCTTGCGGCAGATCACCCTCGGGCTCGCCGCGCTGCACGACGCCGGTGTGGTCCATCGTGATCTCAAGCCCGCGAACGTGTTGCTCGCGGGCGATGACGCGACGATCGTGGCGAAGATCTCCGACTTCGGGATCTCACGCTTCGGCGCCCTCGACGAGGGCCTCTCGATCGATCCGAGCGCCGCGACGATCGGCGCGAGTCCTTCGCCGAAGCCCTCGGCGCTCACGGGCACGGGGATGATCATGGGCACGCCTCTCTACATGGCGCCCGAGGCAGCCCGCGGCGGGCGTGCCGTCGAGGCTCCCGCAGATGTCTTCGCGCTCGGCATCATCGCGTACGAGATGCTCACCGGTCGCGCGCCGTTCGCGGTGCCCGCGTTCATGCTCGCGCTCGCGGAACAGTCGACGCCGACGGTCGCGCCGATCGCCGACACTCGAATCCCCATGGGGCTGCGCGGTCTGATCGGAGAGTGCCTCGCGGGCGATCCCAACAAGCGCCCGAAGGTACGCAACCTGCTCGCCGAGCTCCCCGCGTAGCTCCAGCATCATGCTGGATGGGCTACGCTCTCTCACGTGACCGACGAAGAGCATCGGGCCCGCCGAGCACGCGCTGAGGCGCGGCGCGCGCGGATGGTCATCGCGCGCGGCCGACTCGGTGATGACGTCGACCTCGTGCCCATCTGCGGCGCAGACGCCTTCGCGCTCGCGGTACGCATCAGCGAGGCGGCGTGGTCGATGGCGGGACGGGCGCTTCCCGGGCCGCGGCAGAGGCCGGTCGTCGTCGTGCTCAAGCGCCACGACGCGTGACGGACCTGCCCGACGACTTCCGCGACCTCCTCGTCGAGCTGTCCACGGCGGGTGCGGAGTTCCTCGTGGTCGGCGGCTATGCCGTCGCGTTCCACGGCCACGTCCGCGCCACCAAGGACATCGACATCCTGGTCCGGCCGACCGCCGAGAACGCAGCACGCGTCTATGCAGCGCTCGCGGCGTTCGGCGCGCCGCTCGCCGCTTTCGAGGTGGGCCCAAGCGACTTCGCCACGTACGACGGAGTGCTCCACTTCGGTGCACCACCGTACGGCGCCGATATCCTCAACCGCATCGACGGCGTCAGCTTCGACGCGGCGTGCATCGACGCGGGTGCGCTCGAGGTGGATGGCCGCGCGGTTCGTGTCATCGGTCTCGATGCGCTGCTCGTTGCCAAACGCGCCGCGGGGCGTCCCAAGGATCTGCTCGACGTCGCCGCGCTCGAGCGGATCCACCGTACACGGTGACCTCGTGCTCGCGCTTCAGCGCGGCACGGCCTTGCCGAGCGCTTCGGCTCGACGCGGCTCGGCCCAGAAGTCGTAGAAGTTGAACCAGTTGTCGGGCGCCTCGCGCGTGTAGTGCTCGAGCCGCTCCGCGTAGCGCGTGACGTACTTCACGAGGCCCGCCTGCCGATCGCCGCGCGGCAGATCGATCCGATCGGCGAAGGGCTCGCAGAAGAGATCGTAGCGCTTCGATCCACGGCTCAGGCCGAACGTGAGATAGACGGGGCACTTGAGCATCGACGCCATGAGGAAGGGCCCCGCAGGGAACGAGGCCTCGGCCCCGAGGAAGGGCACGCGCACGATGCGGTTCTCCGCCGCACCCGAGGGGATGCGATCGCCCATCACGGCGACGAGCGCGCCCTCTGCGATCAGCTCGCGCACGCGCAGCATGGAGTCGAAGCCGCCCTCCGGGTCGAGCTCGACCAGCTGCGCCGCGCCGTGCGGATCGAGCTTCTCGAGCGCGTCGTTCAGCATGCGCGCGTTCTTGGTGTACACGAGCGGATGCAGCGGCACGCGCTCGGTCGCGCTCTGCCCGCGCATCGCATAGAAGCTGCCGAGGTGCGCGCCGAGAAGGATGGCGCCCTTCTTTCCGTCTCGCAGCGCCACGATGTGGTGATCGCCCGTGCACGTGATCTCGAAGTTGCCGAGCTTTCCGGACACGAAGAAGAACGCATCGAGCGTGCAGTTCACGAAGCGCAGGAGGTGCCGGTACACGCCGAGGAACGAGCGCGGCGCGTCCGAGGGAGCGAGGTGCGCGTAGAACCCGCGGATCGCGCGACGCACCTTCGGTGACGTGAGCGCGTAGTAGAAGGCCACGAAGAGCGCGACGAAGCGGCCGAACGTTCGTCCGAAGAACGTCGTGAGGAACACGGTGAAGCGGATGGCGAGCACGCCGCC
Organism: Deltaproteobacteria bacterium; assembly: GCA_043750095.1. GTDB lineage: Bacteria > Myxococcota_A > Polyangia > Polyangiales > Sandaracinaceae > JBBSAT01. The sequence goes on from JAYVCF010000297.1 coordinate 15,980, forward strand.
GCGCTCGCGCGCATCGAGCCAACCGTTTGCGGGAGCGCCCTGCAGGGTCGGGCCGATTTTTTTCTCCGGCTCGCTCATGCCGGCAACGCCAGCGGCCGGCGCAAGATCAGATGCATCATGCGACGCCACATCAGGCGCGTGTGCATCTTGCCGATGAGCCAGTTGTCCTCGAACGCACGCCAGTGCGAGACGCCGCCTTCGGCCGCCGTGAAGTAGCGAACGCGCGTGGGCACGTGGATGAACGGTAGGCCCATCCACGCCAGCCGCACGACGATCTCCGGATCGAAGTCCATGCGATCGCCGATGGTGCGCGTCGCGATCGCCGGCCCGATCGGATAGACGCGGAAGCCGCAGAGCGGATCGCCCACGCGATCGTCGCCGACCTCGCGACGCGTCCAGAAGATCGTCACGCGCCGGAGCATCTTGCGATGCGTGGGCGCGCTCTCGTCGAAGATCGGCTGGCCGAGGACGACCGCCTCCGGGCTCTTCGCCGCGATCTCCAGGAACTTCGCCACGTCCTCGAGCGCGTGCTGTCCGTCGGCGTCGACCTGGATGGCGTGCGTGAACCCGCGCTCCGCGGCGAGCGCGAAGCCCGTCTTCATCGCCGCGCCCTTGCCGCCGTTCTTCGCGCGACGCGTGACGATCGCGAGCCCCTCTTGCCCGAGCTTCTCGACCTCGCGCCGGTTCGCGTCACCGCTCGCATCGTCCACGACCACGACGTCGGCGAGGATCGAACGCACGGCCATCACGACATCCCGAAGGGTCCGTGGGTTGTCGAACGTCGGAATCAGAACGCAGGGACGAAACATGGCGATGGAGGCCTGATCGGAGCGTGATCCGGCGGGCTATATCACCGAAGAGCGCCTGCATCGAACCGCGTCGCGGAGCGCGAGGTTCCGAGTACGCTGAGGCGATGACGCGCGCTCTCGGATCCGTGCTCCTGGTGCTCGGCCTCGCCGCGATGGGATGCGCAGCGGCCAACGAGCGAGGTCGGGACGCCGGGACTGCGGATGCGAGCGACGCGCGTGTCGCGCTCGACGCGCCCGTGTCCGACGCGCCCGGTTCCGACGCGCCCGGCCTCGACGCGCCCGGCCTCGACGCGCCCGGTCCTGGCGACGCGGGCTCCGATGCGCCGGCGCCGCTCGCCGATGCGTCGACCCCCCTCGACACCGGCCCGCTCCCCTACCCCACGCGCGATCCGATGCGGCTCAAGGAGCTGCAGCCGGACTTCTGGGGCATGGACGAGATCGCAGGCAACAACACCGGCGGCGTCGCGATGAATCTCTTGTGGGCCGCATGGGAGCCCACGCGGCATCTCGCGCCTTGCGACGCGGGGCAAGTGCTCTACGACGGACACTGCTTCGTGGTCGATGCGGCGGTCGACGACGCAATCGCGGGATGGAGCGCACGCGGGCTCAACGTCACCGCCATCACGTACGGCGTTCCAGCCTGGGCCCACGTCGGCAACACGGGGTGCTCTCCTGCCGCGCCGGGCTACGAGATCTTCTGCGCGCCCGACGACCCCGCTGACTACGCGCGCTTCGCCGGGATGCTCGCGCAGCGCTACGACGGTCGGCACGGGCACGGGCGCGTCGCCGACTTCGTCATCGACAACGAGGTGAACTCGAACGACTGGTTCGACATCGGCTGCGGCTCGGGCGTCGCGTGCGACGTGACGCGCTGGGTGCAGGTCTATGCCGCGAGCTACGTCGCCGCGTACGACGCGATCGTGCGCGAGCAGAGCACGGCGCGCGCGTACATCTCGTTCGAGCACGACTTCGGGTCCAGCCTCGATGCGCCGTCGGCGAGCTCGCCGCTCGTGTCGGTCGAGACGTTCATGACGCGCTTGGCGCCACTTCTCGGCGCGCGCGAGTGGCGGATCGCGTATCACCCGTACGCGCCGAACCTGTTCTCGCCGACGTTCGGCGCCGACGACTGGCCGCTGGTGACCTACGGCAACATCGGTGTGCTGCTCGGCTGGCTGCACGCGACGTTCCCCGATCGTCCGCACGCCTGGCAGGTGCATCTCACCGAGAGCGGCATCAACTCGTCGTCGCCACAGTCGGACGAAGCGCGGCAGGCGAGCGCGGTGTGCGACGGCTTCCGCAACATCCTCGGCACGCCGGGCATCGAGGCCTACGTCTATCACCGCATGCGCGACAACCCCGCCGAGGGCGGGCTCGGTCTCGGGCTCGCGCGCGCCGACGGAACGCTCAAGCCCGCGTGGGCCGTCTGGGCGCTCGCGAACCGCGCGGACCTCTCACCGCCGATGCTCTCGTGCGGCTTCGAGCACCTGCCGTACACGATCCTCACGCGCAGCTATCGCGCGTCGCGCGGGCACTGGGCCTCGAGCCGGCTCGCACCGAGCGGCTTCACCCGAGAGCAGAGCTGGCGACTCTTGCGAGCGAGCGAAGCGGGCACCTCGCTCCTCTTCTCTTGTGTCGTGGGCACGCACAGCTTCCTCACGCGCGATCCGGGCTGCGAGGGCCAGCGCCCCGAAGGGCCCGTTGGTCACATCTACGACGCCGACGCGACGGGCCGCGTCGCGCTCTATCGATGTCGCGTGGGAGCGGGCACGGATCACTTCGTGTCGGAAGACGTGGGCTGCGAGGGCCAGACGATGGAGTCACGCCTCGGCTGGGCGCTTCCCTCGCCCTGACCGCGCTCACATGCAGGCGCGCAGCCGCGCGAACCTCGCGCCCACGGCCCAGCCGACGTCGCCGCCCGCGAGCACCAAGAAATCGTCCGCGCCCGTGAGGAGGCTCGCGTCGATCGACTCGATGCTGCCGATCACCGTGCCCGCCGTGTCGAGCCGCACGATGTGTCCCGAGCTTCCTTCGACCCACGCGGCGACGAGCCCTCGCTCGAAGGGCGCGAGGTGCATGTCGCTCGCGTCGCCCGCGTCGCTCGAGAGCCAGATCGGTGCGGCGCTGCTGGTCCCGACGAGCGCGATGGCCGGGTCTTGCGAGGCGCGTCCCTCCGCGCTCGTCCAGCCGACCCAGCTGCCGCCCGCGATCGGCGCGACGCCGCCGAGGTGCTGCGCGACGAAGCCGGCACAGTTGCCCGAGGGATCGAGAAACACCTGCGTGTTGTGGGCGTAGAAGACGCCCTTACCGGGATAGCAATCGGCGGAGCAGACCGCCGTCGGCTCGCCGCTCGCGTCGTGCGAGAGGCGCACGTCGATCGAGTGCGAGCAGCCCCAGTCCCAGTACGTCGTGTCGGGCGCGCCCGCAGGCGTGAACGCGCGCAGCGTGTCGCCGTAGTGCGCGATGCCGTCGGGCCAGAGGCGCTGCACCGTCGAGTAGGTCAACCAGCGCGAGCCCGTCCAGTCGAGGCGCCCTTGGCGAAGGAGATCGCCGAACCACTCGTTGTTCGTCACGCTGTGATCGTCGGCGCCCATCAGCCGCTGCTCGTGCGTGACGGTCCCCGTGGTCGTCGTCAGCACCAGCACGAGCTCATCGGCTCGCGAGACGAGCGCACCGTACGTGTCGCCGCTCGCGGCCACGCCCCAGAGGCCGTCGCCCGTGATCGAGATGGGCGCACCGAACGCTGCGCCCGCGCCGTCGATCCGCAAGAGCGTGATCGAGCCCGCCGACCAGCCCACGAGCGCGCCACCGGTGCGGGTGGGAAACGCGCGCGTGCTCCCGCTCGCTCCGGCGATGGGCGTGGTGGTGATCGAGCCCGCGAGCGTGGTCGCGCTGCACGGACCGGCGTCGATCAACATCTCGTGTCCGCCGTCGACGAGGGGCGAGGCCGAGTCGATCCGCGGCCCGGCATCGATCGTGGGATCGACGAACGCGTCGTGATCGAGGTGGGCATCCATCGCTCCACCGTCACGGCGCGGTGCGCCTCCGAGGTCGCCCGTACATCCAGCGATGGGGGCGAGAGCCACGAACGCGACGAGAGTCCGCCACATTCGCGAGAGTCTATCAGGATCAGGCGGCGCGCTCGGCGAACGCGAGCACGTTGCCCGAGGCGTCGCGCACGATGATCTCGCGCGCGCCGTAGAACGTGGTGCGCTCGGGAACGACCTTCGGCCATGCGCCGAGCGCCTCCCGGATGGGCGCGAGCGAGTCCACGTGGACGTAGAGCATCACGCGGTAGGTGTCCTTCTCGAGGCCCGCGACGTCGGCGGCGATCGATGCGCGGCTCTGCAGCATGAGCTCGGTCAGTCCGTGCTTGAGGATCACGAAGCCGAGCTTGCCCTCGTGGGGCACCTCTACTTCTTTCACGAAGCCGAGCTTCTCGTAGAACGGAAGCGCGGCCTCGATGGAGTCGACGACGAGATTCGCGGTGATTTGTTTCATGGGGCGCCTTCTACGTCGCCGTAGATCGAGGTGATTGGAGAAATGGAAACCTCGGCCGCGAGGTGCGTCGGAGACACCCCCGCGAGCTCGGTCGCGTCGTGTACGAGGTGCGACTGATCGGCGTAGCCCAGCTCGTGTGCGAGGCGCGACCAGTCGCGTCGACCGCGACGGACGGCGAGGACGAAGCGCTGGATGCGCGCGATCCGCGCGAGCGCCTTCGGGCCGATGCCCACCTCGTGAGCGAAGACGCGCGCCAGGTACTGACGGCTCACGCCGAGCTCGCTCGCCAGTGCGGCGACGGACACGTTCGGGGAACGCGTCAGCCTCTCGACCGCGCGGCGGACGAGGCGGTCGATCGGATCGGCGTCCGCGAGCCGAGCGCGAATGAACGCGGCCAGCACGGCGAGGCGCTCGCGCTCACCGTCGGCGACGACCAGCGCACCGACGAGACCGCGCGCATCGATCGCCACCTCGCGGGTCGGTACGCTCTCGTCGACGAGCGCGGCGAGCGGCACACCGGCGAAGCGCGCTCCGGCGCCGGGCCGAAATCGCGCAGCAACGATGCGTGCAGCGGACAGCGGGACGAGCGCGGCTCGGCTCATCGGCCCGACGAGCTCGGCAGAGCCCGCCTCGAGGTCGACGATCAGATCGACGCATCCATCGGGCAGCACGCGATGCGCGTCACCGGATGCGCGGCTGCTCGCGCGAGACCAGAAGCGATCGACGTACGCGGCGAGCCCCGAGGGCGGTGCCATCTCGCGGTAGGGCTCGTCGGTCGCCACGCGCCATCGTAGCGCCGAACACGCGGCCCGCGTGGCCGAGCGTGTTCCGTGCGCGCGCACATCGACGTCGGGGCGCACCGTCGGCCAGGCTCCTGCGAGAGAAGAGGAGAACCGATGCTGACGATCGTGATCGGAAACAAGAATCGCTCGTCCTGGAGCATGCGCCCCTGGCTCGCCCTCACGAAGTGCGGCGCGACGTTCGACGAGGAGATCATCCGGCTCGACGAGCCCACCACGCGCGCCGAGCTCGAGCGCGCGACGCCGCACGGCAAGGTCCCGGTGCTTCGCGACGGCGAGGCGATCGTCTGGGAGTCGCTCGCGATCTGCGAGCACCTGGCCGAGCGCTTTCCCAGCGCGCAGCTCTGGCCGACGGATGTCGCGACGCGCGCGCGCGCCCGAAGCGTCGCCACCGAGATGCACGCGGGCTTCGCCGCGCTTCGACGCGAGATGCCGTGCAACGTCACGCTCCGAAGCCAGAAGACGCCGAGCGCCGACGTCGCCTCCGACATCGCGCGCCTGACTCGACTCTTCCGAGCCGAGCGCGCCGCGCACGCGAGCGCGGGCCCCTATCTCTTCGGCAGCTGGTCGATCGCCGACGCCTTCTTCACGCCCGTCGCCACGCGCTTTCGCAGCTACGGCGTGTCCATCGACGACGAGGCCAGCCGCGCCTACTGCGCCACGCTCCTGGCCGATCCCGCGTTCCTCGCCTGGGAGCGCGGCGCGATCGCCGAGAACGATCCTCGATAATCGACGCGCACCCGAGATCCTTCCCTGCCTTGGTGCGTCGGACCGCGGTGGAGGTTCCTCCATGCGTGCATTCGTCGCGGCCCTGGCCGCGCTGCTCTGTCTGTCCGTCTTCTTGGCCGTCTTCCTGGCCGTCTTCTCCGCGCCCGCGAGCGCGCAGGACACGACCACCTGGATCGGCGGCTCGCCCATTCGCTCCAGCGTCACGGTCGGCGCACCGGGCGAGGCCTGGGTCGGCGTCTGGGTCGACGCGCCGATGGTGACGACGGTCCGCGCGCGCACGCCAATAGCGGTCTCGCTGGTGGTGGACACCTCGGGATCGATGGCCGGGCCGAAGATCGACAACGCACGCCTCGCGGCCGCCGCGCTGATCCAGTCGCTCTCCGACGGAGACATCGTGTCGATCTACGGCTTCGCGACCGGCGTCACCGAGGTCGCCGCGCCCACCGTGCTCGACGCGTACACGCGCCCCGTGTTGCTGCGCAACGTCAGTCGTCTCTACGCCGGCGGCGGCACCAACCTCGAGGGCGGCCTCCGTGCAGGCATCTCGCGCATGGCGGGCGCACCGATCACGCACGCGACGCGCCGCGTGTTCGTGATCTCGGATGGGCAGGCCAACGTGGGCGTCACCGATCCGCGCATGCTCGGGATGCTCGCCGCCGGCGCGACCGAGTGGGGCACGCAGGTCACCGCCATCGGCGTGGGCTACGACTACGACCCGCTGACGCTGAACGCGATGGCGGTGCAGAGCGCGGGCCGCATGCACCACCTCGGAAGGCCGGAGCAGATGTCGGCGATCCTCGAGACGGAGCTCTCGTACATGGTGCGCTCGGTCGCGCTGAGCGCCGTGCTCGAGGTGCGCCCCGCCGCGGGCGTGATGATCCTCGAGGCCGCGACGATGGGCGCGGTCGTGGAGGGCGGCGTGCTCCGACTGCCGCTGGGCTCGATCACCGCAGGCCAGCGACGCGAGCTCTTGTTCCGCGTGCGCGTGCCCACCGCCGACATCGGGCGCCGCTCGCTCGCGACGGCGAACCTTCGCTTCGAGACGCCAGACGGAACGCCCGCGCCCGCGCAGTCGACCGACCTCGTGCTGATGGTGAGCCGCGATGCGAGTGGTGCGCGAGAGACGCCGCGCGTGGCCGCGATGGTCGCGCAGCACGACGCGAGCGAGGCCGAGCGCGCCGCGGCGACGCTGCTCGCCGAAGGTCGTCGCGAGGAAGCCGTCGCACGCCTCGACGCCGCGCGCGCCGCAGTGAGCACCGCCTCGACGAGCTATGCGTTCGACGACGCCGTCGTGTCGGGGGCGCTCGCATCCCGTCAGGCCGAGCTCGATGCGGCGGCATCCAGCGCGCGTTCGGCGACTACGCCGAGCGCAATGCACGAGCGCTCGTACGAGCTACAGGCGGCGCCGATGGCGGCCGACGGCTACTGACGGACGCTTGGTCCCGGCGACCCATCGATCTCACGAGGCCGCGCCGGAGGTGTAACCCTTCGCCCGCGGTCGGGAACGAGCAAACGACGGCTCGCCCTCATCGCGTTCGAAGCGTCACACCTCCGGCGCTACCGTTGTTGGGAGCTGCTTTTGAAAATGCGCGGCGTCTGCGACGCGTCCATTGCGTGAATCGCTCCGCGATTCGCGCGGTAGTCGGGGCTAGCGCCCCAAACCCCACCTTCGTTCGAGCGCGCTCCGGTCTGTGCTGCTCGGGGCGCGGGGCTGAGCCCCGCAACGCGAAGTCGCGCAGCGACTTTGCGACCCACATCGCGTCGCAGACGCCGCGCATTTGCAAAGCAGTGCGCCTCAGCCTGAGCGGTGGGTGGGGGCGCCCTCCGAGAGCGCCCGCGAGAGCCCGCTTCGGGCTCGATGAGGTAGCGAACGGAGGGTGCCCCCACCCGCCGCGACCCGGTGACGATCGACCGAGCCCGGATCAGAAGCGGATGACGACAGAGACGAGCGCCTGAACGCCGATGTTGCCGATGATGTTCACTGGCCCGACCACGTTCACGCCGAACCCACCGTTGATGCCGCCGATGATGCGCACCGCGAGCCACTGCACCGCCATCCACGTGATGCCCGCGAGGACCGCGGCGCTCCCCGTGACGAGCTGCGTCGAGGGAACCGGTGGGCCGACGGGCGACTCGCTCCAGCCCGGCGTCAGCTGGAGCCGCAGCGTGGGAACGGCCGCGCCCACGTGTGGCACCTCGAAGTAGTACTGCAAGATCAGCGGCACCGAGACGCTGCTCGTCACGAACTTCATGTCGGGCACACCGGGGAACGACATCGTGTGCTGCTCGCTGTACGAGAACGCGATCCCGAGGCCGATCCACACGCGCGGATCGAGCGCGAACACGAGATCGGCGTTCGCGACGAGCACGGGCGTCGTCGTCGTCGAGAAGCTGAGCAGCCCGTTGAGCGTGAGCGCGAGCTCGACGTCGGGATCGGAGGGCGGAGCGCTCGCCGGAGCGACGGAGCGCTCGTCGTCGACAGCTTGATGCGCAGCGACGCTCGTTCGGCGCGGCGCGGCGATCGTACGCGCGGGCGGCGTGGGAACGGCCGTCGCCTCGTAGCCGGGGGGCGTCTCGGGCATGGGCTCGCTGGCCTCTTCGAGCGTCGCTTCCACGCTCGCCTCGACCCCGAGCTCCTCCTCGGCTGCCGCATCGGTCGACTGTGCAGCGGCGATCCCCGGAATCGCCAGCAGCGTGACGAGCGCCAGACCTACGCGTCGAATCCCCATGCGTCCGTATACCAAAGCGCACGGCCGCGGCGTATGCGATCGAAGGACGTGGGAGTACGATGCAACGATGCGAGTGTGCTTCGCGTGGGCGCTGCTGCTCGGAGCCTCGGTCTTCGCCGCCGGATGCTCGTGCGCAGCGGCCCACGAGCTCGACGATGCGAGCACGCCACAAGACACGAGCTCCTCGCGGCCGGACGCCGTCACGATCCCTGTCGACGCATTCGTCGGCACGGACACCGCGCCCAGTGATGGACACTACTTCACGCTCGAGCCCGCGATCGTGGATCTCCGCGTGAGCCAAGAGCGGTGCACGACCCAGGAGAACAACGTCGCGATCCTGCGCGTGTACGTGGGCTACTTCTCTTCGTGCGACACGCCGGGACCGATCGACGTCGTCCTCGATCACGCGGCGATGACGGTCACGGTCATTCCCCACGTCTGGCTCGAGCACGGACGCACCGACTGCGCGAGCGTGGGCGCGGCGTACGAGCGCGACGTGCGCGTCGTGGGGCTGAGCGCGGGCACGTGGTCACTCGCGGGCGGAAGCACCGCCTCGACGTTCACCGTGTTCGGTCCCTCGGGGATGTGCCCCGGTCCCGGCCTCGGCACCGGGATCGCGGGGAGCACGTGCATCGCGGACTGCCAGTGCCTGCCCGGTCTCTCCTGCGTCGCGCTCCGCGGCGACGCGGTCTGCGCGCAGTTCTGTGGTCGGCCCTGCGAGACGCTCGGCGTGGCGCATGACCTCTCGCTCTCGTGCGCGAGCGGCGATTGGTGCATCGACGATCCGAACCTCGGCTGGATCTGCATGGCCTCGAGCGTCGACGAGTGCAGCGACGCGAGCCCCTGTCCCGCAGGGATGACGTGCCCACCCGTGACCGAAGGACCGCGGCAGTGCCGCTGGGCGATCACACTCGACAGCAGCGTGCGTCACGCGTGCACGACCGAGAGCGACTGCGATGCCGGGCTCGACTGCGTACAGCGCGTGGACGGCCGGCGCTCCTGCGAAGTACGCTGCACGACGAGCGACATGGCCTGCCCCAACGCGACGCCGCACGCGTGCATGACCGGAAACTGGGTCTGCGAGTGGCTCGGCGAGTGATGCGCCTCTACGCGAGCTCGCTCGTCCTCGCGATCGTGGCCACGGGATGCGGTGGCGGCGGCGCGCCGAACGAGGACGCATCGACGTCGATCGACGCGAGCGCGGGGAACGACGCTGGCGGCCCGATCGATGCGGGCGCTCCGATCGACGCCGCCTCGAGCATCGACGCAGGCCCGAGGCCCGACACAGGGTCTACCGGCGATCTCGATCTCGACGGACTCGACGACGCCTACGAGCTCCAGATCGCGGGCGACTATCTGCCCTACCTCTCGGTGAGCGACATGGACCACTGCGCACGCAGCGGCATCCTGTTCCGCTTGCGCCCGCACCCCGCCGACGCGAGCCGCATCGCGGTGACGTACATCATGCTCTACGAGAACGACTGCGGCGCCGGTGGCCACATCGGCGACGACGAAGCGTTCGGCGTCACCATCGACCCGTCACGACCCGCACCCGCAGGCTTGCTCTCGGTCCGCACGATCGCGCACCAGAACACCGCGTGTCAGTCGATCACCGAGTGCGGCTCGTGCGCGGGCGAGACGGCGTGCACCACCGGCATGCGACGCGGCGCGGCCTACCCCGCGATCTTCGCGAGCAGAGACAAACACGGCTGGTACGCGACGGAGCGCGCGTGCGACGGCGCGTGCTTCTTCACGAACACCTGCGACATGTCGGCCGCGCCCAACGAGCCTGTCCTCTACAACGCGGGCGAGCCCGCCGCGCCGCTCATCCACGATCTCACCGACGCGGGCCTGATCACGGCGGCGAACGGCTGGACGCAGATGTCGCTCTTTCACTTCGATCCCTGGGCCAGCATGAACTTCGGCGGCGCGGGCGACACCACGAGCGACCTGAACGATCCCGCGTTCCTCACGCCCGCGTGCCCCTGATGCGGGCCGCCGCAGTCGGTGCGATCGATCGGGTGGCGCGCCTTCTTCCGCCGGGCAAGCGCCGCATCCAGCGCGTGAGCGCGCAGCACCTGCCGGCCGGGCCTGCGATGCATCCGTCGGCGCAGCTCGCGCTCTGGATGCTGCGTCCGATCGCGTTCCTCGAGCACTGCCGCGCGCGCTACGGCACCACCTTCACGATGCAGCTCCCCGGGTTCAATCCCATCGTGAGCTTCGCGGACGAGGCGGCGAACAAAGAAGTGTTCACCGGGCCGGCCGAAGAGATGCACGCCGGGCGCGCGAACGAGTCGCTGCGTCCCGTGGTCGGTGGTGGCTCGCTCCTGCTCCTCGACGGCGAGCGACACCTGCGCGAGCGGCGCCTGCTCTTGCCTCCCTTCCACGGCGCGCGTCTCTCCGCGTACGGCGCCACGATCCGCGACATCACGCGCGCCGAGATCGCGCGCTGGACGTCGGGCTCACCCGCGCCGATCCAGCCGGGCACGCAGCACATCACGCTCGACGTGATCTTGCGGACGGTGTTCGGCGTGGCCGAGGGCCCGGATCTGATCGGCCTACGCGCCGCGATCCTCGATCTGCTCGATGGCGCCTCGCCGCTCACCATGATCCCTGCGCTCCAGGTCGATCTCGGATCGCGCTCGCCCTGGGGCCGCTTCGTGGAGCGTCGCGCGCACGTGGACGATCTCTTGTATCGCCTGATCGCGACGCGCCGCACGACGGGCACCGCCGGCCACGACGACATCCTCTCGTTGATGCTCGACGCCCGCTACGAAGACGGCACCGGCATGAGCGATCGCGATCTGCGCGACGAGCTGATGACGCTGCTCGCCGCGGGCCACGAGACGAGCGCGACGGCGCTGGCCTGGGCGTTCACCTGCCTCGCCGCGAACCCGAGCGCGCAAGCGCGCGCGCACGAAGAGATCGATCGCGTGCTCGGCGGCGGCGCTGCGGACGACACCGTCACCAAGGCCGAGCTTCCGTACATCGACGCGGTGATCAAAGAGACGATGCGCATCCATCCGGTGGTGTACGCGGTGGGCCGCGTGCTCCAGAAGCCGCGCACCATCGGCGGATGGACCCTGCCCGCGGGCCACGCCGCGATCCTGTCCATCTACATGACCCACCACGATCCCGTGCTCTGGCCCGCGCCCGAGCGCTTCGATCCCGAGCGCTTCCTCGGCACGCCGAGCGGCGCCGGAAATCGCGTCACGCCCTACACGTATTTCCCGTTCGGCGGCGGCGTGCGCCGCTGCATCGGCATGGCGTTCGCGATGTACGAGATGCGGATCGTGCTGGCCGAGGCGCTCCGGAAATTCCGCGTCGAGCCTGCGGGCGAGGTGCACGCCGTGCGACGCACGGTGACGATGGCGCCGAGCGGCGGTGGCGTGGTGACGCTGCGAAGGCGCTGAGGCGCGCCGCGGCTACCTCACGAACGACGACGCGCCGGTTGCACGAAGCATCCAGCGCGTCAGTCGGAAGAGAGTCTGATCAGTTGCAGGCCTGCTGGCTCGTCACGGTCGTGGCGCTGCAGGCGGGACTATCGAAGCGCGACGTACACGTGTGGAGGTTCCCGAACGTGCCGCAGTCGGGAGCGCGGCTGACGCCGGCCCAGGACTCGCCACTCACGCCACACGTGCCGGGAAGGGTGCCGAATCCGCACGATGCGGTCGTTCCGGTGATCGTCGTGACGCGCTGGAGCTGGATGCTGTCACAGTTCCAGTCCCACGATCCTCCGCCTCCAGCCGTCCTGAACACCGGCAACACATCGAAATGCCTGGACCCGGGGTAAGCGAGCGGCTGCCCGTCCGCGCAGTCGATGTATCCGGTCACTGGCGCGAACGTCGTCCACGCGCCGCCCGCGCACGTGGGGGCGGTCCTCGGTGGGGCGCGCGGACACGCGAGTGTCGGTAGAGCGCCCGCCGCGGCGTAGCCGTCGCCGTCGCAGTCGGCGTAGTACGGAGTCCCGACGCCATTGTCGACGATGCCGTCGCAGTCCTCGTCGCGAAAATCGCAGGTCTCGGTGGCGCCCGGGTGGATCGTCGACGCGGCGTCGTTGCAGTCGCCTCCGACGGCGACGTAGTGACCCGGTGGAGTGCAGCCCGTGGTGGTCGTGGCCGCGGTTCCGTAGGTGTCGCCGTCGCCGTCGTAATAGAAGGTCAGCGTGACGCCTTCGTCGACGGAGCGGTTGCAGTTGTCGTCGATCGCGTTGCACGTCTCGGCCGCACCCGGATGGACGCTCGCCATCGCGTCGTCGCAGTCGGTCGCATCCGTGACGGTGCCCATCGGCTGTCGGCACGCCGCCATCCGCATGCTCGCGTTGCCATAGCCGTCGTGGTCCGCGTCGGCGTACCAAGTTCCCCAAGCACACGCGTCGGGCGCGACGTACGCGTCGGGCAGCGCGACGTACGCATCCCGTGCCTCGACGGACGCGTCATCGTTCGTGATCGTCGCGGCATCGAGCGTCGGCGTGCCCGCATCCGCGAGCGTCGCAGCGTCGTGGCCTCCGTCGCCCAAGGACGTCGGTCCGCCATCGCCAGGGGGCATCGCGCCGGCGTCGACCACGATGCATCGACCTGCGCCCGAGAGCGTGAAGCCCTCCGGACAGGCGACCTGAGCCGTGGCGCAGGCCACCGTGGAGAAAGAGGTGAGAACCAGGAGAAGAAACGAGCGACTCATCGAGGAACGGGTGTGTTGGGTCGACATGGCGACCTCCTTTCCCGCTCCTTGTCGACACGTCCCGGCGCCCGTTGCGTGCGGTGATGAAGCACGCCTTCGGACTCGATGTTGCTCGCTTGCCCGCGATGCGACGCACGCCTGCGATTCGTCGCCGTGCTGAACGACAGAGAACGGAGGCTCGACCACGCGCCGAGGCCCCCGCGGACGCGAGGGGCTCGCGCGCGCGAAATCTCAGAAGCTCAGCGTTGCCGCGCCGGCCAGGAGGCGCTCGTGTACGGCGCTGCCACCCTGGATCGTCACGCCTTCGATGAGGTCGTCCTGCGTGTAGCCGCGGGACTTCACGCAGGGAGGGCACGCCCAGATCGTGCCGCCGCGGCGGCGGAAGTCCTCGATGAGCGCCTTCAGCGGATCGAGCGGCGCCACCTGGGTGAGGTCGCTGCCGCGCTTGCGGACGAGATCGACCGCGCCGCTCGTGAGGAACACGTAGACCTTCAGGCCCGCCGTGATGCCGCCGTTCGCGATCGTGAAGCCGACCGACGAGAGCTCGTGGTCGATGCCCTTGGTCATGAGGACGACGAGGTCTCGCGTGGTCTCGCTCATGGGGATCACGCTCCCTTCGCGGGGTCGGGGCGGACGATGACGGTGTCGACGACGGGCCGGACCTCGCTCAGGGCGAGCTCCGCGCGGTTCGCGTGCTCGCGCAGCGCGTCGGGGCTCGTCGCCTCGTAGATGCAGACGGTGCCGAGCGTCCCGTCCGGCTCCTGCATCACGTAGGTGCGGATCCAGCGGACGTCGCTGGCCATCTGCGTGTCGCCGACGTTCTTCGAGCGGCCGGCCGCGGTGTGGAGGTCGTCGGGGGTCTTCCAGCCGTTCCGACGGAGGATGGCGTACGTATTCATCAGATCTCTCTCCTTGTTCTCTCGGTGACCACCACCGATGAGCCCAGGCTACGGGACCCGCCTTACCCGGCCCTTACCGGGCTCTGACCCCGAGATCTACGCCTCGCATCCGAGGGCGCCGAGGGCGTCGAATGCGTGGCGCGCGTCGCTCTCGAGGGCCTTGCTGCGCGCGCGCGCCTTGCCGGATCCGGCGGCGAGCGCCCGACTCTGGGCCAGCACACAGCGCGCGGCCTCGTACGGAAATCCCACCTCGAGATAGGCGGCGCGCGCGCGCTCGAGGGCCTCCACCGCACGCTCGGCCTCGCCGCGCGCCGCTTGTACGCGCCCGCGGGCGTGCTCGGCCATGGCGACCCACGCGCGACTCTCGAAGCGGGCCGCGACCTCGCCCAGCTTGTCCGCCCATCGCGCCGCGGCGCCGACGTCTTCCCATGCGAGCTCGACGCGCACCGCCTCCGGCAGGAGCAGCGCGTTGCACGTGGCGCAGTGGCCGTGGCGCGCCGCCTCGGCGAGCCCTTCCTCGAGGCTCGAGCGCGCGCCCTCGCGATCGCCCGCCGCGAGCCTGTTGCGGGTGAGCGACGCGTGGATGCGCGTGAGGCAGTGCGAGCGCATCGCCGCGCGACTGCCCACCACGAGCGCATCGTCGAGGATCGTGCGCGCCTCGTCGAAGGCGCCGCGCGCGGTGAGCAACACGCCGAGCCGCTGCAGCGAGAGCGCCTCGCCCGATGCGCTCGACACCTGCCGGAAGCCGAGCACCGCCTGACGGAGCTGAGCCTCGGCGACGTCCCAGCGGCCGCACTCGAAGTCGAGCGTGCCGGCGAAGCTCTGACAGAGCGCGATGGCGCGCGGCGCCTGCATGCGGCGTCCCACCTCGAGCGTCTGATCGACCGTCGTGCGGATCTTCTCGCGGCCCTGCTCGCTGTACAGGTGGTACTCCCAGAGGCACAGGTGCACGTCGAAGGCTTGATCGACGTCGAGCGCACCCTCGGCGAGCTCGTGCCGCTGGTGCTCGTGCGCGTGGCCCTCCTGCCACGTGCCCAGCGAGTGACACGCGAGTGCGAGCATCTCGTGCGCCTTCGACATCGCGGCCCGGTTGCCGCGCGCTTCCGCCTCGGCGAGCGAGCGCTGCGCGAGCTCCTTGGCCTCGGCGTACTTCTCCTCGTGCCACCGGAGCTGCGCGAACAGATAGAGCACCGCCGGCAATTCCGGATCTCGCTCGCTGCCCGCGAGCGCGCGCACCGCGTCCTCGAGGCGCTCGCCTGCCTCGCGGAGACGTCCGCCCTGGATCAGCGCCAGCGCTGCGATCCGTCTCACGAGCGCCGTCTCGGTCGGCGAGGGCACGAAGTCCCCCTCGCGGAGCGCAGCGGCGGCATCGAGGTCGCGCACGGCGCCGTCGAGGTCCGAGAGCGCCACACGCATCCCGCCGAGCAGGCGCAGCACACGGAATCGCTCTTGCCCGTCCTGCCGGCCGGTCGCGTCCATGAGCGCCACCGAACGCTCGAAGAACGAGACCGCCTCCGTGAAGCCCAGCCGCTTCTGCGCGCGCTCGCCCGCCGCCAGCAGATACGGTAGCGCGCGCTCGAGCTGGCCCGCGCTCTCGTGGTGCATGCCGAGCACGGCCGCGCGCTCCTCGTTCTCTCGCTCACCGCGGACGGCGAGCCCCTCGAGCGCCTCGGCGATGGCGCGGTGCAGGTACACGCGGCGCGCGTGCGTGAGGCTGTCGAGCAGCGCTTGCCGCGTGAGCGCGTGGCGAAAGCGGTACTCGCCGGCGGCCTCCTCGAGGATGCGCCCCTCGATCGCGAGCTCGAGCGCGTCGAGCGCCACCTCGGGTGCGAGCCC
Organism: Deltaproteobacteria bacterium; assembly: GCA_043750095.1. Taxonomy (GTDB): domain Bacteria; phylum Myxococcota_A; class Polyangia; order Polyangiales; family Sandaracinaceae; genus JBBSAT01. Next base: position 31,960 of record JAYVCF010000297.1, read on the forward strand.
CGACGCTCGCTGCGCGACCTCGAAGCGGAAGATCGCGCCCACGACCGAGGCCGCGCTCAACAAGCGCTCGGCGTCACGGCCGAGCCGTCGAACGCGGTGCCGCACCGTGTCGAGCAGCGATGGCGGCAGCGTCGGCCGGCTCGCGTCTTCTTCGCGCATCGCCTGCACCACCTCTTCGGTGTGAAACGGGTTCCCCTCGGTCAGCGCGTACACGGCGGCGACCAGCTCGGCATCTGCGCCCGGTCCCACGAAGCGCGCGGTGGCCGCGGCGTCGAGCCGCTCGAGCTGCACGCGCGTGGCGAGCCGCTCCCGCCCGAGCGCACCGAGCATCGTGTGGAGCGCGCGACCGATCTGCACCTCGTCGTCGCGCAGCGTCCCGACGAGCAGGAGCGGCAGCGTGCGCGCCGCGCGCGCGAGGTGATGAAAGAGATGCAGGCTCGAGGGGTCGGCGGAGTGCAGGTCCTCGATGACGAGGCAGACCGGCGCGTGGTGGCCGATCGCCTCGATCGCGCTCTCCACCGCCTGAAAGAGCCGCAGCCGATCCTCCTGCGCCGATCCGCCCGACGGCGTGAAGCTCAGGAAGGGATCGGAGTCGACCGAGGCGCGCGTGGCGCGACGATGATGTGCCCACGCGTCGGCGAACGGTGCGTACGGAACTCCCGAGCCTCCGTCGAGCCCGAGGCTGACACCGAGCAGCACCGGACGGCCGGCGGCGCCCGCGATGCGCGTGCACTCGCGGACCAGGTGCGACTTGCCGAGCCCGGCCTCACCGAGGACGAGCAGCGCGCCGCGGCCACCTGCGACGAAGTCGCGCACCACGCCGCGCTCGCGCTCGCGGCCGTGCATCGGCTCGAACGGATTCTCGTCGGGCAGGGGCAACGCCGTCGCCGCCGGTGTGTTCGCGTCGGCGCTCGAGCGCGGCGGGGTGCTGCGCCGGCGGGCCACGATCTCGCCGCGCTCGATCGCGGCGCGCAGCTCGAGCGTCTCGCGTGACGGTGCGACGTCGAGCCGCGCGCGAAGGGCCGCCGTGCACTCCGCGAATTGCCGGACCGCATCGCTCGTACGGCCAGCCTCGGCGAGCACGCGCACGAGCAGCTGGTGCGCCGGCTCGAGCGCGGGGTCTTCGACCAGCACGCGGCGCAGGGTGTCGATGCACGCCTCGGGCTCGCCGCCTTCGTGGTGGAGCCTGGCGAGCCGGAGGCCCGCGTCGACGAAGCGCTGGCGGAGCCCCTCTCGTCGCGCAGCGAGCGCGTCGGAGTAGGGGTCGTCGGGGAGCAGCGTTCCTCGGTAGAGCGCGATGCTCTCGGCGAGAGCGTCGGGGGTCTGGCTCGTCGCCGCGCGCTCGAAGGCCTCCACGTCGACCCACGCCGTCTCCGAGAGCCGCAGGGTGCCCCTCTCGAGCGTGGCGAGCTCGGCGTCGGCCACGCGCCTCAGATCGTGCAGCGCGCGATGCAGGTTGTTCGCACCGGCCTCCACGTCCTTGTCGGGCCAGAGCCGATCGATGAGCTCCTCGCGATGTAAGAGGCGCCCCGGCGCGAGCGCGATCGCAGCGAGCACCTCGATCGGCCGCCGCTTGCGCCACGAGGACGCCGGGATGGGGCGTCCGCCGATCTCCACACCGAAGCGGCCGAGGAGATAGATGCGCGCGCTCGGCTCGGAGGGCCCCATCGGTGCTGGCTACGATAGTCGAACGCGACCGACCGACGGAAGCCGTCCCGCTCGATGGGCGAGGTTTGGGCGAGAACAACGTGAGGCGCTGGCCAGCAGCCAGCAGGCGCTCAATCCCGCGCGCCCGTTGCGCGCGCGTCAGCCGATCAGCGACTTTTCGTACCCCTCGGGCGCCGCGTACCCCATCAGCGCGAGCACCGTCGCTGCGACGTTGGCCAATCCCGCGCCGCTCACCGTCGGATCGAACGCGAGCGCACCACGCCCGGGCGCATAGAGATGCACCGGCACCGGGTTCAGCGTGTGGCTCGTCTTGGGCCTGAACGCTCCGTCCTTGCCCTTGAGCAGCGCACCGCTCTTCTTGTCGCGCTCGATCATCTCGTCGGCGTTCCCATGATCGGCCGTGACCAAGAGCGCCCCGTCGAGCTCGCGGATGACGGGCAGCAAACGATGGAGCGCGAGATCGACGGCCTCGACCGCCATCACGGCGGCGTCGCGCACGCCCGTGTGGCCGACCATGTCGCCGTTCGCGTAGTTCACGCGCGCGTGGCGGAACGCGCCCGTGCGCAGCTCGGTGATCAGGCGATCGGTGATCTCGGCGGCCTTCATCCAGGGCCGCTCCTCGAAGGGGAGCGTGTCCGACGGGATCTCGACCCAGCGCTCGCCCTCGAGCGGCGCACTCTTGTTGCCGTTCCAGAAGTACGTGACGTGTCCGAACTTCTGGGTCTCGCTGATCGCGAGCTGCGAGAGGCCTCCGTCGGCGAGGTGCTCGGACAGCGTGCGGTCGATCGCAGGCGGCGTCACCAAGAAGTGCTTCGGGAGCGCGAGGTCTCCGTCGTACTGCATCATCCCGGCGAAGAACACGTCGGGCCGCGCCCCGCGATCGAACGCGGTGAACGAGGCGTCCTCGAACGCGCGTGAGATCTCGATGGCGCGATCGCCTCGAAAGTTGAAGAGCACCACGGCCGCGCCGTCGCGGATCGGCCCGCACGCGCCGCTCGCATCGCCGATGACGAAGCCCGGAAGGTTCTGGTCGCCGATCCCGGGTGCCTCGCTGCGCAGCGTCTCGATGGCCTCCGCGAGCGAGCCGAAGCGGCGGCCCTCGCCGCGCACGTGCAGCGCCCAGCCGCGCGCGACCATGGGCCAGTCGGCCTCGTAGCGGTCCATCGTGATCTTCATGCGGCCGCCACCCGACGCAACGCGGTAGTCGCGCCCGCTCGCGCGCAGCTCGGCGAGCACCTTCTCGAGACGCTCGACGTACACGAGCGCGCTTGTCTCGGGCACGTCGCGTCCGTCGAGCAGCGCGTGCACGCGCACGCTCATCACACCTTCTTCCGCCGCGCGCCGCAGCATCGCGAAGAGGTGCTCCTCGTGGCTGTGCACGTTGCCGTCGGAGAGCAGCCCGAGGAAGTGGAGCGCCTCCCCGCTCGATCGCACGCGCGCGATCGCTCGCTTCCACGCATCGCCCTGCCAGAGCGCGCCGCTCGCGATCGCTTGGCCGATGAGCTTACTGCCCTGATCGAACACGCGGCCTGCGCCGAGCGCGTTGTGACCGACCTCGCTGTTGCCCATGTCGTCGTCGCTCGGAAGTCCCACGGCCCGGCCGTGCGCGCGCAGGCGCGAGGTCGGTGCGTTCGCCGCGAGGAAGTCGAGCGTCGGTAGGCGCGCGAGGCTCACCGCGTCGCCTTCGTCCCCCGCGCCGATGCCGATGCCGTCCATGACGACGACGACGACCGGGCCGCGCGTGGGCGCGATTCGAGCATGGGGGCGCAGCGTGAGCATGAGCGTGTGTACCACCGTGAATGTAAGCTCGCCTGGTGCGTGTCGCCGCTCTCGTCTCGATTCTTCTCGCGGTGCTCGTGCCGACCCTCGCCGCGCAGGACCCGGTCGCGTGCGAGGTCCGCGCGCACCTGTCCATTCCCAGCGTGCGCGTGACGACTCCGCCGGGCCACCTGGGCGTGGCCGCGATCGACGATCGTGACGTGCGCGTCACACCGCTCGGCCATGGCGTGTTCCACGTCCACACCGAGGACGACGCCGAGCGCATCGAGGGCACGACCGAGCAGTCGATCCTGCTCGTGCTCGCCAGAGAGCAGCGATTCGCAGGCGTGGTGACCGTCGCCGCGGGCACCGCGGTCGAGTCGATCGAGCCGAGAGGCCCCGCGTTCCGCGCGAGCATGCCGGTGCACGAGGGCGTCTCGCTCGAGCGGGTCACGCTCACGTGCCGGGATCTCGCCGTGCCGACGACGCTCGATCCTGCGCTCGACACGACGAGCATCGCCCGCGGCCCGACCTGGCGCTCGCGCGTCCCACGCCTTCGCATTCGCGCGGCCGCCGACGACGGCAGCTCGCCCATCACACTCTCGCTCGAGCCCGACGCGCGTCACCGCATCGTCTGGGTCGAGCGCGAGCGCCGAGCGGGGTGGGTGCGCGTCGAGTCCACGCTCGCGCACGCGCGCGTCGGTGGCTGGGCACGCGACACCGATCTGACGCATCCCTGACGCGCGTGATCGGTCGACCATGGTGTCGCGTCCGCTCGGCGGACGACTCCGGCGGACTCTTGCCGGTTGCGAGCACCCTCGGCACGCGCGAGCATGCAGTCATGCGGTTCGCGCTCGCCTTCTGCTGCTCGCTCCTCTTCGCCCTGCCCGTGCAGGCGCAGGACGGCGCCGACGTGGCG
>JAYVCF010000298.1:0-11634 GCA_043750095.1 Deltaproteobacteria bacterium
CTTCGCGCTGGCCGCGCGCGACTACCTGCACTTCACCTCGCCCATCCGTCGCTATCCGGATCTCGTCGTCCACCGCACGGTGCGGCGGCTCCTGCATCACGAGAAGATCGACGCCGAGAAGCTGGCGCGCGATCTCGTTCCCATCGCCGTGGCGGCGAGCCGTGCCGAGCGTCGCGCGATGACCATCGAGCGCGAGTGCGTGGCGATCCATCGCGCGATCCTCATGAAGGATCGCGTGGGCGACGTGCTCGAGGGACGTGTGTCCGGGGTGACGGAGGCGATGGTCTTCGTCTACATCGACGCGCCCTTCGTCGAGGTGCGGATGCCGGTCGAGCGCATCACGGGCGATCGTTTCGAGCTCGATCGCCTCGGCGTGCGCCTCGTCGGTGTGAAGACGAAGCGGACGTTCGCGCTCGGGGACGCCATCTCGGTTCGGATCGAGGAGGTTTCGATCGAGCGCCGAGAGATCGTAGGATTGCCCGCGGCGCAGCCGGAGCGGGCATCCGGCGGCGGCACGACGGCTCGAGCCGAGAGCAAGCGCCCCCCTCGCGTACCGCCGCGCGGGGTCAAGCCGCGCCCAGGTCGGAAGGGCGGAAGGGAGCGCTGATGTCGAAGGGCCGTTCTTCCAAGTCCACACAGAGCACGTCGGCTCCGACGCCGGGCGGCAGGACGGGCCGGCGTCTCTCGACGCCCGAGCTGATCGCGAAGAAGCGCGACGGCGGTGAGCTCTCCGAGCGCGAGATCCGCCAGCTCATCGAGGGCTTCACCAGCGGTGAGATCGCCGACTACCAGATGACGGCGTTCGCGATGGCGGCGTTCCTCCGCGGCATGTCGCCCGCCGAGACCGTCTCGATGACGCTCGCGATGCGCGACAGCGGCAGCGTCGTCGACACGAGCAGCATCAAGCAAGCGAAGGTGGACAAGCACTCGACCGGTGGCGTGGGAGACAAGGTGTCGATCTGTCTCGCGCCTCTCGTGGCCGCGTGCGGCGTCGCGGTCCCGATGGTCAGCGGCCGCGGCCTCGGGCACACGGGCGGCACGCTCGACAAGCTCGAGGCGATCCCAGGCTTCAGCGTGTCGATGGAGACGCCGCAGTTCGTGCAGCAGGTGCGCGATCTCGGCTGCGCGCTCATCGGTCAGACGGCCGACATCGCGCCGGCCGACAAGCGCCTGTATGCGCTTCGCGACGTGACCGGAACGGTGGAGTCCATCCCGCTGATCACGGCGAGCATCCTCTCGAAGAAGCTCGCCGAGGGGATCGACGCCCTCGTCCTCGACGTGAAGGTCGGTCGCGGCGCGTTCATGAAAACGTTGCGTGATGCGCGGACGCTCGCGAGCTCGCTCGTGCGCGTGGGGCGCCTCGCCAAGAAGCAGGTCACCGCGTTCATCACCCCGATGGAGGCGCCGCTCGGACGCGCGATCGGCAATGCCCTCGAGACGGCGGAGGCCTTCGAGATCCTCCACAACCGCGGCCCCGACGATCTGCGCGAGCTCACGTTGATCCTGGGCGCGGAGATGCTGCGCCTCGGCGGCGTGGCGAAGAACGAGAGCGACGGAAGGAAGCAGCTCGCGGCCGCGATGGCCAACGGTCGCGGCGCAGGACGCATGCGTCAGATCGTGCGTGCGCAGGGCGGCGATGCCCGCACGATCGACGAGCCCGATCGCCTGCCGCAGGCCAAGCACACGGTGGCGATCCTCGCGACGAAGACCGGGTACGTCACCGCGGCCGACGCGCTGGATCTGGGCCTCGCCGCCGTCTCGATGGGTGCAGGCCGCTCGCGCGCCGATCAGGCCGTCGATCCGCGCGTCGGGATCATCCTGAACGCCAAGCCCGGTGATGCCATCAAGCGCGGCGAAGCTCTGGCGACGCTCTACGTGAACGACGACGCCGGCGCGGACGAGGCACTCAGGCGCAGGGTCGCGGGTGCGTTCGAGATCGGCCCGCGCCCGCCCAGGCCCGCGGCGCTGGTGATGGATGTGATCCGAAAGTAACGACGCGAGAGCCCCTTGTCGGCTCGCCCCAATGTTCTAGGCTCCGGCCCGATTCCCAGAGGAGATTCCCCATGACCTTCACGCTTCCCGAGCTTCCGTACGCCAAGGACTCTCTCGCGCCCCACATCTCGGCCGAGACGCTCGACTTCCACTATGGCAAGCACCACCAGGCGTACGTGAACAACCTGAACACGTTCGCGAAGGACGACGCCTCGATCGTCGGCAAGTCGTACGAGGACCTCGTTCGCTCGACGAGCGGCAAGGTGTTCAACAACGCGGCGCAGGTCTGGAACCACACCTTCTACTGGCAGTCGATGCGTCCGGGCGGCGGCGGTGAGCCGACGGGCGCCATCAAGGCGGCGATCGACAAGAGCTTCGGCAGCTTCGCCACCTTCAAAGAGAAGTTCAGCGCGACGGCGACCGGCCACTTCGGATCGGGCTGGGCCTGGCTCGTGAAGACCGAGAGCGGCCTCGAGATCGTGGACACGCACGACGCGGGCTGCCCGCTGACGCAGAACAAGAAGCCCGTCCTCACCTGCGACGTCTGGGAGCACGCGTACTACATCGACTACCGCAACGCGCGCGCCAAGTACGTCGAGAGCTGGTGGAACCTCGTGAACTGGGATCACGCGAGCAAGCAGATCGGCTGATCCCCGACCGGAGCCGTCCGCTTCGCAACCGCGACACAATTGTGTCGGCCCGGCGAGCCGGGCACTCCCGTCGAGATCCTACGGCGCGGCGACCGGCAGAGGGGCCGGTCGAGCGGAAGGCCGCAGCGACGGCATGCCGCGCGTGATCGCCGCGAAGATGGGCGTCGTCGCGAACGTCGTGACGACGGCCATCAGCACGAACATCGTGAACAACGTCGGCGAGAGCACGCCCATGTCGAGACCGACGTTCAGCACGATGAGCTCCATCAGCCCGCGCGTGTTCATCAGGATCCCGAGCGCCGACGACTCTCGCCAGCCGAGGCGCGCGAACCGCGCGGCGATCACAGTTCCCCCGAACTTTCCGAGGGTCGCGACGCCGATCACGGCGAGGCACGCGAGCGCATCGTCGGCGTTCGCGACCAGGCCGATCTGCGTGCGCATGCCCGTGAAGGCGAAGAAGACCGGCAAGAGGAGCACGACCACGACGTCCTCGAGGCGCGCGCGTAGCTGCGCGGCCAGGCGTCCCTCGTGCGGCATCACCGCACCCACGAGGAACGCGCCGAAGAGCGCGTGGATGCCGATCGATTCGGTCGCGACCGACGAGAGCAACAAGCACGCGAACACGATGGCGAGCACATCGAGCGAGACCGGACCGGTGCGCTTCTCTTCGCGGGCGGCGATCGCCGCCATGAGCGGGCGCGCGACCACGAACATCGCCGCGATGTAGAGGGCCACGAGGCCGATCGTCCACGCCGCGCCGTGAAGCTGCGAGGTCGCCACGCCCGATACGATCGCGAGAAGGCACCAAGCGGTCACGTCGTCGACGGCCGCGCACGCGATGGCGGTGACCCCGAGAGGTGTGCCGGACACGTGCCGGTCGGTGAGGATGCGGGCCAGCACCGGGAACGCCGTCACCGACATCGACACGCCCACGAAGAGGGCGAACGTGGTGAACGAGACCGCATCGGACGAGTAGCGCGGATAGAGGTACGTCGCGAGCGCGGTACCGAGCACGAAGGGCACGATGATGCTCGCGTGCGAGATGGCGACCGTGGCGTGCGTGCTCCCGCGCAGGAGCTTCGGATCGAGCTCGAGCCCCACGAGGAACATGAAGAGCACGACGCCGATCTTCGCGATGATCGCGAGGTGAGGTGTGGCGTCGGTCGCGAGGACGAGCGCCTGGGCGCCAGGCGCGATCGCACCGAGCGCGGACGGACCCAAGACGAGGCCCGCGACGATCTCGCCCATCACGGCCGGCTGCCCCAGCCATCGCTCGAACGCCGATCCCATCGCGCGCGCGGCCAGCACGATCACGGCCATCGAGAGCAGCACGTGCGCGAGCGTCACCGGGTGGCTGGCCGCGATCACGCCGAGACCTCCGCCGTCGACGTGCGGTGCCACGAGCAGCTCGCCCTGCGTGCGCACCAACCAGAACACCAGCGCCCCGATGCCGAGCATCCCGCCGTAGAACGCCAGCGACGCCAGCGGGCGGGCGCCCCGGAGCATCCCCTCCTCTGGCACGGCCTTCGAGGCGCTCATCAGAGGGACCCGACGAGCGCCTTGAGCCGACGAACGCGATGGACATCCACGCGGTACGTGCGCCTCGGGTCGGTGTCGACGCGGACGATCCCCGCCTCACGCAGGAGTCGGAGGTGCTCGGACACCGTCGACTGCGCGAGCGCGAGCATCTCCACGAGCGCGCTGCACGTCGAGCCGTCGCCTGCGCGCAGGAGCCGGATGATGCGCACGCGAGTCGGGTGCCCGAGGGCTTTCGCGAGCGTTCCCAGGTCCGCATCCGCGGCGGCGCCTTCGACCGGCCGGAGATCGACCGCTCCGGAGGCTTCCGCCGGCTTCGTCATCGTCTTTTGGCGATGTCCTGTGCGCATCGAGTGCCGCGATGGCCTAGCATGATAGGGTCGGTACGCGACCGCCATCGTTCATCGGCGATGCGCGAACGTTCGAAGCGCAGTGTGCGCACGGAAAGGGGAACATTTCGACGTCGGCCGTGGTCGACGAGCCAAGCCGCGCGAGCCGATCGAGCGTCTGAACCTCGAGGCGCCTCGCCTCGAAGCTGATCTCGGCGGAAACATCTCGTAGGATCGACCGTTCCTCATGGCTGGCTTACCCACCCTCGCGCCGGGGACCCTCTTCGCGCGCGACTTCCAAGTGATCGGCCTCCTCGCGGAGGGCGGGATGGGGGCTGTCTACGTCGTCGAGCAGGTCTCGACGGGCAAGCGGCGTGCGCTGAAGATCATGCTGCCGCAGCTGGTCGAGGATAAGCGCGCGCGCGAGCGCTTCACGATGGAGGCGCGCATCGGCGCGCAGATCCAGAGCGAGCACATCGTCGAGGTGGTGGGCGCCGGTGTCGACGAGGCCACGCAGACCCCCTGGCTCGCGATGGAGATGCTCGAGGGGCAGGATCTCGCCCACCTGATGCGCGAGCGCGGGCGCCTCTCCGCGGACGAGGCGATCGAGATGCTCCAGCAGGTGGGGGAGGGGCTCGGTCCGGCCCACGTGAAGGGCATCGTCCATCGTGATCTCAAGCCGGAGAACCTGTTCATCGCCGTGAGCCGCCGCCGCGGCGTGCCGTTCACCCTCAAGATCCTCGACTTTGGCATCGCCAAGCTCACGCAAGAGAGCCGCGCGACCGCGAGCGCGACGGCGGCCATCGGCTCGCCGATGTGGATGTCGCCCGAGCAGACCGAGCAGAGCGCGCAGCTCCGGCCCGCGACCGACGTCTGGGCGATCGGCCTCATCGCGTTCTACATGCTGACGGGTCGCTTCTACTGGCGCGTGGCGAACGAGCCCGAGGTCCGCCTCACCGCGCTCTTCACCGAGGTCCTCGTCACGCCGCTCGATCCGCCGACGGTGCGCGCCGCGCAGGCGGGCCTCTCGCACCTCATCCCTCCGGGGTTCGACCTCTGGTTCTCGCGCTGCGTCGCGCGCGCGCCCGAGCAGCGCTTCGCGGACGCGTCGACGGCCATCAACGCGATCGGACCGGGCTTCACCTACCGCGATCCGACGGGGCCCATCGTGTCACCGCAGCCCTACGATTCGCGCCGGGGCGTGGTCGCGCCGACGATGCCCATGCAGGCCGTCTCGCGCTCTGCGCCGTACACGCCCTCGGGCACGGGGCCATCGCGAGCGGTGAATCCCCACGCGACGAGCACTCCCTACAGCGTCCAGGGTCCTTCGACGGCGACGGGCGCGGTGGTGCGACCGAGCAGCGGTGTGGGGCGCACGATCGCGTTCGTCGCCGGGCTCTTCCTGCTCGGGGCCGGCGGTGCGGCTGCGACCATCGGCGCGCTCATGTTCTACCAGCGCTACGAAGAGAACGGCGGATCGTTCGCCGGCGACGGCACCGGCGGCGGCACTGGCACGACGGATCTTCCCCTCGAGACCGACGCGGCCGTGGACATCGCGGAGGCCGATGCCGCGGTCCCGCACGGGGAGGACCCGACGGACACGAGCGACTCGACGGACACCATCGCGGACGCCACCGACACGAGCGACGGCACCGACACGAGCGACGAGGGGACGACGGCGCCACCGACGACGGAGGTGCACCCGCATCATCGCGTCACGCGCGTCATCACCGAGAGCACCGACGACACCACCGACCCGAGCGAGGATGGCAGCGGCGGATACGATTGGGCCGACGGCGACTCGCAGGCCTTCAACGGCACGTACTCGCACGACGGATATCGCTACGCGATGACGTTCAACCTCCAGCGAAGCGGCTCGAGCGTCAGCGGCACCATCTTCGTCGTCTGCGAAGCGGCACCGAGCGATCAGGCCTCGCTCGTGGGCCGCAGTGCGATGGAGTGGGTGGGAGGCACGTACGCGTCGAGCGGCGCGCTCACGCTCACGGGTCGCAACAGCACCGACACGTCCGTCTGGGAGACGGGCACCTACCGGCTGAACCTGTCGTCGTCAGGTGCCGTGAGCGGCCGCGCGACGGACGGCGGCCGCATCACCGGTCACACCTGATCGGTCTTCGCCTCCGGCCCTCAGGGGCAGGTCGCCGCGGGCGTCGCCGCGTTCACGACGCCCGTCACCGTCGCGAAGTGCGGCGTCGAGAAGTCGAACATGTCGAGCATCGCGTCCGCGTTCGCGTCGCGGCCGCTGATCGCGGTGACGTCGAACACGGTCTCGATGAAGCGCAGGATGCTCGCGTGGCTGTGCGTGAGGCGCGAGTTGTAGCCGGCGCGCGAGTAGGGCGAGGCGACCGCGACCGGCACGCGCATGCCGAGTCGGTCGAAGGCCGACTGCGACGGCGCGGCGAGGCAGGCGCTCGGCGGCGGCACGTGATCGACGAAGCCACCGCCCTCGTCGTACGTGAAGAAGACCGCGGTGTGCGCCCAGATCGGGCTCGCGAAGATCTGCACCATGAGGTTGTGCACCGCGACTTCGCCCGCACGGGTGTCGCCGTAGTCGGGATGCTCGTCGGTCGGCTCGAGGTCGACGAACACCAGCGAGGGAACCGCGGTGCCTGCCGCGAGCAAGGGCGCGAGATCCGCGTACGGGTGCACGCCCGCCCGCGCGCAGAAGCCCGTCGCCGGGTTGGGCGGATCGAACGTTCCGTGCAGCGAGCCCTCGAGACACTCGGTGTTCGGGTTCGCCTGGACGTAGTCGCCCCAGGCGATCGCCGGCGTCGCGTGCTCGAGCCGATCGAAGATCGTGACGGTCGGCGCGCCGGTCTCACCGGTGTTGCGCACGCCGTTGCTGGTGCCCGCGTAGAGGTAGTCGCGGTTCGCCCAAGTGCCGCTGAGGACGTCGCAGAAGTAGCGATCGCTCGTGGCGAACGTCGAGAGGAGCCACGTGTAGAACGGGTGATCGGCCTCCGTGTAGTACGCCATGGACACCATGCCGTTCTGGGCGACGAAGCCATCCATGGCGCCGTTGTGCCACTCGGCGTGGATGTCGTTCCACTGGTGCGTGGGGCGCGGCGTGAGGCAGAAGTTCGGCGCATGAAACGGCGCGACCGCGGGCCCGGCCGGGTCGGGGTTGGTGAAGCCCGAGGGGAAGCCGTCCCAGCCGTGCGTGTTCACCCCGAACATGTGATCGAAGGAGCGGTTCTCCTGCACGATCACGATCACGTGCTGGATCGCGCTGCGCGCGGCGGTCAGCTGGGCTGGGGTCCCCACGGTGTCATCCGAGTCGGCGCCGCTCGCGTACGTGCATGCCTGCCGCATCCCGAAGTGCGGATCGTTGGCGAGGCCACCGTCCACGAACATGAACGCGTCCGCGTTCGCATCGGCGATCACGGCGGCGTCGGTGCCGGCGTCGGTCACCGTAGCGGCGTCGGTCGGGTTCGCGTCGATGTCGTGTGCAGCGTCCACGCCGCACGTCGTGCACGCGTCCGTCACGACCACGGGCGGCGGGTTGCATCCGGCGAGCGCCAAGACGAGCGCCGATCCCGACGAGAGGCGTCGAAGACGCGATGAGCGAACGGCGAGAGAGCGAGGGACGGAGGACAAAAGCATGAGAAGCCTCTTGGTCGCGGGGCCGTCACGACGACGCCAACAGCGAAGTCCCCATCGTTCGCGAGGCGCCTTCCGACGTCAAGCGCGGTACGATGCGTCAATGCGCGGTTCCTCCCTCGGTATGGCTCTCATTCTCGCGTCTTCCTGTGCGGCGCAGCCAGCGAGCGAGGACGCCGCGGTCGAAGTCGACGTGGGACATCCCGACGCAGCGCGCTCCGACACCGGCCCTCGCGACACCGGCCCCGACACGCACATCCCCTACGACGTGGGCACGTTCATGCGCATGCCGGAGTCGGCCGTCGGACCAGGCCGCTCCACGTGTGCGTACGCGCGGGGCGCGATGCCCTGGGAGACGATCGGAAGCGAGCACCCGATCGGGCAGGACATCCCCATTCGCCACTGGATCCTGCTCATGCAGGAGAACCGAAGCTTCGATCACTACTTCGGCTCCATGGCGGGCGTCGACGGCATCCCGGCGGGCGCCACCAACCCGCACACGGACGGATCGCCGGTGGCTGCGTTCCACACGAGCGCCTATTGCGTGGACGATCCCTCTCACAGCTGGTCGGGGTCGCACCGCGAGTGGAACGGCGGCGCCAACGACGGCTTCGTGGTCGCGAACGGCAACACCGATCGCGGCATGGGCTACTTCACCGAGGCCGACCTACCTTTCTACTACGACCTCGCGCGCACCTTCGCGATGAGCGATCACCACCACTGCGGCGTCCTCGGCCCGACGCAGGTGAACCGCATGTACTACATGAGCGCGACGTCGTTCGGCATGACGACCAACGACGCGATCCCTGCCGCACGCTTTCCGCTCGGCGAAGATCACACGCTCATGCAGCAGCTCGATCGCGCGGGCGTGTCCTGGCACATCTACTACTCGTCGGTGCCCTGGGTCTGGCTGCCGTACTCGAGCTACGCGCTCGCCCCGGCGCAGCGCGCGCACATGTCCACGCTCACCGGCCTCTACGACGATCTCGCGTCGGGAAACATCGCCGAGGTGGTGTGGATCGATCCCGCGTGGACGGTCTCCAGCCTCGAACAGACGGACGAGCATCCGCCAGCCAACCCGCAGTTCGGCGAGGCGTGGGTTCGCGACGTCATCACGCACGTGATGGACAGCCCCATCTGGCACGACACGGCGGTCGTCTTCACGTTCGACGAGCACGGCGGCTTCTACGATCACGTGCCTCCGCCCTCGGCGTGCCCACCAGGCGACTTCGAGCCCGATCTGGGCGCCGGCGATCCGCCCGGTCACTTCGATCGCCACGGCTTCCGTGTGCCCTTCATCATCGCGAGCCCCTACGCGCGCGCGGGGTACGTCTCGGATCAGGTCACCGATCACGCGAGCGTCGTTCGCCTCCTGCAGGCGCGCTACCTGCTGCCGGCGATGACGGGGCGCGACGCCAACGCCTGGCCGCTCTACGACATGTTCGACTTCGCGAGCACGAACCCCGCGACCTCGGCCGACCTGGCTGCCGCGCCGATTGACGCAGCGCATCGAGCGGCCTGCGCTGCTTCCGGGCTCTGACTCGCGAATCGCCTGGAATTCGGCACGGGCAGGGCTATCCCTTCGCCCTTCTCGTTTTTCTCAGGAGCCTCGCATGCAGAAGATCCGCATCGCAGTTGGCGTCATCACGGCGCTCGCGGCCCTCTCGGCCTGTAACAATCCTCCCGCGAATCCCGGCAACGACGCGGGCGCCGTCGGCACGGACTCGGGCCACACCGACTCCGCCACGGACACCGGTCCATCGGACGGCGGATCGAGCGGCGGCACCTGCGCCACGCCGATCAACCTGAACACCGCGGGCACGGCGCCCGCGAGTGGCACCGGCCGCACGCTCGCCTCGAGCAACGCGACGGCGCCCATGGCTCCGATGACCGGCCTCGCGAACGGAACCTGCGCCGACGACGGCATGGGCGCGTCGACCGCCGTCAACGAGGTCGTCTTCCAGTACACGATGCAGTCGGGCGGCTACCTCGTCGCCTCGACGGACGATCCGGCGACGCTCGCGACGCTCGACACGATCGTGTGGATCCTCGACGGCTGCACCGCGGGTGCGACCGAGCTCGCGTGCAACGACGACGTCGACCTCAATGCCGGCAACGTCTTCTCGACCGCGATGTCGATGGCCACCGTCTCGGCGGGGACCACCGTCTTCATCGTGGTCGCGGGATACAACATGCCGGCCATGGGGGGGACGAGTCACGGCGCGTTCACGCTGAACGTCCGCGAGCTCCAGCCGCACGCGGCGGGCGCGGCCTGCGACGCGACGAACATGTTCTGCGTGGACGGCTACACCTGCGTGTACCCGACGGCGACGGCGACGAGCGGCACGTGCAACGCGAACGGCACGGAGTACGCGCCCTGCAACACGAGCGCGCCCTTCTGCACGGGCACCACGCTCGTCTGCAGCGTGGCCGCGCCGACGGCGGGAACCAACGGCACCTGCCAGACGCCCATCGCGAGCGCCCAGCCCTGCACGCCGGGCTTCCACGACGTCTGCGTGGCGAACAACACCTGCGAGATCGACGCCGGCAGCATGACCGACGGTCACTGCCTCGTGGACGGCAGCGACAACGGCGCGTGCCGCATCACGGGAACGCCCTGCGATGGGACGCTCGCATGCAGCAACATGACCCCCGTCGCGGGCGACACGGGCGTCTGCCAGGTGCCGATCGCGAGCGGCGGCGTGTGCACGCTCGATCACTTCGTGTGCGTGACCGGCAACACGTGCATCCCGGACATGGGCAGCACGACGATGGGCCATTGCCTGGCGGACGGCGCGATGGGTGGCGCCTGCCGTAGCGCGACGCCGATGTGCGACGGCACGCTGACCTGCGACCCGAACCACCACTGCAACTGAAGCGCCGTCCGGACCGCGGCTCAGGTAGGGCTGGTGCCGCGGCGCTGCTTCAGCTTGTAGGTGATGCGGAGCGGCGTGCCGTCGAAGCCGAAGCGCTCGCGGATCGCGTTCACGAGATATCGCTGGTAGCTGAAGTGGATGTACTCGGGCTCGTTCGTCATCACGACGAAGCGGGGAGGATGCGTCTCGGCCTGCGTCACGTAGTAGAGGCGGACCGGGCGGCCCTTCGCGGTCGGCGGCGGATGATGCGAGAGCACTTCCTCGAAGAAGCGATTCATCTCGGCCGTGCCGACGCGCCTGCCGTGCTCGGCACGCGCCGCGTCGACCTCTTCGAGCAGCTTGTTCACGGAGCGACCCGTCTTGGCCGAGAGCGTCACGATGCGGGCCCAGGGCGCGAACGCGAGCGTCTCCTTGGCGAACTGGAGCGCCGCCTTGCGGCCCTTCTCATCGAGCAGATCGGCCTTGTTCAGTCCGATGACGAGCCCGCGTCCGCGGTCGGAGATGAGGCCGACGAGACGCGCGTCCTGCTCCGCCATGCCCTCGGCGGCATCGACGAGCAGCACCACCACGTCGGCGCGCTCGATGGATCGAATCGCCTTCATGACCGCGATCGACTCCACGGCCTCGTCGATC
>JAYVCF010000299.1:0-12991 GCA_043750095.1 Deltaproteobacteria bacterium
CTCGAGGCGCTCCGCGACCGTCATGTCGGATACGCCAATGCCGGTGCCCGTCCGTCGATAGCGCAAGAGCAGTGTCGGCTCGGTGGGTGCGTAGGCCGCGATGCAGCGGGCGGACGTCGGAGGATCGGTCGAGCAGGCGGCCAGCGCGAGCGTGACGATCCCCGACGCCAGAGTCGAGCGGAGCCTCATCGTCCCGCGAGCGTGCACGCGAGCTCCGCGAAGTGAACGCGCTCCCGGAACGCGAGGACAGCGTCGGCGTCGCGGTTATCCACCCAGCTGGCGACGATCCGATCACCGTCCAGCGCGGCGCGCGGCGAGAAGCCGTCCGCCGACTCGCCGGTCTCACCGGCCGCCGCGAGCATGGAGGGCGATCCGGAAAAGCTCCACGCGTCGGGCGGCGTCACGCGAACGATCTCGCTGCCCCGCTGGCCGAGCGACGTCAGCAGCATCGCATCGACCTCCTGCACGGTCTGCGCGAGGGTCGCCGTGGTGACGGTGTCGGCGCGGCTCGCGTGCTCCCACACGATGAGCGCCGCACCGTCGAGGGTCAGCAGCTCGGCGTTGGTGTCCCGGATCGACGCGTCGTGGTTGCACGCCGGCTGCCACGCCGCATCGTGCGAGTCGGTCCCGTCGAACTTCATGGTGTGGAGGCGAAAGCAGGGATAGAGGCCCACGGGCGTGATGAAGACGATCCGGTCGCCCGCGATGGCTGCACGGGGCTGCTCGTCGGTCGATCCGTCCGAGCTCGCAGGCGCGACAGTCCTCATCGGTGTGACGGGCTCAAGCGTCGATGGGTCGACGGTCGTGAACAGATATTCACCGTGGTAGCCGTAGGGTTCTGGGTTGGCGGGCGAGCCGGCGGTGAACAGGACGCCGATGGTCAACGGAAGCGATATGAGCTCGGGCGCCAGAGGAAAGTAGTCGGTACCGACCAGTCGATGGTCAGCGCAGGGATCGTCGGGATATTGCAGCGTGCGCGCGTTCATCTCGTCGAACGCGATCAGGCGCCACTCCTGCGCACGTGTGGTCGAGCAATCGATCGTGGCTCCGGCCAGCACGTATCTCGCCGCGCGCGAGACGATCGCCGCCGGGAACCTCGCCGACAGCGCTCCGACGGATAGGTCCATCGTTGGACATGACGGACAGTCCGGTGCAGGGGCGACGGCGACAGGCGAGCGAAGCCGCCTGCTAGACGTCGGCGTCGAGTGGACCGCCCACGCGTTCATCACGTCGGGGGCGTAGCTCCCATCGAACCTCGACAGGATCATCCCCGACGCGAGATGATCGCCCTCGCGCACCCAACGGCTGACGTACGGGCCGCTGGACTGCCAGGCGGACTGCGGCGCGCCGATTGGGTTGCCACTCGAGTCCACCCACGCGAGATGTACATCCGACGCGAGATCCACCGGCGCCATCGGCGCGAGCACGTTCCACTGCACCAGCAGGTCGGTGCCGAGAACGCCGATGTTGTAAAGCGTTCCGCTCTCGGGGGTCGGAAGCTGCACCGTCACATCGGGAACCGTGACGTGGCACTCGCCCACGATGGCGACCTCGGGCGTGGAGCACGCGAGCGTGCCCGCCGCGAGCAGCGCGCAGAGCCATCCGTCCGGGCGCATCAGGGGCCTACATGCGAGATGATCTTCGTGAACGAGGCGAGCCCGCCGAAGAGCGTGGTGACTCCACCGGCGAAGCCCGCCGTTCCGATCGACGACGCACCGACCATGAGATCGGCGCTCCCGTCTCCATCGACGTCGTCGACGCTGCGCACCACCCGGCCGAAGTGGGCGGCGGAGGAGGGCGTGAGCGTGTCCTTCTGCTGGCCGGCTGTGTCGAAGAAGCGGACCTCGCCGATGCCCCCGTGCGCCCCGGGGGCGCCGACCGCGATCTCGGGGCTGAGGTCGCCGTCCAGATCGACCGCCGACGACACGGAGCGTCCCAGGTGATCGCCGGGCGCGCCGACCACGCGCCAGCGCACCTGAGCGTCCCACTCGAACATCACGAGCAGGCCGCGCCCATCGAGGGCGCTGGCGCTTCCGACGATCAAGCCGCCACGATCTCCCTGCGATCGCGGAAGGATTGCCCCCGCATTCGAGCCGAGGTGTGCGCGCGGGATCGCCACGCTGAACGAGCGCGTCACGCGCCCGTCGACCGACACGAGGTCGAGCCGGCCCGCTCCGCCGTTCGCTCGGGGCGCGCCCACGACGAGGTCGGCGATGCCGTCGACGTTCAGGTCACCGAGCGCGACGATCGCCGTGCCGAAGCGCTCGCCCGCGCTGTGTCCGAAGAGCGCGTTCTGCACCGTGAAGCCGGCGCGAAGGTCGAAGAAGTAGACGCCGCCGACGGCGACGCTCGCGCCCAGGTTCCGGGCACCGGGCGCGCCCACGGCGAGCATGGTGCCGAGCGACGCGATCGAAGCACCGAAGCGGTCGCCCGAGGCGAAGCCGTGGATGGTCTCGATGAGCTGGCCGCGCTGGCCGCTCAGGATCAGAACGCGCCCCGCACGCTGGCCGGCGGTGACGCCCACTGCGATCTCGCCCACGCTGTCGCCGTCGAGATCCGGCAGGGCAGCGAGCTGACCCAGTGCTTCGTCGGGGCCGAGCGCCGGGAGGCGGAACGCCAAGCGCTCGTGGAAGCGGCCGTCCATGACGCGGAGCGCGCCGAAAGGATCCGGGCACGGGCCGTGGAGGCAGAGCGGATTGATCAGGAGCCCGCCGAGGCAGCCCGATGGGGCCTGTACGCACCCATCGATCGCCGGCAGGCCCGCCACGTTCGCCACCAGCGACCCGTTGAACGAGAACGTGCAGGGTCCGTTCGGGCACACGTCGCAGACGTCGCCGATCCCATCGAGGTCGCTATCCGTCTGGGTGGGGTCCGCGGGGAGCCAGCTCGGGCAGTTGTCGCTGCAGCAGTCGCTCGGCGCACCCTGTCCGGTGCGACACGGCAGGCAGAGCGAGCACGTCGACGCGCACTGCTCGGCGACTCCATCGCCGTCGTCGTCGGGGTCGCAGTCGTCGATGCGACCATCGCCATCGAGATCGTGCCGCGCCGTGCATGTGGGCGGGGTCGTGGTCACGTCGAATGCTGCGCAGTCCCCGAACTCGGGATTCTCGTCGAGATAGTGGCCAGGCACGGCCGGGCACCCCGCCACGAATTCCTGGTCGTTGCACGTGTCGCCGTCGTCGTCGCAGTCGCACGGCGCACCCAGACAGTCGAAGTCGACGTCGGAGTTGTCCGATGAGGTCATGGCGCGACAGAGGTCGCAATTGTCGCCGATGTGATCGACGTCGTCGTCCGTCGCGTCGCCACTGTCGCCTGGTGTGCCCGTGCTGCACCTGTCGGTCGGCAGGCGCAGGGGGCAGAGGTCCATGAGGTCGTCCGAGCCGTCGCCGTCGGTGTCGATCGTGAACGTGAAGTCCACAGCGCCGGGCATGGTGGGGTTGAATGCGATCGCGGTCACTCGGCTGCGTGCCGGCGGAGTCGACGGTGCCGTGTTCGCGAGAGCCTGGACGAAGAGCCGCCGCAGCTCGCGCGCGACCCCGAGCTGTGTGTCGAGGAACTGCGCGGTCTGCGGCAGTGGTCCGAGCGCGTTCGGCACCGTCCCGCATGCCGACGCGAGGAGCGGGTTGGCGCGTGCCATCGGCGTGCAAAACGTCGTGACGTTGAGCGGCGTGCCGCCGAGCGTGTTGCTCAGGAGCACCGACGTCAGCCCGAGCGTCAGGCGCCGCGTCGTGCCGTCCACCATCGCACCGCCGCCGCCCACGATAAGCTCGGTCGTGCCGGGGCGTGTGCTCGTCCCGGTTCGCCCCATCGTCTGATCGAGATCGAACGTTGCGGGGCCGAAGGGCCCCGGCACGGTGATGAAGCGTCCGACCGGCGGTCCTCCCGGCAGCGGGATCACTCCGTGCGTCGCGCCATCGAGCGAGCGCGAGCCGGCGTCGGCAATCCTCACCAACAGCCCCGAGAGCAAGGGCCTCAGGATCGCGGTCGCCGCGGCGCTGCAGACGAGCGGACCGAGGAGGGCACAGTTCGAGTCAACCTCGATGTCGAAGGTCTCCCCAGTGCTGACGTGGTGGACGCTTACGTCGACACCGAGGTCGGGCAGTCGCATGTCGTCGCCGGCGAACGAGTAGCTGCGGAACTGGATCGGCCCACGCGCGTCGCGGTCGCAGGCGAGAGGACTGCCAGGTCCGCAGACGTTCGGCTGGATACGGTACGCGGTGGACACACTGCCGTGGAGGTATATCCAGCGCGTGAACGGCTGGCCCTGGTTGACCGACAGGTCGATCGGGAAGGAGATCGCCAGCGTCGGCGCGCCGGCGATCTCGCAGTCGCCGCCCTCGCACACGGTCGCGTCGCCGGGCACCCATCTCACGTGCTGTGCGTTGGGGAACGTGTCCACGAGCATCGCGTCGCCGACGAAGTCGTAGATGTACTGGGCGCTGAGCGCGTGGAACTGACGGCAGTCACCCGTGGCGTCTGCGGCGGTAGCCGCGTGTGCTATCGCGCCCAGCGCCGGGTCGTTGCAGATCGACGCGGTCTCCTCGTCGAGGTCGAAGATGCTGAGCGGCTGCTCGTCGTCGATGTGACCAGACGCGTTGACTGTGAGCCCGCTGTGTGAACGCTGATCATTCCGAGTGTAGGCGGCGAACGTTCCCGCTGCGGTCGTAGTGATCCAGACGCGCCCGTTATTCCGCTCGATGTCCGCGTGAGTCCCGAGCCCTCCGGCACGCAGAAACGCCTCAAGCGGAGCAAGGTCAGCAGGCGTCGACGTGTAGACGCGAGCCGCGAGCTCGGCGCGGGTGAGCGTGCCGCCGGTCGTCGCGTGCACATGCATCGACGCGCCCATCGTCCCACTGGAGAGCACCAGCGAACGACAGGCCGTCAGCGACGCGAGCAGCACCACCGGCAGGGCTCGGCGGAGATGTAGCCCAGCCCAGCCCAGCCCAGCCTGCGCGCATAGGCACCTCCGTCGATAACGGTCTCATACTTCGGTCTGCACTCGCAACGCGTATCGGCCTGATCTCACGCCGCGTTCGGCACGAACCGTCCACGTGCGCAGGATGCACTGGCGTTCTCTGGCGGAGAGCCGATCCGGCCTGCCCCGTGGGCGACTTCTGCATCGCTGCTTGCTCTCAGTTCTTCGGCTGAGGACGACTCGGTCGTCGACGCAGGAGCAGCGTGATCCCGAGGAGCACCCATGCCGTCGCGGCGCCCGCGTGTGGGTCCGCGCGTCCCACGCGGCAACCGCACTCCGGACCCGCGGGAGGGTGAGTCCTCCGCGCGCGTCGCCGCCCACGTCGCCCGACATCGCTCCGGCGCCGCTCGCCGCTGCGGCGTCGCTCGCTCCGGCATCAGGCCGGCGCCCGCGTCGGGCATGGACGCCGGGGTCCACGCGTACGCGCCGTCCTGATCGATCGCGACGAGCGTCCCATCCAGGCGCGAGCAGAGCAGTTCGAGCGCAGGATCCGTGTCGAGGTTCGCGCGCTCACGAACACGACCGGGCTGGTGCTCGCGAGCGCCCAGATCAGCGAGCCGTCGGCGCCGCGCAGCGCGTACAGGCATCCGTCGTCGCTGCCGACGACGATGTCGCCGGCGTGATCGGCGTCTTGCGCCGCGCGCGCGACCGCTACCTGATGTCGAACGAGCCGGGCCGAGCCCTCGTCGCTGCGTACTGCGAGGTCGGGCCGAGCGCGGCCGCGTGGATCGCGCAGAGCGAAGACCGCCGCGCGGCCGTACGCACGCTGCTCGCGCCGATCGTCTGGCTCTTCGAGTAGCGCTGCGACATCGACGCGCCAAGGCGACGGACCCGGAAACGGGCGAGAACCCACCTTTCGGAGCTGTCGCGATCATCCGCTCATCGCTCCTCCTCCTCGAGGCTTGCCTGGCGCACTCACACCTTCGGACCTCGAGCGCTCACTCGACGACGATGTCGAGGCGCGGAAACCCGTCGAGCGAGAGCCGCGCACCGAGCTGCGTGTAGGTCGTCGCCGTCGTCGTGCTCGGGACGCAGGCGCCGGCTCCATCGCGCGTGAAGGTGGTTGTCGGCGCGACGGGAACGAGCGCGAAGGCGTCGGTCGGCGCGCCGCACGCGTCCGTCGCGTACACGAGCCCGACGCGCGCGGTCCCGCAGGTCGCGCCACCGTGAAGCTCCTGCGTACACGCTGCGTCTGCGTACGCGGAGACGGCGTCGAGACGCTCGCTCGCCGGCATGCAGCGCGTGATGTGGTCGGCGAAGAGCGTCGGCATGCACGGCTCGCCCGACGCGTCGTCCCAGCCGAGCGCCCCCAGGCTCACGCCCTCCCGCATCGAGGACCGGAGGCGCGCCTCGCCTGTTCCGTGGGTCTCGGTCGTCGTGCGCACGAGGAGATCGTCTGCGATCGGCGGTCCGAGCTCGTACCAGATCTCCGTCGGCCGATCGGCGACGGGCGTGCAGTGCGCTGCGTCGCGCCCCTCGTAGATCGGCACGGCGATGGCCACGCCGACCTCGTCGAGCTCGGTCGTGTAGCTGCAGACGTCGTGGTGGCTCTGAAGCACGACGACGGGTGGTGCACACGACCTCGGATACGCCGCGTGCGCGACGACGTGCGTGCACGCGGCATCCGCGCGCCACGGAATGACCTCGGCGTACGCGATGCGTCGCTCGGGCATGCACACCGCGGCGCCGAGGACGCCTGCCTCACCCGGTGCGCAGCGCTCGCCGAGCCCCGTGTCGAAGAGGCCGATGCGTTGCCGCGCGCCGTCGCTCGCGACGACCACGTCTTCTTCGAGTCGCCCGACCAAGGGGACGCGCTCGAGCGTCGCGTCGACGAACTGCGAGGGATCGACGATGCCCATCTGCGGTACGAGGCGAGCGGCCGGTTGCGCTGCCGCGACGCAGGCGCTCGACGGACCGAAGAAGTAGGTCGCGGTGACGAGCGCCGTGGGACGGATCGCGAACACCTCGAGCCCAGGGCCGAGCACGTCCGCGCGGCCGCACGGATCGGGCATGTCCGGGATCGTGACCGTGACGAAGGGCGGCGGTGCCGCGCAGGGACCGAGCCGGTGCATCGGTCGCGCGCAGGCCGCATCGGCGTACACGAGATCGAGCACCTCGGTCGGGAGGCACCGGACGACGCCGCCCGTGTCGCGCGCGAACGCGCAGTCGATGCCGAGCGTCGTGTCGCGCCAGCCGACGAGGCGGCGGACTCCGTCGGACGCACGCTCGACGCGCGCACGAAGCCGCGAGCCGCTCTGCCAATCGCTCGTGGCCGCGATGGGCGGCGCCGCAGTGCACGCTGCGAGCAGCGCGGTCCCGAGCGCGAGCATGTGGTGTCGAGCCCGCGTCACCATGTCATCGAGACTCGCGAACACGCGCGGACGCGTCAAGTCGGACACGCGGGCAATGCCCGAAACGCGGGTCGTCGAGCGGCGCGCACGCATCCGTGGCAACTCCTCGGCATGACCAAGCTCAGTCGCAATGGCTACGCAGCGCTCGTGTTCGGGATCACGCTGCCGCTCCTCGAGCTCTGTCGCGATCTCTGCTGGGGCTCGTGGCCGAGCCTCCTAGAGTGGCCCATCGCGCTCGACGCGTACGTCATCGGCGCGCTGCTGCTCTCGGGCGTCGTTGCAGAAGCGCGCGGCGCAGCGGCCGGACGTGCCCTCGTCGCATCGGGCTGGGGCTTCGCCTTCGGCATCCTCTACCGAAGCTTGTTCGAGCAAGTGGCGGACCCCACGCGACATGCAGGCCACGAGTGGATGGTGCTCACGATCAAGGCGACGCTGTTCACGTCCGCTCTGCTCGGGCTCATCGGTGCCGCGGTGAGTGCAGGCGCTGTGAACGATCGGACGGCCGCAGGGTGACTCGCGAGCCCTCGCGGATGCACGGTCGCCGACGACAGCGCGAATATCGGGTGCGGGCGTGCGCCGACGGGCGACGGTCACGCCGCGACCGAGAGGCCGAAGAGCGCGTCAGTCCGTTGAAGCGCTGGGCGTCAGAGCCCGAGTCGCCGCGGAAGGGCCGCCGGGCCGCCGTGGAGAAGTCATGGCGAAGAACGAGAGTGTGACCGTCACGGTGCTCAAGCAGATCCGAGACGAGGTCGTCGGCGTGAGGACCGACGTACGCGACACGCGCGAAGTGTTGAGCGCGCGGATCGATCAGACCAACGAGCGCATCGAGCAGACGAACGAACGAATCCAACAGACGAACGAGCGTCTCGAGGCGACCAACGACGGGCTCGAGAAGTTGGGTGGCAAGGTCGACGCCCTGACGCGACGCCAGACCGAGTCCGAGGTGCGGCTGGCGACCGAGCTCGTGGCCGTCTCGCAAGCGGTACACGGCGTGCGTGATCTGCTCCGCGAGCGGCTCGACGATCGACAACGCGTGGACGATCACGAGCGTCGCCTGGCCGCGCTCGAACGGCGCAGCGCCTAGCCAACTGATGTGCGATCGGCGGTCCGAGCGTATCCGACGACGACGAACGGCGCGTCGGCGGCGAAGAACCGCGGGAGAACTTCGCCCGTCACGGCGTGACGGAGAGCGAGAGAGCGCGGATTCACGTTCAGCGCTTGGTGTTCGAGGAGAGCTCACGTCACGACGAGGAATCGCGCGTGGCCGCTCCCGGTCCGTGGCGTGCCAGAGACGATCCTGCGCGCGTGTTGCATCGCGACGGAGATGGCGCTCAGAAATCGCAGAGCGCGGAGCGCGAAGGCGGACCCGCTGATCTGACTCGGATTGGACTTGGGGAGCGGAACTGGCGAGGCAGATCCGAAATCACGGAGCGCATCGCGCCCTTGCGGCGAGCCGCGATTCCCGAGCAGAGAGCGATTGCCTGCCCGCGGATCTCCGGATCAGAAAACGCCGAGCAAGGCGCGTCGCGCCGCTCTCCGGGGCTCGAAAGTCGGGCTTTCGCTTGCGGATGCTACCAACGCGCACCGACTCGACGCACGCGCGTCAGTGGACGCGAGTCGTCCGCGCACGTAGCCGAAGATCGCCGAGGGATCGGGAGTAGAGTGTTCGGTTGCCTGCGCGCGCTGTGATTCGATGCGCGGTGCAGAGTTGCCAGCCTGCCTCGCCGAGCGGAGACTGCGATCATGGATGCCGACCCCTTCGACGAGGGCGACTTCTTTCGCGCGATCGAGGCCAGCGGCGCGCGTGTGCTGCTGATCGGGCGTCGCGCGCTGATCGTGATCGGCATCCCGGTGCTGACGAGCGACTACGACCTCTGGGCGCACCCGGAGGACGCGCAGAAGCTCAACGCCGCGCTCGCGAAGCTCGACATGGTCCCGAATCGCGACCCCGATGCAGCGCGAGCGGTCGGTCGCTACGTGATCGAGAACGGTGAGCGCGTCGACGTCTTGATCGCGCGCCAAGTCTCGACGCAAGACGGCGTCCACGTGCGGTTCGACGACGTGTTCGCGCGCGCCGAGCGCGTGCAGACGGCAGACGGCGCGTTCGTGCGCGTCCCCATCGTGGACGACCTCATCCTCACCAAGCGCTTCGGCGCGCGCCCCAAGGATGCTGCAGACATCGACCTCTTGCGCGCGTTCGCGGCGAAAAAGGCTGCCTCGCATGGGTGACTACGACCACGTGGACCCCAAGATCGCCGCGGAGATCCGGGCGATGGCGGACGCGCCTCTGCCGCTCGAGGAGCTGATCGCCCGGTGGAATCGCGTGATCCCCGAGGAGGAAATGGCGGAGAACGCCGCGCTCATCGAGTGGTTCACTCGCCGCTATCCGACGCCGCGAGAGCGCCTCGCCTACGCGCGCCGCGCGTATCGGCGGTGGAAGCGCGCGATGCCCGCGACGGAGTAGCGAGGCCAGGCGACTAGAATCTAGTCGTGCGTGCGCCTCGACCAATACCCGGGGCGTCGACTCGTGTGGGCGAGCGCGAGAATCACGATCTCATCGCGGATGATCTGGTAGGGAATGGTGAACGGAAACCGATCGAGCCCCGCGACTCGACGATCACGTCGCGTCCTCCACTGCGGGGCCGCCTCCGGGAACCGGAGAATCATAGCGAACGCCGCATCGATCGCGTCTTCGAGCTCTGCGCCGAGCCCGGGCTGACACGACTCGTAGTAGTCGACTTCCTGATCGATCTCGATGACCGCAAGGCGGTGAAGCCGCAGGTTCATCGCTCGCGCGTGTGGCGGCGACCGCGCACGTGAGCTCGGTACTCTTCGAGCGTCATCGTGTCCGCGGTGCCTGCTTCGACCTCGGCGGCGCGCCGCTCGATCTCCGTGTCCCAGGCCTCGGTCGCACCGGCTTCGGGCTCGCCGTCGAGGCTGCGCAGCAGTTCCAGCGCCAGCTTCGCCCGCTCCGCAACGGGAAGACCCATGATCTGCTCGAGCATCTCGGGGGGGGTCACGGATCGATTGTAGCGGACCGCACTTTCTTTCGCTCGTGCCCACGGAGCGTGCGTCGCATGGACCCGCCCCGGCTGCCGGCGCGCGCCCGTGGCTTCTTCTTGCGCGATCGCACTCGTCCCGACCGCGACGACGAGCGCCCGCATCAGAAGCACCCGCCGCAGGACCCGTACCACCACTCGGCCGACTCGCCGACGTAGGTTCCGCCCTCGCAGGTCACGCGGTGACCGCAGCGGTTGCAGGCGGTGGTCCCCGCGGTGCACGGGCAGCCCTCCGCATGGAGGTCGCTCGCGCACCACGCGTCGAGATCGACGCCGGCGTCCGAGGACGCGTCCGGTTGACCGACGTACGCGACGTGGATCCGGCAAGCGGGCACGAGCGCGGCCGTGTTGCACACGCCGTCGATGAACGAGACGACCGCGCCGCGGCAGCACGCCCTGCCGTGATCGGCCGTGCAGCTCCACCCTCGTTCGTGCAGGATTCGATCGCATGCGCGGTATCGATCGTTGCGGCGTCGATCGGCGCGGCGTCGATCAGCGCGAGCGCATCGACGCCAGCGTCCGCCGGCGGCACGCCGACCGGCGTGCTCACACAAGCGACCAGAGCGAGCGCGGCGATGACCGTGCGCATCCATCGAGCGTGCGCGCGTCCGCGTCGAGCGTGCAAGCCGAGCCCGGCCGTTCGTCGGGCGCATCATCGCGCGATGCGCGCAGCCAGAACAGCAGCACGCGCACGCGCGGCAGCACGAAGCGCGTCAGTCGAACGCGCGCTCCGTCATCCGTCCTGCAGCGCTGCGTCGCTCGATCGGCGGAGCTTGCGGTGCAGCGTGGCGGCGATCGCAGCCGACCACCTCGGACGCGCGCCACTTCTTGCCGCCCAGCAGCGCCGACGCCACGACGCGTACCCTGGTCTTCGATGATGCCTCACCTCCCCGCGTCGCGCGTGAAGCACTCGGTGATTGCGAGGACCTCGGGGCCGCACGTCGTGCTGCCGAGGTGACAGAGATCCTCGTCGGAGGCGGCGCTCGCGCAGGCGAACAGAGCGCGGGTCTCCGGAGGACAGCCCGCGTACGCGTCGTGGGCGGTCACGCAGTCGCCGAGCTGGCAGGCGCGTCCGCAGACGGCGACGAAGCGCTCGCAGATCGCCGCACAGTCCCTGTCGAAGTCGGGGCCCGCGTCCGGGCTACTCTGGGCGGCGCAGCCGACGAGCACGCCCATCGCGAGAATCAGCGGCCGCGCCATGGCCCGATCATAGCGTGCGTCCGTGGTGCCAGGCGCGTCTCGCGCACTCGCCTACTCGCGCTCGCGCTGCACGGCGTGGCCGCGCGCGTGATCGAATGCCCATGTGTGCCGTCGATCAGACGCTCACACCCACGCGCCGCGCGACCCGGATCAGCTCCCCCACGCTCCAGGCTTGAAACGGACAGCCCTTCGGCGCGAAGGGCGCCTCTGCGTCCGCGATCTCCGCGACGTGCCCGATCCCCATCTCGGCCGTGCGCGCGAGCATCGGCTCGAAGAATCTCCGCCTCGCTTCTGCGCGTGCATCGCTCGCGTCGCCTCGCACGCGCAGCCAGGCGTCCACGAACGCGCCCAGCAGCCAGGGCCAGACCGTCCCTTGGTGATAGACCGCGTCGCGCTCGCGAGGGCCACCTTCGTAGTGCGGCGCATAGCCGCGCTCGCTGGGCGCGAGACTGCGCAGGCCCATCGGCGTGAGCAGCTCGCGCTCCACGGCGTCCACGATCGATCGCGCGAGCGCACCCTCGATGGGCACGAAGGGCAGGCCTCCCACCGCGAAGATCTGGTTCGGCCTCATCGCACGATCGACGCGGCCGTGCTCGTGGTCCACGTCGATCACGTCGGCGAGCGTGCCTCCTTCCAAGGCGAAGCGTGTGCGGAACGAGGCGAGCGCTCGCTCGAAGAGATCGTCGAGCGCGCCGTCGAGCGTGCGCGTGGCGTCGAGAGCGTTGAGCCAGAGCGCGTTGATCTCCACGGGCTTGCCGATGCGCGGCGTGATCTCTCGACCGTCCACCCGCGCGTCCATCCAGGTGAGCTGCTGTCCGCGCTCGCCGGCGGCCAACAATCCATCCTCCGGATCGACGCGAATGCGATAGCGCGTGCCCACTACGTGTCCGCGCACGATGGCCAGCATCGCCTTCCGGAGCGCGTCCGTCTCCTCCGCACCCGGACGCAGCTCGAGGTACTCGCGCGCTGCCACGACGTACCAGAGCGCCGCGTCCACCGAGTTGAGCTCGGGCGCCTCGCCGTGATCCGGAAAGCGATTCGGCAGCATCCCGCCGTCCACGTGGTCCGCCCACGCGCCGAGGATCGCGCCTGCGTCGTCCAGTCTTCCCGTGGCGAGGCAGAGCCCGCGCACGGCGATGAAGGTGTCGCGCCCCCAGTCGCCGAACCAGGGATAGCCCGCGATGATCGTCTTGCCGCTCTCGCGTCGCACGAGATACGCGTCGGCCGCGCGCGCGAGCGGTGACCCGAATGCTGCGCGGCGCGCGCGCTCACGCGTCGAGAGCTCGTTGAAGATCCCGACCGCGGTCCGCGGGTCGTGCGCGAGCGCGGGCTCGAGGACGCGCGTGGTGAAGCCGACCACGACCTGCGACGTCTCGTCGAGCGCCGCCGAGAACGTGCCGGGCGAC
>JAYVCF010000300.1:0-16617 GCA_043750095.1 Deltaproteobacteria bacterium
CCGTGCGCTGGCGCTCGAACCGACGCACCCCGGCGCGCTCGCCGCACTCCAGCACTTGCTCACCGAGGTCCCGAGCGAGCTCCCCGCCGGCGCGCGCGCCGAGCTCGACGAGCGTGTCGCGGCGCGCCGCATCGCGGTGCTGCGCGCGACGGCGATGCGAACACTCACCTGGCTGATCGGGATGCCCATCGTGGTCGCGTTCGGCGTCACGAACTGGGGCTTGGCGGGTCTCGCGATCGCGTCGGTGCTCGGGACCAGCCTCTTGGCCTTCGGGCTCTGGCGTACGGGACGAACGGGCGAGCAGGCGCTTCTCGTCTTCTACATCGCGAGCGTGGTCACGATCGGAACGCTGAGCCTGATCTTCGGCCCGCTGGTGCTCGTGCCGGGCTTCGTCGTGACGAACGCGATGTTCTTCGCGCTCGACGCGCCCCGACCCGCGCGCAAGTGGATCGTGATCCTGGGGCTCTGCGCGATCGTGTTCCCCTACGTCCTCGAGCTCGTCGGGATCTTGCCCATGCCCTACGAGTTCACCGCCGACGGCGCGCTCGTCATCCGATCGCCGATGGTGCGCTTCGACGCCGTTTTCACGCCGTTCTTCCTGTTCGCGACCAGCATCTCGCTCGTCGTCACGCCGACGGTCCTGATCGGCCGCTTCAAGGACGAGCTCGAGCGCGCCGAGCGACGCGTGATCGCCAACGCGTGGCACCTGCGACAGCTCCTGCCGCGCGAGAGCGAGAGCAGCGCGACGTGAGCACGCTCGCGGCGATGGTGCTCGTGCCGGCCGCGCTCGCGTTCGTCCTCTGCCCTTCGCTCCTCTATCTGTGGGGGCGTTCGCTGCCGACCGAGCACGTGACGAGCCGCAGCGTTCGTGTCCCGGCGCCGTGCGAGGCAGTGTTTGCGCTGCTCGTCGACGTGCGCGCCATCCCGCGCTGGCGAGCTTCGATCCGCCGGGTCGATCTCGTCGTGAGCGAGCCGCGCGTGCGCTTCCGTGAGCACGGCGCGCAGGGGGCGCTCGAGCTCGAGATCGAAGAGGCGGTCGCGTCGTCGAAGCTGGTCGTGCGCGCGGCCGCGACACGGCGCATGGCGTTCGAGGGCACGTGGACCTACGAGCTCGCCGACGACGAGGGTGGCACGCGCGTGACGCTCACCGAGCGCGGTGCGGTGCGATCGCCCTTAGCGCGGGTCTTCGCCACCTACGTGCTCGGCCACGCGACCCACGTCGAGCGCACGCTGGCCGCTCTGAGCAAACGATTTCGGCGCTGAACGCCGCCATCACCCTACACATGTTGGCCGACCCCATTGACGTGCGCGGACCCGCCCTGAGAACCTGAATCGAAGGCCCATGCGATCGGCGCAAAAGACAGACGCGTCGTGGGCCGGGCCCGCGATCGGACTCTTGATCGTCTGTGTGGTCGCGTTCGCGGCTGCACCGCCGATCGGTGCTCAGGATCGCAGCACGGTCGTGCGCGTGCTGGAGGAGGGCTCGGACTTCCGCGCCCGCGTTCGCGCCGCGCTCGCGCTGGGCTCGAGTGGTGACACCGCGATGGCGACGCCGCTCGCGCGCGCGCTCGGACGAGACGACAACGCCGCCGTCCGCGCGGCATGCGCCGAAGGTCTCGGTCGCCTCGGCGCGTCGAGCTCACGCAGCGCACTCGAGCGCGCCACCCGCGACACCTCGGAGAGCGTGCGCGATGCCGCCACGCGTGCGCTGCGAACGTTGACCGCTTCTGCACCCGCGCCGAGGGTGGCGCCCGCGCCTGCGCCGATCCCTTCGACGCCCGCGACTCCAGGACGGATCGACTGGACGCGGACGAGCTACGTCGTGTTCCTCGGCGCGCTCAGTGATCGAAGCGGCTTCGCACACGCGCGTCTCGTCACCGTGATGGGCACGGAAGTTCGCCGCGCGCTCGGGGGTGTGCACGGAGTCGCCGTGCTCGGTACGAGCGAGCCGCGCGTGGACGCCGATCGTGAGTGCGCGGCGCGTCACCTTCCGCAGTACCGCCTCGAAGGCTCGATCAGCCGCGTCCACGGCGAGACAGCCGGCCGCGACCTGCGCGTGCGCGCCGAGGTGTCCCTCGTGCTGATGGACGAGACCACCCGCAACATCCGCGCGGCCCTCAACGGCGCGGCGACCGGCTCGGAGCCCGCACCCGCCACCGCGGCTCGGGTCACGCGAGAGCGCTACCTCGCCGAGCAAGCGCTCACGAGCGCAACGCGCAGCGCCATGAGCGGCGCCTCACGCGCGATCACTGGCGGCCACTAGCTCTCGACCGGAGTGCCCGGTGCGCCGGGCCGACATCATCGTGTCGCGTCTGCGAAGCGGACGACTCTGGCCGAGCTCAGCTCGCGAGCTTGAGGTTCGCGTTCGGGTCGAGGTCGCGAATGATGCGCGCGACGACGCGTGCGCGCGCGACCGAGCCGACGCGCTGATGAAGCCACATGCCGTGACGCAGCGCCGCCAGCGCATCGTCGCTCCGACGCGCGCGCGCCCACATCGCGCCCGCCATCACCCAGGCAGCCGGGTCGTCGACCAGGCCCGCGCGCTCACGCAGCGCGAGCGCAGCCTTGCGATGCTCGCCGTTCTTGGCGAGACGACGCGCGCGACGCAGAAGGATCGCCGCAGGATCGTCATCACGAGACATCGACATGGCCCACCTCCGAGCAACTGGCCGCCCGCGCGCTTGGGTTGAGCAAGCGCTGGGCCGCCCCCCGCGCTGGTTGTCGGCATCGGCGTTCCCACGTTTCTCCGCAAGTTTTCGGCGCTCCCGACCGCACCTACATGTCGCGTTCGCACACCGGGCGTGACGCCGCGGTCGCGTCACACCTGGCCGGTACGTCGTAACAGCGCTTGCGTCGCGTTACGCAGGCTCCTAGTTTCCGCGCGATTTTTTGGCGAGAGAGGAATCGAGCATGCCGGGTCAGGGCGCGTCGGGTCTCACGTTCACGGAGCCGCTCATCTTCGAGCGCGGCTCGCCTGGGCGCACGGGCGCTTCGATCGCGCCGCTCGACGTTCCGGCCGTCGATCCGAGGGCGCTCTTCGGCGACTCGTTTCGCAGCGAGCAGCCACACCTGCCCGAGGTGAGCGAGCCCGAAGCGTTCCGCCACTACGTGCGGCTCTCGCAGCAGAACTTCGCGATCGATCTGGGCATGTACCCGCTGGGGTCGTGCACGATGAAGTACAACCCGAAGGTCAACGAGTGGGCCGCGCGCCTGCCGGGCTTCGCGAACCTTCATCCCTACGCGCCCGAGCACACCATCAGCGGCGCGCTCGAGCTGATGTGGCGCCTCGAGCAGGCGCTCGCCGAGATCGTCGGCATGGATCGCGTGACGCTCCAGCCGGCCGCCGGCGCGCAGGGTGAGCTCACCGGGCTGATGATGATTCGCGCCTATCACCAGGCGCAGGGTCGCTCGCCGAAGAAGGTGCTCATCCCCGCCACGGCGCACGGAACGAACCCAGCCTCGTGTGCGCTCAACGGCCTGGTGACCGTCTCGTTCCCGGCAGGCGAAGACGGCGTGGTTCATCCCGACGCGATCGCACCGCTGCTCGACGACGACGTCGCCGCGATCATGATCACGAACCCGAACACCGTCGGCCTGTTCGAGAGGAACCTCCCGACGATCGCGTCGATGCTTCACGACAAGGGCGCGCTGGTCTACGGCGACGGCGCGAACCTCAACGCGCTCATGGGCCGCACGCGTCCGGGCGATCTCGGGATCGACCTGATGCAGTTCAACCTGCACAAGACGTTCACCACGCCACACGGCGGCGGCGGCCCCGGATGCGGCCCTGTCGCGCTGAAGCGCGCGCTCGAGCCCTTCATGCCGGGGCCGGTCGTCGAGAAGACGAGCGAGGGAGCGTTCCGCCTCGACTACGAGCGCCCGCGCTCGATCGGCCGCGTGCGCAGCTTCTTCGGCAACTTCGGGATGATGGTCCGCGCGTACGCGTACATCCGCGAGCTCGGCCCCGAGGGTCTCTCGCTGGCGACGGACTACGCGGTGCTCAACGCGAACTACCTGCGCACGGAGCTCGGCAAGATCTGGAACGTCGCGTACGACCAGACCTGCATGCACGAGGTGATCATCAACGATCGCCACCTCAAAGACACCGGCGTGGCCACGCTCGACGTCGCCAAGCGCTTGCTCGACTACGGCTTCCACTCGCCAACGGTGTACTTCCCGCTCGTGGTGAAGAACGCGATGCTGATCGAGCCGACCGAGACGGAGACGAAGGAGACGCTCGACGCATTCGTCGAGGCCATGAGCGCGATCAGCAAGGAAGCGATCGCGACGCCCGAGCTCGTGAAGACCGCGCCGCATCACACGCGGCTTCGTCGGCTCGACGAGACGCGCGCAGCCCGCAAGCCGGTCCTGCGCTGGCAGCCGAGCTGATCACACCGCTGCGAGCGCGCCGAGGAGCGCGCGACGCCCGATCTCCGCGATCGCCTCGTCGTCGTCCTCGGACAGGCCACTGACCGCCACCGAGCCGATCACGACGCCGTCGTGCAGCACCGGCAGACCGCCCGCCCAGCCGCAGATGCGCGAGTCGCCGTAGTACGCGACGTCCAAGCGCTCTGCGCTCCGCACGCGGTCCCCGATCGCGCGCGTCGCCGCGGCCTGACATACCGCCGTCCACGCCTTGTTCATCGCGATGGGGACCGAGGACGAAGGCGCGCCGTCGAGTCGCTCGAGCGCGATCACGTCGCCCTGCGCATCCGCCACCGCGATCACGGCGCGCGCGCTGCGCTTGGCGAGCTCGGCCCGCATGGCGGCGAGCGCCACCGTGGCTTCCCGCAGATCGATCGTCGTCGTCGTTCTCATGGAGGAGCCGTCTAGCCGATCCCGTCGACGCGATCACTCCGACGAGGGAGCCGTGGGCTCCGCTTCGCACGTGCTCGGACGCGGATCGACGTCTCGCACGAAGGTCGTGAACGTCCCGTCGACGACGGACGGAGCCCCTGCGAGCGTCACGTGGAACGAGCCCTCGACGGCACCGCCCAGCTCGGGCTCGAGCGTCGTGAGCGAGACGGTCCCGCCCGTCGCGTGACCGGATCGGGTTCCGTCGAGCGAGAGCGTCAGCGCGCTCGACACCCCCGTCGGCAGGTTCGTCAGCGTCACCTCGAGCGGCGCGTCCGCCGCGAGCACGAGCTCGAGCACAATCGCCCCACGCGCGAAGGGCGCCGTGAGGCGGCTGGGATCGCCGAGGCTCAACACGCGCACGCACTCTCGGTACTCGAGGCGTGCGCCGCGATCGGCCGAGGTCAGCGCGCGCGGCTCACGGCCCTCCGCAGTCACCTCGAGCGAGGTCTCGAGCGCAGGCGTTCGGCGCGCATCGCCGTGAACGCGCGTGGCGAGATCGCACGAACGCGCGACGCACCCCTGGCGCTCACCTGCGGGCAGGTGCGCGCATGCTCCCGCTCGGCCGAGCGCCGCCTCGCAGACCGCGCGATCGAGCACCCCGGCGACGGCGCACAGACGTCGGTCACGTGCGGCGAGCGCGACGCAGAGCGGATCGCGCCCCGGAATCGTGCGCGAGAGAGGGCAGTCGGTCGGATGCTCGTGCGCGATCGCCACGCGCGCGACGCAGTGCTCGCGCAGCGTGGAGACGCTGAGCTCCGCGCAGATCGCGGGGTCACCGGCTTGCTCGGCTCGCTGGCCCACGCACACGTCCGCGAAGAGGGTGTCGTAGCCGAGCTCACCGAGCGTCGCGCGGACGGCCTCGGGCGTCTGCTCCGCGAGGTCACGCGCGCAGGTCTCGGACGGCGTGAGTGCGCTCGCCTCCGGTGTGGCGATCGTGCTCGGAGCGGGCGCGACGCTCTCGGGTCGCGGGACGGCATCGCCCTCGTCGCCGCACGCGAGAAGCAACGAGGCCACGAGCGCCAGCGATCGCCCGGCACCCTCACGACGAGCCCCTCTGTGCGCTTCTCGCACGAGGCGGAGAATAGCGGTACAACGGGAGCGCTCCATGCGTTCGTTCCGGACCGATCTCGCCGTCTGCGCGCTCGCGGCGGCCTTCACGGTGGCGACCGCGCGGCCGGCTTCCGCGCAACCTCCGACGGAAGCGCCCACCGAAGGCGAGCAGGGTGCGGTTCCCGACCCGAGCGCGACGCCCGACGCCAGCGCCACGCCGCCACCGGTCGCGGCCCCCGCGCTGAACGTGATCGTGATCGACGCGGCGACCTACGGCATCGACCCCATCGTCGGCCGGGTCGCGACCGACGTGATCCGCCGCACGGCGGGGACGATGGGATATGGCGTCGTGGATGGCCCGACCACGATCACCCTCGCGCAGCGTGCGCGCATGCCTTATCCGCCGACTCCGGCCGATCTCTGGCGCACGACCTACGCCGCCCAGGTCCATCGCGGCGTGTTCGCGCGCATCTGGGCCGAAGGCGGGCGCTACGTCATCGAGATCATCGTCGCGAGCGTCGACGGGGCCGGGCCCTTCTTCGGGCGGGAGACGGCAGGCGCCGACGATCTGCGCGAGGCCGTCGCGCGCCTGACGCAGAGCGCGCTCCCGCCGCCGACCCAGTGGAACGCCGCGGGCGTCCCGGCAGCCACCACCGCCCCGGTTGCGACGGCCGTTCCGGGCCCCATGCCGGTCGCTCCGCATCGCGCACGGGCCGAGCTAGCGCAGCCCCAAGCCCGCGACGGCCGACGCTGGCACCGTCCAGAGCCCGAACTGCGCCGTTTCTCGGTCACGCTCCAGACCGAGTCCTCCATCGGCACGACGCAGGGGAGCTTCTACAACCACTTCGCTGGCGCTCGCGTGGATGTGCGCCTGGTCCGCGACTTCATGATCGGCGCGTACTTCGCCTATGTGAACCTCGAGGGCCGCTCGCAGCGCGAGAACAACTTCTACTTCCAGATCGACGCCGAGTACCGAATTCGACCTTCTGCAGGGCTCGATCTCACGATCCCGCTCCGCGTGGGCGTCGGCTACCTGCCCTACAACGGCCCGGTCGCGCGCATCTCGGCAGGCCTGAACTACGCGCTCAGCGAGAACTGGGAGATCGGCGCCGATCTGGTGGTTCCCACCTTTTACTTCTTGCCCGCGGTCGGCCGCGTGGCCGTCGCCTTCGATTTCGCGCTCGAAGTCGGCTACCGATTCTGAGATTGAATACGGCGCCGATCTTGCGGCGGCTGCGTCGAGGCGGATAGTCTCGTCGCGCGCATGCTCGCTCGCCTTTTCAAGTCCCCCCCTTTCATCCTGGCGCTCCTCGCGTTCGTCACCATCGGGATTGGACTCGGCGGATTCGTCGGCAGCACCGCGGGCGTCTGGGTCGGCGCTGCCATCACGGGTCTGGTCGGGCTCATCGGTGCGCTGGTCGCCGTGGCCATCGTCCCCGCCGAGGCGCAGCGCATCGCCGCGCTCTCCGTGAGCGCCATCCGAGACGTCGGTGATGGCAAGCGGCCGCGGCGCCCGGCCGATCTCGCGCCCGGCGAAGCGGAGCTCTTCGACGCCCTCGACCAGCTCGCCGAGTCGGTCGAGGAAGCCGACAACGAAGAAGAAGAGCTCGAAGAAAAACTGCGCGCCACCGAAGAGCGTGGCCATCGGGCGATCGCCGACCTCAAGCAGATCGAAGAACGTCTGCAGCGTACCGCGTCCGACCGCGACCTCGTGCAGGCCGCGCGAAGCGAGCTGGAGCTGCGCGTGGCGCGCGCCGACGAGGATCACAAGCGCGTCGATCGCGCGCTGGCCGACGTGGCCACGGCGATCACCGGGCAGCTCGCGCAGCTCGGCGCCGGCTTCGAAGAGCAGATGAGCGCCGTCGAGCAGACGACGCGATCGATGCAGGAAGTGAACGGCCAGCTCCAGCAGCTCTCGACGAACGTCGAGGCGCTCGCGTCGAACGCGGAAGAGAGCTCGAGCTCGATCCTCGAGATGACTGCCACGAACGACGAGGTCGCCGAGAACACCGCGAACTTGGCCTCGAGCGTCCGCGAGACCGTCTCTTCGATCGAAGAGATGACCTACTCGATCAAGGAAGTCGCGCGGAACGTGGACGCGCTCTCGCTCACCGCCGAAGAGACGTCTAGCTCGATGAACGAGATGGACGTGTCCATCGATCAGGTGCAGTCGAACGCCAACGAGACGGCGCGCTTGTCCGAGCAGGTGGCGCGCGACGCGGAGATCGGCGCGGACGCGATCCTCAAGACGATCCAGGAGATCAACCGCATCAAGGACTCGTCGAGCGAGGCCGTGAGCGTCATCTCCAACCTCGGCACGCGCATCGAGGCCATCGGCGACATCCTCGACGTCATCGACGACGTGGCTGAGCAGACGAACCTCCTCGCGCTGAACGCCGCCATCATCGCCGCTCAAGCGGGCGAGCACGGCAAGGGCTTCGCGGTCGTCGCCGACGAGATCAAGGACCTCGCCGAGCGCGCCGGCGCGAGCACGCGCGAGATCGCGGAGCTGATCAAGGCGATTCAGAACGAGTCGAAGAAGGGCATCTCGGCCGTCGAGAAGGGCGCGCAGACCGTCGATCGCGGCGTCGAGGTCTCGGCCGAAGCGGAGACCGCGCTCAAGAAGATCCTCGACAGCTCGCAGAAGTCGACGGCCATGGTGCGCGCCATCGCACGTGCGACCGTCGAGCAGGCCAAGGGCAGTAAGCAGGTCACGGACGCCATCGGCCGCATCGCCGAGACGGTCCAGCAGATCGCCGCGGCCACGGCCGAGCAGGCGCGCGGCTCCGAGCTGATCATGAAGAGCGCCGAGAAGATGCGCCTCATCACACAGCACGTGGAGCGCAGCAGCCAGGAGCAAGCGCGCGGCGGCCGCCAGATCAGCCAGGCCATCGAGAACATCTCGAGCATGGTGAACCAGCTCCACCAGTCGCATCGCCTGCAGGCGCGCAACTCGGAGCAGACGGTCGGCGCGGCGCGGCGCATCGGCGAGCTCACGCGTCAGTACGACACGCAGCTCAAAGAGATCAGCCGCCTCGCCGAGCGCCTCGGCAAGCTCGGCTGATCACCGCGAGCGCGCCGAGCGCGATCGCCAGAACGGGAGGGCCCTCGCGGTGCGCACCTACGCCCACCGAGCACCCGCCCGATCGCGGCTGGCACTCGCGCGCGTGACCACAGTGCGCGCCGCCGCCGCACGTTCCATCGGCTGCGCAGAGGGCTTCGTCTGCGACCTCGTACGTCGCGGGAGGATCGCTCGGTCCGCCCTGACCGGTGTCGACGTTGCTCGTCCGCATACAGCGCGCGACCTCGCGACACTCGGCGCCGCCACAGTCGGCGCTCGTCGTGCACAAAGTCGGTCCGCACGCGCCGCCGTGGCCGACACGTTGCCAGGTCCAGCCGTGCTCGCACTGCCCCACTTCGATCACGTCGGCGCGAGCGCCGGCGACGAACGCCATCGTCGTCAGAGCGAGTGTGAGCGCCCAGAGCTTCACAGCGTCCACCCGCCGTCGATCACCACGCACTCGCCCGTCATGTAGCTCGACGCATCGCTCGCGAGCAGGAGCGCGAGTCCCGCGATGTCGTCGGGCTTGGCGAAGTGCTTCAGCGCCATCTTGTCGAGCACCATCTTGCTGATCTCCGGGCTCGTGGTCAGCGCGCTCGCGAACTTCGTCTCGACGAGGCCGGGCGCGATGGCGTTGATGCGCACGTTCGCCGCGCCGAGCTCGGCGGCGAGCGTCTTGGTCATGGAGATCACCGCCGCCTTCGTCATCGCGTACACGCCTTGCAGCGGCATGGCCATGATGCCGGCCACGCTGGCGACGTTCACGATCGAGGCCGGTGCGTTGCGCGCGATCGCATGCTGCGCGACGGCGCGGGCTGCGTAGAAATACCCCTTCACGTTGACGTCGAAGGTCTTGTCCCAGGCGGACTCCTCGATGTTCAACATCGGACCGAAGTAGGGATTGGTCGCCGCGTTGTTCACGAGGACGTCGACCCTTCCGTACGCGTCGATGGCGGCCTTCACGAGCGCCTCGATCTGCTCACGGTTGCCGGTGTTGCACGCATGACAGGTCGCTTCGCCGCCTGCGGCCCGAATCTTCGCCTCGACCTCGCGCAGCCCGTCGATCTTGCGCGAGGCGATCACGACCTTGGCGCCGGCGGCGGCGAACGTGGTGGCGATCGACTCGCCGATCCCCCGGCTCGCGCCGGTGACGATGGCGACCTTGTTCTCGAGATGGATGATCGGCTTGGTCATGGCGCGCGAGGATAGTACGCTGCGCCCGATATGGTCTCGACGCAGGACGTGGGGTTCGGCACGCTCTGGGCGAAGCTGGTGGGCGAGGGCGCACGCTGGGAGCCCGGCGCCGACGACATCGCCGCCCTCGCCGTGGAACCGGGCGATCCGCCGCGCATCGGCATGGGCCTCGTGAGCATCTGGGTCGCGGGCGAGGGCCCCATCCTCGTCTGTCACCCGGGCAAGGGCCTGCACGCGATCAAGGACCTGCGCGTCCCGCAACCCGCCGAAGAAGTGCGCCGCCTGCTGCGCGCGACCAAGGGCGTGGTGCTCCACGAGCACGCAAGCCCACGCCGCGACTCGATGGGGTGATCGACGCCTTTGGGTCGTGATCAGCGCGCGTCGAGTGCGGTGCCCGTTGCAGGCAGCAGCGCTCTCACGCCGCGCGAGCCGGGCCCGTCGATGAAGTAGGCGATCGCGCTGCGGCCGATCGCGAGCGTGCCCGCGCCGGCGATCGATGCGGACACGAGCGTGCCCGCGCCGGGCACCAGCTTCAGTAGCTGCTGCGCGCCCCAGCGAAGGCCCATCGCAGCGCCGCCCATCAGGCCGACCGAGCCGAGCCACTCGAGCGCGGCACGTCGATCCCAAGGTTGGCCGGCGACGTACGCGATGCCCGTCACCATCAAGCCCTGCAGCGGCAGCAAGAGGATCGCGTCCGAGAACGGGATCGGCGCGAGGCCGATGGTGACGGCGATGGTGGCCGCACGGTTGGCGATGATGCGTGCGAGCGCGCGTCGGCGCTCCTGTCCGACGGGAAGCGCGCGAACGGCCTCGACGTGCGTGGTCTCGGGCAGGCGCGCCCAGAGCTCGTCGCCGACCTCGCGGAGGTTCCAGCGCGCCTCGGCGGGCGGGTACGCGGCGCACGGAATCGCACGAGGCAGCGAGAGCCCGCCCTCGTCGAGCTTCTTCTTGAACGACGCGGTCGCTGCATCGATCTGCCCGGCGCGATCGACATCGTACGGAGGCCGCGCGCCCTCGCCGATCAGCACGTCGGCGCGCGTGAGCACCGCGAGCATCGCGGGCTTGAGGTTGCGCGCGTCGAGCAGCGTCGAGAGCGCTCCGTGTGCGCTCGTCAGCGCTTCGATCTCGCTCGCCGACACGCCGCGCGCGCTCGCGTCCGCGCCGCCGACGTAGAGGACGACGTCGGGCGCGCTCTCGTCGATCGCCGCAGACAGCGCGTCGAGCCGGGCTGCGCTCGGTGATCCGCTCTCCACCTCGAGCCAGTCGAGATGACGACCGTGGTTCTCGATGCGCACCCACCGATCGGCGGGCGCGTCGATCTCGCCACCCTGGCCACCGAAGAGGCCGTTCACCAGCGACGTGCGACCGCTGCCTGCCGCACCGACGACCAGCACGCGCGCCGATCGGCGATCGTAGAGGAGGCGCCGCAGCTGCTCGAGGTCACGCTTGAGCGCTCCGAGATACGGAAGCCGATCGACGACCCCGAAGAAGTCGTCCACTGCGCCGCCCGCACCGTCGCGACTCTCGCTCATGCGCAATCCATGCGCGTTCTTGCCCGCCGCGCAAGCCCGCGTGACGTTTCTTCTTGCGCGGGCGGAGCCCGCAAAGAGACATCGGCGGCGCACGGCGCCGCGCAGGTCGCGGCGACGTGGCGACGTGGCGACATGCTGCTTCCGGGCTCGAATCGTCGCGCCACGCGAAGATTCCAGAAAGTAGTAGATCCGGCGCTACCAGCGGAGCAGCGTGCTGCCCCAGGCGATTCCGCCGCCGAGCGCACAGAAGAGCACGGTCTGTCCGGCGCGGATCGAGCCGTCGCGCACGGCCTCGTCGAACGCGAGCGGGATCGAGGCGCTCGACGTGTTTCCGTAGCGCTCGAGGTTCAGATAGAAGCGACTCATCGGCACGCCGAGACGATCCGAGACCGCGGTGAGGATCCGCGAGTTGGCCTGATGCGGCACGACCCAGTCGATCTCGTCAGCGGTGAGGCCCGCGCCCGCGACGGCGATCTGACTCGCGGACACGAGGTTCTTCACCGCGGTCTTGAAGATCTCGCTGCCCTTCATGTGAACGAAGTGGCCCTTCTGCTCGAGCGTCGCGATGCTCGCGGGCGCGACCGAGCCGCCCGCGGGGATCATCAGCGCGTCGGCGCCGCTGCCGTCGGCGAAGATGTGCGTGCCGAGCAGGCCGCGGCCTTCCACGATCGACTTGCGCACCAGGACCGCGCCCGCACCGTCGCCGAAGAGCACGCACGTCCCGCGATCGGTCCAGTCGATCACGCGAGAGAGCAGCTCGACGCCGACGACGAGCACGTTCTCGGCGAGACCCGCGCGCACGTGCAGATCGGCGAGGCGCAGCGCGTAGCAGAACCCCGCGCACGCCGCGGCGATGTCGAACGCGGCGCAGTCGTTGGTGGCGCCGATCTTCTGCTGCACGCGCACGGCCGTCGACGGGAGCGGCATGTCGCCCGTCACCGTCGCGACGATGATCAGATCGACGTCCGAGGGATGCACTTCGGCAGCGGCGAGCGCGCGACGCGAGGCCTCGGCAGCCATGTCGCTCGTCGACTCGCCGGCCGCTGCGATGCGGCGGCTCTTGATGCCCGTGCGCTCGACGATCCACGCGTCGGTGGTGTTGACCATGCCTTCGAGCTCGGCGTTCGTGAGCTCGCGAGTCGGTGCGTAGCTGCCAGTTCCAGCGATGCGCGAGCAGATCGGCAAGCGAGGACGAAGCGTGGCCACGTGGTTCCATCGCACGCCGATGGGCGGAAAGCCAAGCGAAAGTGTGGTGAAGGAACCACAGAGCGTGAGCCTCAGCCACACCGCACTGCGAAAGAAAGTTCACAGCCCGCGGCGAAACGACTCACGCTCATCGCGAGAGCACTCCCTTCAACATCCCCGAGAGTTTTTCAAGCGCGGCCATGTCGGCGCCGAGCTTCTCTTGATCGGCGTTGCGCACGTGGGATCGCACGTGCTCGACCGCGCGGCGGGCCTTGGTGATCGCAGCGACGGCGACCGGCGTCCCGGAGACCTTGCGCTCGGCCTCGGGCAGCATCTTCTCGAGGTCGGCGAGCAGCACCTCGATGCCTTGTCGCGTCTTCTCCGTCTGCTCGATGGCGCGGCGCTCGGCGATGTACGCGCTCGCGTCCTCCATCATCGCGGCGACCTCGTCGTCTCGAAGGCCGCCCTGTGCGAGCACCTCGATCTGCTTGGCCTCGCCCGTCTCGCGATCGACGGCCGCGACGCGGAACAAGCCGTCGGAGTCGATCTCGAACACGACGTCGACCTCGACCTCTCCCGCACGCGCCTTCCTCAGACCGGTGAGCGCGAACTGGCCGAGGAACTCGTTCTCCTTCGCCATCCCGCTCTCGCCCTGGAGCACGACGATCTTCACCGTGTCTTGATCGTCGCGGCTGGTGGAGAACACGTTCGCGATGCGCGTGGGCACGGTGGTGTTGGCGGGGATGACCGCATCGAAGCGACCACCCGCGATCATGATGCCGAGCGAGTGCGCGGTGACGTCGTGCAGTGGCGGGAGGCTGCCCTTGCCCTCGCTCTCGAGCGCGAGCGCGTGCCCGTGGATCGCCGCACCGATCGCCACGACCTCGTCGGGATGCACGCCCCGATTGGGCTCCTTCTCGAAGAAGCCTGCGACGGCCTGCTGGATCGCCGGCATGCGCGTCATCCCGCCGACGAGCACGACCTCGTCGATGTGCGGAACCTTGAGCCCTGCGAGCGAGAGCGCCTTCTCGCAGATCGAGAGGCTCCGCGTGATCAGGTGGCCCGTCATCTGCTCGAGATCGCTCCGCGTGAGGGTCGACTCGAAGTGCAGCGGGCCCGCGCTGCTCGTCGCGAGGAAGGGGAGCTGCACCTCGGCGCTCGTCAGGTCCGAGAGCTCGGCTTTGACCTTCTGCGCGGCTTGCCGCAGGCGTGACATGGCGAGCGGGTTGCCCGTCACGGTCGCGCCGTGCGCTCGCTGGAATTCGGTGAGCATCCAGTCGACGATGCGGTCGTCGAAGTCCTCGCCGCCGAGGTACGAGTCGCCCGTCGTCGCGACGACGTCGAAGCCGTGCTGCGGGTCGATGGTG
This sequence comes from Deltaproteobacteria bacterium, assembly GCA_043750095.1. Classification (GTDB taxonomy): domain Bacteria; phylum Myxococcota_A; class Polyangia; order Polyangiales; family Sandaracinaceae; genus JBBSAT01. The sequence continues at coordinate 14,247 of JAYVCF010000300.1, forward strand.
ACGATGGAGACGTCGAACGTGCCGCCCCCCATGTCGTAGACGACGATCGTGCGCCGATCGGAGAGATTGAACCCGTACGCGATCGCGGCCGCGGTCGGCTCGTTGAGGATGCGCAGCACGTCGAGGCCCGCGATACGACCGGCGTCGCGCACGGCCTGCCGCTGGTTGTCGTTGAAGTACGCCGGCACCGTGACCACGGCCCGCTCGACGCTCTCGCCCAGCTGATCCTCGGCGATGAGCCGCATCTCTTGCAGCAGCATCGCGGAGATCTCGGGGATCGAGATGACCTTGCCGCGCAGCTCGATGCGCACGTCGTTGTTGGGACCTTCGACCAGCTTGTAGGTGGATTGCTTCAGCGCGTGCCGCACTTCCTTGCTGTCCCATGCGCGCCCGATGAGCCGCTTGGTGGCGTAGACCGTGTGCTCGGCGTTCGTGACGGCCTGGCGAACGGCGAGCTGTCCGACGAGCCGTCGCCCGTCCTCGGTGACGGCGACCACCGAGGGCGTGGTCTTGTAGCCGGCGCGGTTCGAGAGAACCGAGGCCTTCGTCCCATCGAGCACGGCGACGCAGCAATTCGTCGTGCCGAGGTCGATGCCGATGACGCGAGACATCCGAACCCGACAGTCTGCCGAATGCATGCCTTGAGCGTCGAGACGATTCGTTTGCGGCGTGGCGCCGGTGGTCATAGACATGCGCGATGGTTGCGGCCGTGCCGATCACCGCCTTCTCCGCGGTCAACGCGATGGGGCGAACGACGGCCGAGGTGCTCGCCGCGCTCGACGCGGGTCGATCGGGCCTCGCGCCGCCGCGATTCGCGTTGCCGATCGAGACGGTCGTGGGTGCGATTCCAGGAGAGCTCGATCCGCTGCCCGCGAGTGTGGCGAGCTACGACACGCGCATCGCGCGCATCGGTTTCATGGCGCTCGCGGACGTGCGCGATGCAGTCGATCGCGCGCTCGTGCGCTGGGGCAAAGGGCGTGTGGCGATCTTGCTCGGCACGTCCACCGGCGGGCTGGACGCGACCGAAGAGGCGTATCGCAGCTGGGCCGAGACGGGATCGCTGCCGCCGAGCTACCGGCTGGACACGCGGCACGACTTCAACGCGCTCGGCACCGCGATCGGCAAGGTGATCGGCTCGAGCGGGCCGACGTACGTGATCAGCACCGCCTGTAGCTCGAGCGGCAAGGTCCACGCCTCCGCGATGCGCCTGATGCGATCCGGCGTGATCGACGCGGCGCTGGTCGGCGGGGTCGACAGTCTCTGCCGCATGACGCTCCAAGGCTTCCGCGGCCTGGGGATCCTCGACGGCGCGCGCTGTCGTCCCTTCGATCGTACGCGCACGGGGATCAACATCGGCGAGGGCTCGGCGCTGATGCTGCTGGAGCGCGAGGCAAGGGACGCCGATGTCTTCGTGCTCGGCGTCGGAGAGTCGTCCGACGCGTACAACATGAGCTCGCCCGAGCCGAGCGGCCGCGGCGCGCGCGAAGCCATGGAGCGCGCGATGGACGCCGCGGGCCTCTCGCGCACCGACGTCGATCTCTTGATCGCGCACGGAACGGCGACGCCGCAGAACGACACGGCCGAGAGCGCGGCGATCGAAGCGGCCCTCGGCAGCGCGGTGCCCGTCGTCTCGACCAAGGCGTTCACCGGACACCAACTCGGAGCGGCTGGCGCGACGAGCGCCGTGTTCGCGGCCCACGCAGTGCGCACGGGACGCGCGCCCGCGAGCCTCGGCTCGAGCGAGATCGATCCCACGATCCACGTGAACGTCGCGCACGGAGCGACCCTGCGGCGGATCGATCGCGTGCTCGCCAACGCCTTCGCATTCGGTGGAAGCAACGTCTGTCTCGCGATCGGCCGACCCATGGATCGGCACGCCTCCGCCGGGCACTCCGGCCGAGCGGTGCGCACGTGAAGCCGGTCGTCGTCACGGGCCTCGCGCTCTGGACGCCGGGGTTCGCCTCGATCGGCGCCTGGGCGCGCGGCGAACGCGACGAGAGCGTGACCGACTGCGAGTGCGCCTGGATTCCTCCGCGCCTGCTTCGTGGGGCGAGCCGCTTCACGCGGATGCTCGGCGAGGCCGCAGAGCAGGCGACGCGAGATGCCGGCGCCGATCCGCGCACGATCGCCACCGTCTACGGATCGGACTACGGCGAGATCGAGACGATGGTCGTGCTGCTCGACACGATCTTCCGAGGCGACGGGCAGCTCTCGCCCATGCGCTTCAAGAACAGCGTGCACAACGCGGCCAGCGGCCTCTCGTCGATCGGACAGGGCAACCAGTCGTTCTCGACGGCGCTCGCGGCCGGAAGGCGCACGTTCGAGGCATCGATGTTGGAAGCGATGGCGCTGCTCGACGAGCGCGGCGGGG
>JAYVCF010000301.1:0-15959 GCA_043750095.1 Deltaproteobacteria bacterium
CGACCGCGCTGATCGGATCGTCGCACACCATGACGGGAAGCCCCGTCTCTTCGCGGAGCAGAACGTCGAGGTTGCGGAGGAGAGCGCCTCCGCCCGTCAGGACGATGCCCTTGTCGACGATGTCCGCCGCCAGCTCGGGGGGGGTCTTCTCGAGGGCGGTGAGCACCGCCTCGACGATCGCGTGGATGGGCTCCGTCAGCGCCTCGCGGATCTCGTCGCTGTTGACGATGACCGTCTTGGGGACACCGGCGACCAGGTCACGACCCTTGACCTCCATCGTGAGGACGGTGTCCATCGGGTAGGCGTTGCCGATCTGGATCTTCACGCGCTCGGCCGTCTGCTCGCCGATGGCGAGGTTGTACTTGCGCTTCATGTACGCGACGATCGCGTCGTCCATCTTGTCGCCCCCGACCCTCACGGACTGGGAGTAGACGATGCCGGCGAGCGAGATGACCGCGACCTCGGTCGTGCCGCCGCCGATGTCGACGATCATGTTGCCGGAGGGCTCGGTGATGGGGAGACCGGCGCCGATCGCGGCGGCCATGGGCTCTTCGATGAGATAGACCTCACGCGCGCCGGCCGACTCGGCCGATTCTTTCACGGCGCGCTTCTCGACCTCGGTGATGCCGAAGGGAACGCAGATGATGATGCGCGGCTTCACGAGCGTCCCGCGCTGCGTGGCCTTGCTGATGAAGTAGCGGAGCATCGCTTCCGTCACCTCGAAGTCGGCGATGACGCCGTCGCGCAGCGGGCGAACCGCTTGGATGTTGCCGGGCGTGCGCCCGAGCATCTCCTTGGCTTCCTTGCCGACCGCGAGCACGCGCTTGGCGCCGCGCGAGTCCGTCTGGACGGCCACGACCGAGGGCTCACACGACACGATCCCGCGGCCCTTGACGTAAATCAGGGTCGTCGCGGTCCCGAGGTCGATCGCGAGATCGTTCGAGAAGAGGCCGTATGCCCAGTCGAAGATCATGGGGCGGGCGGAGTTCCTTCGTGGATGACGCTGAAAAGCAAAGCCCGCGCAGAGTCGTGGGAGGCGCGGGTACGGCCGCTCGATAGGGTCGAGGGCCGACCTAGATAGCGGATCAACCAGAACGGATCAAGGACGGCTCCCGAATGAGCCGGATTGACCATGGTCACGACCCTGGTCACCATGGATGAGATGCCGACCGTCTCGAAGAGCGCGTTGAAGGCGAAGATGCTCGAGTACCTCCGCGAGGTCGAGCGCACGGGCGAGGAGCTGATCATCACCGACAACCAGCGGCCCGTGCTGAAGATCGTACCGATTCAGAAGAAGCTCACCGCCGCCGAGATCTTCGCGGACGTGCGCGGCAAGGTCGTCTACCACGAGGACGTCATGACCCCGCTCACCGACGAGTGGGACGATCCGTGATCCTCTTGGACACTCACGCGCTGCTCTGGTGGTCGCTCGATCCTCAGCATCTCTCACCCACCGCGGCATCGACCTGCCGCACGATGGAGCAGGCGGGCGGTGCGATCGCGAGCGCCATCTCGATCTGGGAGCTCGCGGCGAAGGTGAAGCGCGGCAAGCTCGAGCTGCCGATCTCCATCGATGATTGGGTGCGGGGGATCGAGCGCGACTCGATCGTTCGTCTTCTTCCCGTCGACACGACGACGTGGATCCGCACCGCTGCGCTCGACTGGGCACATCGCGATCCCGCCGACCGCGTGATCGTCGCGACGGCGATGCTCGCGGGTGTCCCGATCCTCACGAAGGACAAGGCGATGCACGCGCAGAAGCACGTCGAGTGCGTCTGGTGACCGTCAGACGCCCGGGGCGAGGAGCGCGAGCGCCATCTCGAGGCTGGGCGGGCTCTCCGGGATCTCGGCGTGGACGCGCTCGATCTTCGGCAGACGCAGCGGCGTAGGGTCTTTCAGCGCGTGCTCGATGGCGACGCGCATCTGCTTGCGGGCCTCGTGGATGCGCCAAGCGATCGTGCCCTCGGTGGTCTCGAGAACGACCGCGGCCTCGGGATACGAGAGGCCCTGCATCATGGTCAGCGCGATGGTGGTCTTGAGCAGCGGCGAGAGGCGATCGAAGGCGCGCACGAGATGCGTGTACGTCTCGCGCAGCTCGAGCGCGCGCTGCGGGTTGCCACCCGAGTCGACGGCGATGGCGACCGTGACGCGCGGGTCATCGAGGTCGGTGGTGCGACGGCGCTTGTTGTCGCGACGCACGTTGAGCGCGCGATTCAGGGCGATTCGATAGAGCCAGGTGAAGAACTCGCTGCGCCCCTCGAAGCGATGGATGTTCTTGAACGCGCGCACGAACGCGTCCTGCGTGATGTCGTCGGCGTCGCTCGGCGAGCCCGTCATGTGGAGCGCGAGCGCGAAGATGCGGTGTCGGTAGCGCTTCACGAGCGCGTCGAACGCTCGCGGATCGCCGTTCCGCGCCGCCTCGACCAGGGTCTCGGCTTCCTTCGCGCGTGCCTCGACCTGCGTTCCCTCGCTCGGGGTCGCGCGCGCACCCGTGGGCACGGGCGGCGGTAGGGCTCGTGGCGGATGAACGGCCATTCGCAGTTTTGGAACCTCGGCCCGTGGTGGGATTGGGTGTGATCCTGCCTCGTCGCGGGCGAGGCGTCATCTTCCGACGCTCGAGGCGGCGTCAGGTTCTCGATCTCCGCAGGAAATCGTCCGAATTCCGGTCTTCGGCGCGCTCTCGTCCGCGGCTCCGGATACTCCAGGCGCCACCGCCAGTGGCGACGGGACCCGCCATTTTCGATCGAAAAAGCCCGCGATCGACGCGATCGGAGGCTGGCACGAAGCGCGCACATGCGGCGGCATGAACCGCCTGCTGCTCTCGGCCTCGCTCGTGATCGCGCTCTCGTCGGCTCGGCCGGCGCATGCCCAGCACTGCGACATCCCGCGCGTGCTGCTCACGGTGGACCGCAGCTCGAGCATGCTCGGTGACGCCGGCGGGCTGACCAAGTGGGACGCCGCGACCGTGGCGATCTCGGACGTCACCATGGCGTACGAGGGACGCATCGACTTCGGCCTCTCGGTGTTCCCGTTTCCCGATCGATGTCAGCCGGGCGAGGTGGTGCTCGACTTCGGGCAGCACCACCCGATGGATTTCGTCGACGCGCTCGGCGGTCCGCCTCCCTCGGCGGGCAACTGGACCCCGATGGCGCAGACGCTCGACGCAGCGGGTGCCTACCTCGGGCCCACGGCGACGGGCGTGCACCTCGTGCTCGTGACGGATGGCTGGCAGTGGTGCTCGCCGTACTCGGCCACGACGCGCTTCGATCCGGTCACGTCGGTGATGCGCCTGCGCGCGGCGGGCGTCACCGTTCACGTCGTCGGCTTCGGCTCCGAGGTCGACGCGCTCACGCTGAACCGCGCGGCGGTCGCGGGCGGCGCGGCGATCGCGGGCTGCGATCCCACCCTCGACGATCCCTCTGCGAGCGGGCACTGCTACGCGCAGGTCGGTGATCTCGGCGGGCTGCGCAGCGCCCTCGAGAGCATCGCGCGCAGCGTGACGAGCGAGACGTGCAACGGCCTCGACGACGACTGCGACGGACTCGTGGACGAGGGGCTCGACGCCGACGGAGACGGCTACACGGTGTGCGGCACGCTTCCCGGCGGCGGCACCCGTCCGGGCTCGATCGACTGCGACGATGCGAACGTCGCCGTTCATCCCGGCGCGGCCGAGGTATGCAATGGAATCGACGACGACTGCGACGGCGTGATCGATCCGGGCTGCTCCTGTACGGACGGCAGCACCGTCGCGTGCGGCTCGAGGGTCGGCGTCTGTCGGCAGGGCACGAGCACGTGCGCGGCGGGGGCGTATGGGACCTGCGCAGGCAGCGTCGCGGCGGGCCCCGAGTCGTGCGACGGAAGCGATCAGGACTGCGACGGGACGGTCGACGAGGGCGTTCACTGTGCGGCCGGGTTCGCTTGCCTCGGCGGTGCGTGCACCGAGATCATGCCGCAGGTCACGCCTACGGTTGCGCAGCCCGTGTCGGACGATCGGAGCGCGATCCACGATCCGAATGGCGATGGCGTGGAGCCGCCGAACAACCTCGGCGGCTGCGCCTGCAGCGCGCGAGGGAATGCGCCTGCGCCCACGGGGTTGATCCTGCTCGGCGTGGTCGGCGCCGTGGTGATTCGCCGCCGTCGTCGCGCCGGAATCGAGTCCTAGTTTAGGCAGACGAGGCAGGTTGCGGCGTCGCGCGCACGCCGCATGATCGGGAGCGTCATGTTCGCGCGGCTCTTTCTGCTCTTCTCGATCGTCCCCTTCATCGAGCTGTTCTTGCTGCTCACGGTGGGGCGCGAGATCGGCATCGGTCCGACGGTCGCGATGATCATCCTCACCGCGGTGATCGGTGCGGCGCTCGCGAAGCGGGAAGGGTGGCGCGTGTTCACCGAGTGGCAGCAAGCGGTGGCCGAGATGCGCGTGCCCGCCGAGGGCATCACCTCGGGGCTGCTGGTGCTGGTGGGCGGTGCGCTCTTGATCGCGCCCGGTGTGCTCACCGACATCGTGGGGATCCTCTTGATGATCGCTCCGATTCGCCGCGTGGTCGCGCGCTGGATCGAGGCGCGCGTGCAGAAGCACATCGAGGCCGCCGCGGCGCGCGGTGGGAGTGCGACCTCGTTCGATGCTGGCGGCGCCGGCGGGCGGGGCGTGTTCGCCTTCCGCGTCGTCACGGGCACTCCCTTCGATGCGCGTCGCGAGCGTGTCGTGGGCGGCCCGCAGCGTGCGCGCCGCGCGGTCCCGCGTCGCCCGCAGGTGATCGAAGCCGACGGGGTGGTGATCGACGAGCGTCGGCCGGATTCCCCGCGGAAGCCCGACGTGATCGAAGGCGAGATCGTCGAGTGACGCTCGTGGTTCCGCTGGTGCTCGTGCACGGCGGCGCGGGGGACGTGCCGGCGGACGTGCGTTCGGCGCATGCCGAGGGCTGCAGACTCGCCGCCGAGCGAGGTCTCGCGGTGCTGCTCGCGACGGGCTCGGCGATCGACGCCGCCGTCGCGGCCGTGCGTGTGCTCGAAGACGATCCTCGCTTCAACGCGGGCACGGGTGCGTGCCTCACGAGCGCGGGCACGATCGAGCTGGACGCGGCGATCATGGAGGGCGCCGGTCTTCGCGCGGGCGCCGTCGCATCGCTTCCGCCGTTCCGCGATCCCATCGCGATCGCGCGCACCGTGATGGACGATGGGCGCCACGTCTTCTACGGCGGCGAGGGCGCGCGCGCGTTCGCGATCGAGCGTGGCTTCGTGCCTGCCGAGCCGACGTCGATGATCAGCGACGCATCACGCGCGCGCCTCGAGGATTTTCGTGCGGGTCGTGTCGGCGGAGGCTGGGCGGGCGGCACGGTCGGCGCCGTCGTCTGCGACTCAGAGGGCCACGTCGTCGCCGCGACCAGCACGGGCGGCATGGTCGGAAAGCGTCCGGGTCGCATCGGCGACTCGCCCGTCCTCGGTGCGGGCACGTACGCCGACGATCAGGCGGGCGCAGCGAGCGCGACGGGCGATGGTGAAGCGGCGCTTCGTCTCGGTCTCACGCGCCATGCGATCGAGCTGATGCGCGGAGGAGCGAGCGCGAGCGCGGCTGCCGAGTCCGCGATCGCCACGTTCGGCGCACGGGTCGGCGGTAAGGGCGGCATCATCCTGGTCTCACCGCGCGGTGAGCCTGGCTGGGCGCGCAACACCGCGACGATGAGCTACGGCCTCGCGCGCGCGGGCGCTGCGAGCCAATCCGGCCACTGAACGCGCTCACGGCCACGAGCAGGAGCAGATCGCGTCGCTCATGTCGTGACTGCAGGCCTGCGCGCCGCCCTGCGAGCTGCAGTGGTTGGCCGGGTTGTTGTCGATCGCCGCCGTGCAGGTGTGACCGGTCATCCCGCAGATGTCGTCGCAGCTGGTTCCGCTGCCGAGCTGTAGGTAGAAGGTACAGCTGGCGCCGTCGGTCGAGCAGTCGGTGTAGCTGGTCAGGCCCGTATGGAACGTGTCGTAGCAGGGCGGCGGCATCGCCGTGTCGCGCGCTACGGACGCATCGACCGGTGCGACGTACGCGTCGATGGGCGCGACGTACGCATCGTTGCCGGCGAGCCAGGCGTCGTCGACAGGCGTGAACGCATCATCGGCGTGGCCGCCGTCGTGACCGGGGCCGACGTCGATGCCGCCGGCGAACGCGTCCGCCTGGCTCGTTCCGACGTCGGCGAGGGCCGTCACGCTGCGCGGCAGCGAGCATGCAGGCACGAGCGCGATGGCGGCCCATGCGAGGCTCGAACAGCCGACCTCGAGGAAGCGACTCATGAGCTACCACGATATCGCGTTCGCCCGAGCAGCGCGATCACACCTTCTGAGACGCATCACCCCGGCCGTCGCGTCCTCATGCGCTGGGCCGGCCTGCAGCCCAGCACGGACCGGCCTGGTGCTCGAGCTCTGGGAGCCGAGGCGGACGACCCCTACGATCCCTGACGTCCCTCAACTGCGGCGGAGATAGAGCGCCCAGTAGCCCATCCACGGACCGTAGGACTCGGCGATCGCGCGCAGCTCACGCTCGGACTTCGGGCCGTACACACGGCGCGCGGCCGCGAAGATCGGTCCGCTCCGTTCGGCGAGACGCTCCATGCGGCCGAGCCCGCGGAAGAGGATGAACGCGGCCGACCAGGGACCGATGCGCGGAAGCGCGAGCAGAAAGCGCTCTGCTTCGTCGAAGCTCGGCCGGAGCAACGTCGCCGCCACGTCGATGGCCGCGAACACGTTGGCTGCCGCGCTGATCGCGCTCGCTTCGGCGTCGGTCCGCACGAGAGGTCGCACGACGTGCGCGTCGGTCAGTGCGCTCGCCTCGGGAAACGCGCGATGCGTGACTCCGTCGACCGTGATCGAGGGGCCGAGCGCCGCGACGATCGCGTCCTTCACCGGACGTCCCATCCGCATGTTGCGCTGCGCGAGGATCGCCCAGCAGGTGATCTCGAACGGTGTCGCGAACTTCACGTGGTGGTGTCCTCGCCATCGACGCGCGAGCGGGGCGAACGCGCGATCGGCGCGGGCGCGTGCGTCGAAGAGCGCGAGGTCGTCGTCGAGGCTGAGCTGGAAGCGCACGCGATCGATCAGGCGCGCGTGCTGCTCGTCGGTGAGAGGATCCTCGCTCGTGACGGTGCACGAGAGCCCGTGATCGGTCTCGGCGATCGTCGTGAGCACCGCGCGACCGTCGAGCGCGTGGGCCTTCTCGAGCGTGCGCGGCCCGACCTTCTGCTCGCCCGCGGTCGGTGGGAACGAGCAGAAGAAGGAGAGCGAGTGCTCGAACACGAAGGGCTGAGCGGCCGAGAGAACCGTGGAGCGAGCGGCGTGAGTGTTCATGCCCAAGAAGTAGGGCCACGCGTTGTCAGCTGAGTGTCAGCTAATGTGTTTCCCCCTCAGCTCGAGCCCTCGACGGCTCCTGACGTGCAGTGGGTCGAGGGCCGCGCCATGCCGCGCTGATCGGTGGCGGGGCAGCTCACGCCGTGGCCGATCGCCGGGCTGCCGCTCGCTGGAAGCCGCGTCGGAGTCGCGCCGCCGTGATCGCCGAGCGCGCCCAGCATCGGATCGGCGATCGTCGTGGTCGGTGTGCAGAGGTCGTCGGCACCGCCGCCCACGATGTGCGTGCCCGGGAACTGGACGTCACCCTCGCCCGTGCCGCTCACCATGCACTGCATCGGCGCGCCGGGGTTCCGCGCGCTGTTGTTCGCGAACACGCAGCTCGTGAGCGTGAGCGTCGGGTTGCCCGCGATCGCCGCGCCGAAGTACGGGTCGCCTCCGTCGGCGTGGTTGTCGGCGAAGGTCGTGAACGCGATCGTGCCGTCCCCACCGAAGAGACAGATGGCGCCGCCGAGCCCCGCCGTCGCGACGTTGTCGCTGAAGGTGTCGTTGACCAGGTCGAAGTGGGATCCGTCGGATTGGATCGCGCCGCAGCCGTGCGAGGCGACGTTCGCGTGGAACGTGCTCGCGCGAACCTCGAGCGTGCTGTTGTGGAAGTACGTCGCGCCGCCCGACTGACACGTGTTGGCATCGAAGAGGCAGCGATCGATCAGTGTCGTCTGCCTCGCGCCGTCGGGCGTGCGGAAGATGGCGCCGCCGAGCGCGCCGTCGCCCCCTGCGTTGCCGCGGAACACCACGCCGCAGAACGTGTGCATTCCGTCCGACCCGCCGTCGATCACGACCGCGCCGCCGTTGCCGCCGCTGCCGACCTGGTACTGGTGCGTCTCCGCCATCACCGCGCACATCGACATGTCGTCGCCGTTCGCGCCGTTGCCCTCGGCGACGTTGTTCTCGAACGTGCTGTCGTACACGTCGAGGTCGCTGTTCAACACCTGGATCGCGCCGCCGTTGCTACCGCGGTTGTTACGGAACGTGCTGCCGACCACCACGGCGCCGAGCGCGCCGTTGAGCGAGATGGCACCGCCGCCGACGTCCGGCCCGAGCGAGGCCGCCTGGTTGTCGAGGAAGGTGCAGTCGAAGACGTGCAGCGTACCGTCGCGCACGACCACAGCGCCTCCGAAGCCGTCGTAGAAGCCTTGTGAACAAGGCGCGGGCGCCGCCGCGAACATGTGCGTTCCGATCGCGCGTCCGTGCGCGAGCGTGAGGTGTTGCAGCGTGAGCGTCGTGGTGTTGCGTCGATAGTCGGGGTGACTGAACGAGAAGATCTGCGAGGTCCCACCGCCGTCGAGCGTGACGTGACCGCCGCCGTCGATCGTCGTGTCGTGATCGGTCGGAACGTCGATCACGGTCGCGAGGGTGATGGTCGCGTCGCCGCCGCAGTCGAACGTGATCGTGCCGCCCATCGTGACGGCCGTGCGGAGCGCGGTCTCGGTGCACGAGGCTGCGCTGCCGGTTCCGACGACGTGAGCGGGGCTCGACGTGTCGACGGGGTGGATCGGCGCGCCGCAGGTCGCGGCTGGATGCGTGATCGGCCCGCCATCGGTGATCGGCCCCGCGTCGTGGCCCATGGCGGGTCCCGTGTCCGCGCGCGGACCTGCGTCGTGCCCAGGTCCGGAGTCGTTCGCGGGATTCGCGCCACCGCCGCAGCCCATCACGCACGCGACCACGACCAGAAAGAGAGAAGTACGCATCCGCGCATCGTACACGGGGTCCACGTGACACCGCGCAGTGCTCGGCCTAACCTCGCGCGCCTCGAGAGAGAAGGAGCACGCGATGGCTGGGAGCCTCAAGGGAAAGACGTTGTTCATCACGGGCGCGAGCCGCGGCATCGGCCACGCGATCGCCGTTCGCGCCGCTCGAGACGGTGCGAACGTCGCGATCATCGCCAAGACCACCGAGCCGCACCCGAAGCTGCCGGGCACGATCTACACGGCCGCCGAGGATGTCGAGAAGGCAGGCGGCAAGGCGCTCGCTCTCCAGGTGGACATCCGCGACGACGCAGCGGTGTTCGATGCGGTCACGAAGACCGTCGCGAAGTTCGGCGGCATCGACATCCTGGTGAACAACGCCTCGGCGATCTCGCTCACCGGCACGCAAGAGACGCCGATGAAGCGCTACGACCTGATGCACGGCATCAACACGCGCGGCACGTTTCTCTGCTCGCAGGCGTGCATCCCGCATCTGCTCAAGGCCCCGAACCCGCACGTGTTGAACCTCTCGCCGCCGCTCAACATGGAGACGCGCTGGTTCGAGGGACACGTCGCCTACACGATGGCGAAGTTCGGCATGAGCATGTGCGTGCTCGGCATGGCCGGTGAGTTCTCGGGGCGCATCGCCTTCAACGCGCTCTGGCCACGCACGGCGATCGCGACGGCGGCCGTGAAGAACATCCTCGGCGGGGACGAGGGCATCCGCGGCTCGCGCACGGTCGAGATCATGGCCGACGCCGCGCACGTGATCCTGACGACGCCGCACAAGGAGCTCAGCGGGAAGTTCCTCGTCGACGACGACGTGCTGCGCAGTGTCGGCGTCACCGATCTCACGAAGTACGCGGTCGATCCGAGCGCGCAGCTTCTTCCCGACTTCTTCGTCTGAACCGAATCCGGAGGATCCATGAAGCAGGCGCTCGTTCTCGGTATCGCGCTCGCGTTCGCGGGCTGTGGGGGTGGCGGCGAACGCGCGGAGTATCCGTCGACCGCATCGACGGATCCGAGCGCGGACGAGATGGGGCTCGCGTCGGCCGACGCGGGCACACCGGCGCCCGAGCCCATTGCCGAAGAGGCGGCGCCCACGCCCGCGCCTCCCATGGTGGTGCAGGGGATGTCGGGCGCGATCGAGGGCGTCATGCCCTCGCTCCGCGTGACGGCTCCGCGCGCGGGTCAGACGATCCGCAGCGGCGCGGTGATGGTGCGCTTCACGCTCCAGCACTGGGAGCTCGCCTCGCCCGCGGGCCCGCACGTGCACGTGATCGTCGACAACGAGCCGTACATTCCAGTGCGCGCGACGGAGCCCTTCGATCTCGCGGCGCTGGTGCAGACGAGCCTCGGGCATCCGCTCGCGGAAGGCACGCACGTTCTCCGCATGTTCCCCAGCCGCGGGCAGCACGAGTCCGTCAAGGACGCGGGTGCGTTCGCGGTCGTCGTGTTCAACTACGGCCACGCGACGCCAGACTTCGCGTTCGATCCGACCGCGCCGCTGCTCACGTTCAGCCGACCCAAGGGCTGCAATCCCTCGGGCCAGCACGTGCTGCTCGACTTCTTCATGGCGAACGGTGAGCTCGGCACCGACTCGTTCCGCGTTCGCTACACCATCGACGGCACCAGCGGTCTCATCACGAGCTGGGTCCCGCACTGGCTCGAGAACCTCGGCGACGGGAGCCACGAGATTCGTCTCGAGCTCCTCGACGTCGGCGGGAACCCGGTGCCCGGCATGTTCAACGACACGACGCGCACGTTCACCGTCGCCGCGACCTGTCCTTAGTGTCGCGATCCTCAGCGTCGCGACGGGAGTAGAGGGCGGGCGGATCGCAGCGCGGCCATCAGTTCAGACCGATGACCGCGATGCGCGTCTCCACCACCGCGGCCGCGGTCGATCGGTCGGCCGACACCGACGAGAGCTCCGTGACGTCGGGGACCTCGAGCAGTGACTCGCCGGTGCGCGTGCGGACCACGCGCGCCAGGTTTCCGTCGTCGCGCTGCACGACGATCCACGCACGCTCGCCGTCGAGCGGAACCGCCGATCGCCAGCGCTCGGTCTGCGACGTCTGCCAGGCCGCGCCCTCGAGAACACCCGCGTGGACCAGCGCGACATCGTACGAGTCGTCGCCGCATGCGTAGACGATCGTCGTGGGATCGACGAGCTCGAGCAGGAAGCTCGTGCCGGGCGAGCCGTGTTGCGCGCCGAGGTCGGGGAGCGTGTAGCTCGCGATGGTGGTCATCGCGGCGTCCATGACGAGCACGTGGTGGTCGCTCTCGGACACGATCGAGCCGTCGGCCATCACGAACGTCGGGCCCTCGAGATGCCGCGCGCGGGTGGGGACTGGCCCCGTCGCGACGTCGAACGCGGCGAGCTCGCCACCGTGGCCGACCGCGTAGAGGCGTGTGCCATCGGGCGACCAGAGCGCGGGCGCGTCGCACGGCACGTCGTCGAACGCGATGCCGTACGTTCCATGCGAGAGCTCGATCACCGAGACCTCGGTGCCGACGCAGACGGCGAGGTAGCTCCCGTCCGGCGAGAGCGAGAGCATCCCTGGCACGGCGATGGCGTCGGCGGGTCGTGCCGTCGTCCGCGCACCGCTGGCGAGATCGAAGGTGACGATCGTGCCGTCCTCGATGACTGCGGCAATGCGTCGCGGCGAGGCTGCCACGTCGCGGACTCCTGCCCCAACGTCGATCCACCGGATCTCGCCGAACGCCGGCACCGCGCTCGCCGCTCCGTCGTCGGGCCGCCGAGCAGAATACGTCGCCAGCGTGGACTCTTGCGGCGCCGCACCGCCGCACCCAGCCACCAAGAGAGCGATCGTCGCGACGCGCATCACACCAATATCGCGAGCAATCGTCGTGCCGCGAGGTGCGTTCTGTCCTGCTAGGCTCGCCCGCGATGGCCGCGCCGACCCTGCTCTCCACGGTTCGTGATCTCGATCGCCTGCGTCAGATCATCGGGGTCCTCGTGCGACACGGCTTCGGCGAGGTCGTGGGGCGCACCGCGCTCGGCTCGCTCGTCGCCGGCAAGTCCGAGGCGCAGAAGAACCAGACCATCGGCGAGCGCGTGCGGCTCGTCGTCCAGGATCTCGGTCCGAGCTTCGTGAAGCTGGGACAGATCGTGTCCACGCGACCCGATCTCGTCCCACCCGACGTGATCGTCGAGCTGAAGAAGCTCCAGGATCGCGTTCCGCCTGTTCCCTTCGCGGAGATCAAGGCCGTCATCGAGGCCGACCTCTCGCGCTCGATCTTCGATCTCGTGGAGTGGATCGACGAGACCCCGCTCGCCTCGGCGTCGATCGGTCAGGTGCATCGCGCGCGGATCAAGCTCGACGACGGCGCGATGAAGGAAGTGGTCCTCAAGGTCCAGCGTCCGAACATCAAGCTGACGATCGAGCGCGACCTCGAGCTCTTGCACCTGCTCGCGGGTGCGATCGAGCGCGCAGTCCCCGAGTCACGCCTCTACCAGCCAGTGAAGATGGTGGCCGAGTTCGATCGCGCCATCACCGCCGAGCTCGACTTCATGCTCGAGGCCGATCACGCCGCGCGCTTCGCGAAGAACTTCGAGGGCATGCCCTTCGTTCGCTTTCCGAAGGTGTACCGAGGTCACTCTGGCAAGCGCGTGCTCGCGCTCGAGTACTTCGCCGGCAAGAAGGTCTACGACGCCATCACGGACGGCTTCGACGGCGAGACCATCACGCGCGCGATGCTCACCATCACCATCAAGAGCATCTTCGAAGACGGCTTCTTCCACGCCGATCCGCACCCGGGAAACATCCTGATCATGGGCACGCCCGAGGCGCCGGTGATCGGGCTCATCGATCTAGGGCTCGTCGGTCGCCTCACGCCGCAGCTGCGCGACAAGACGATCGATCTGATGGTCGCCGCCGTTCAAGAAGATCCGCGGGGCCTCGCCGATGCGCTGCTCCAGATCGGAACACCCACGAAGAAGGTGGATCGCGCGGCGTTCGAGGCCGAGGTCGCGACCCTCTCCGAGAAGTACCTCGGCAAGCACATCAAGGAGATCGAGGTCTCCGGCCTCATCCGCGATCTCGTCGTCGGATCGCAGAAGTACGGCCTGGAGATCCCGCCCGACTTCTTGATGGTCGGCAAGTCCATCATGACGATGGAGGGTGTCGGCAAGGAGATCGCGCCCGACTTCGATCTCTATCGCGAGATGAAGCCGTACTTCCTCAAGCTCCTCGCGCAGCGCTATTCGCCCGAGCGGATGCTGCCCGAGCTACTTCGATCGCTCTCGCGCATCAGCGTCGCCGCGACCGACTTCCCCATCCAGTCGCAGGAGATCCTCGAAGATCTGCGGCAAGGCCGGCTCGAGATCCGCACGCGCGATCCACAGGCGGGCGGCGCGATCGACGTGATCGGGCGGCGCCTCTACAGCGGGCTCGTCGTCGCGGGCCTCCTCGCGGGCAGCGCGCACCTGCTCGCCACCGATCACCTCTGGACCGGCGGGCTCTTCTTCTTGCTCGCGCTCGGCTGGGGCGGCGGGCACACCGTGCTCACGCTCTGGCTCGGTCGCCGCAGCGCGAAGAAGTAGCGCGGACTACTTCCGGGTGGGCTTGGGCGGCTCGGCCAGGCCCGCGGCGCGCGCTTCGGCCTCGACCGCGGCCGCGTCCGGAAGCGTGCGCGTCCACTTCGCGATGGCATCGACGCCGCCTTGCTCCTTCACCCACGCCGCGAGCGCCTTCATGCCCGCGTCCACGCTGACCTTGGCTTCGACGCCGAGCTCGACCTGTGCCTTCTGCGTGTCGAAGAGGGTGGGCTTGCCGCGGCGGAGCATCTTCTCGCGCGTGACGACGTCGCCGCGCATCGTGGCCATCGCCCACGCGACGGAGAACGGAGTGCCGCTGCGCGCCGCCGGCAGCGAGAGCGTGCGCGCGAGCGAGGCGAGCCACTCGCGCAGCTCGAGGAACTCCGCGTCGGCTACGTAGTAGGCCTGACCACCGGACTGCGGTGACTTCGCCGCGGCGATCGCCGCGTCCACGACGAGATCGATGTAGCTCGTCGCGACGAGGTTCTTTCCCTCGCCCCACATGGTGATGCCGCCGTCCTTCGCCTCACGAATCAGCTCGGCGAGGCCCGCGTGATCGCCCGGTCCCCAGAGCCAGCCGGGTCGGATCGCGCTGACGCTCAGCTGGTCGTCGCTCAGCGCGAGCGCGATCTCTTCACCGAGGCGTATCGACTGCGCGCGAACTCCGAAGGGAAGCTCGGCGATGTCGCGCTTCTCGTTCCAGTGAACGCGGCTCTGGTTCGTGAGCGTCACGTCGCTCGAGGTCACGAGCACGACCCGAGGCACATGGGCATGGCGCGCGGCGGCGATCACGTTCTCGACGCCTGCCACGTAGATCCACGGATACACGCGCGCGCCCGCTCCCGACGGCGCACCGACGGCGCAGAAGATCACGTCGGCTCCCGCGGCCGCCTTGGCGATCGCATTCGGATCGAGCACGGATCCGACTCGCTTCTTCGTCTCGCCCTCGATCGCGACGCGTGACTCGTCGCGCACGAGCAGCGTGACGTCGTCCTTGCGCGCCACGAGCCGCCGCGCGATCGCACCTCCGACGAAACCCGTCGCCCCGAGCACCAGCGCCTTCATGCGTCGCGCAGTACTAGCGCGGACCCGAGGCCGCGAGAAACCCGACGCCGGAGCCGTGGTCGTGTCCATGGATGTCCTGGACCACGTAGAGGTCGCGGGGTTCCC
The DNA here is from genome assembly GCA_043750095.1 of Deltaproteobacteria bacterium. Classification (GTDB taxonomy): domain Bacteria; phylum Myxococcota_A; class Polyangia; order Polyangiales; family Sandaracinaceae; genus JBBSAT01. The sequence continues at coordinate 14,803 of JAYVCF010000301.1, forward strand.
GCCCGCCGAGTACGATCCTTGGTGCGTGGTGCGCGATCGGTCGCTCTGCTTTCTATGGTTCGTCGGCCTCCTCGGCTCTGCGTCGGCCTGTGGCGGCACGTGTGACGACGCCGACGGCGACCACTACGGGCAGGGATGCGCGCTCGGTCCCGACTGCGATCCGACCAACGCAGCGCGCAACGTGGACTGCAACGCCGTCCCGCCGCCTGACTGCGACGTGAACCCAGCGGCGACGGGCTGTCCTTGTCTCGCGGGTGCGAGCACCCCCTGCACCTCTCATCCGGAAGCGATCGCGGGCGCGGGCCCTTGTCGAAGCGGCCACGCGATCTGCTTGGGCAGCCACTGGGGCCTCTGCATGGGCGAGGTGGGGCCGAGCTTCGAGGTGTGCGACGCCATCGACCAAGACTGCGACGGCCGCACCGACGAAGGAACGCGGAGCCCCTGCGGCGGCTGCGACGCGCACTGCCGAGGCGGCGTCTGGGGCGAGAGCGACGCGCCGTTCACGCCGAGCGATCGCCTCGCGCTCACGCAGATCGGCGAGCTCACGCTCGCGCACCAGGACTTCGCGAGCGCCACGGTCTGGGCTGCGAACAGCGCCGACGGGACGCTCTCCCGCATCGACGCTGCCAGCGCGAGGGAGGTGGCTCGCTACACCACGGTGCTCGGCCAGCCTCGCGGTGACGAGCCGAGCCGCGTCGCCGTCGACTGGAGTCAGGACGTCTGGGTGCTCAACCGTGCCTTCGAGGGGCAGGGCACGGCGACCAAGATCACGAGCGACCCCTCGCGATGCGTGGACCGCGATCACGACGGATCGATCCGCACCTCGACTGGGCCGAGCGACGTCATCGCCGACGACGAGTGCGTGCTGTTCACCGTCCCGATCGGCGCGGTGAACGAGATCCCGCGCGCGCTCGCCATCGACGGCGGAGGGCTCGACGGCGTCGGCGCAGGCAACGCCTGGGTGGGCCTCTTCGGCGGCGAGGCGATCCTCGAGCTCGATGGGGCCACGGGCTCGACGCTGCGACGCATCGAGACGCCCGCGTTCGCGCCCTACGCGGCGGCGATCGATCCCTGGGGCATCGTGTGGATGAGCTCGCGCGACGGCTTCCTCGCGCGCGTGGACCCGCGGCCGACGAGCCCGAGCGTGCAGATGATCG
>JAYVCF010000302.1:0-9237 GCA_043750095.1 Deltaproteobacteria bacterium
CGGGCACGAGCTTCTGGCGCGAAGCTACGCACGACGAGCACGCCCCGCCGACGCGCTCTACGAGGCCGACACGTGGCTCCTTCTCGCTCCCGAGCGTGCTGCCGAGATCCACTCGCTGCGCGCGACCTTGCTTCATGCGCTGCACCGCGAGCGCGAGGCGACGGCCGCAGAGCAGCTGGCCGCGCCGGCTTCGACGCCCGCGCCGTGATCTCGATCGGGGTCGTCCGCTTCGCAGCGCACGACGCTTCGCACGCGCCAGCCCAGCGCGCCTGATAGATTACGGCCGTGTCCGCCACTCAGTCCAAGGCCACGGGCTTCGCGCTCGTCTCGCTCGTCTACGTGCTCGCCGGTGGTGCGGCGCTCTACGCAGCCGAGACCGCGCCCTTCGGACTCGCCGGCACGCTCGGCTGGGCGAGCTTGGTGATGACGCTGATCTGCTTCGCGGGCTCGTTCATCGCGCGCAACTCGAGCTACTTCGATCCGTACTGGATGGTCGCGCCCGTGCTCACCTGCGCCTGGCTCGTGTCCGAGCAGCAACCGGGCGCATCCGATTTGCGCGCAGGCATCGTGTCCGTGCTGGTGTGCATCTGGTCGATCCGGCTGACGGTGAACTGGATCCGATCCTGGGGCGGGCCGGGGCACGAGGACTGGCGCTACGTCGAGATCCAGAAGCGCACGGGCAAGCTCTACTGGCTGGCGAGCCTCGCCGCGATTCACCTGTTCCCCGCCTTCCTCGTCTGGGTGGGCTCGCTCTCGCTCATCCCCGCGATCGCGACCGGCACGAACGATCTCGGCGTGATGGACGTGGTCGCGGGGCTCGTCACTGCGGGCGCGATCGCGATCGAGGCGACTGCCGACGAGCAGCTGCGTCGCTACCGGGCGCGCGCTTCGGCTTCGGGCGCGGTCATCGCGTCTTCGACGCCTCCTGCTTCGGGCGCGATCATGGAAGAAGGCCTCTGGGCCTACTCGCGGCACCCGAACTACTTCGGCGAGATCAGCTTCTGGACGGGGCTCTATCTGTTCGCGCTCGCAGCGAGCGGGCTCGACGCCTGGGCCTGCGTGATCGGCCCCGTCGCCATGGCGGCCCTCTTCGTCTTCGGCAGCATCCCCATGATGGAGAAGCGCTCGCTCGAGCGGCGGCCGGCGTACGCCGAGGTGCAGAAGCGCGTGTCGATGCTCGTCCCGCTCCCGCGTCGCAAGGGCTGAGCGCGGGCATTCTCCCGGTGCCCTGCTATGTCCCGCGCGCCGTGGACGAGCCGCAAGCGTCGACGCCCGTTCTCGGAGGTCTCTCACGCGCGAACGTGACGTTCGACGCGGCGCTGGCGGCGCTTCGGAGCGCGACGCGAGCCGATCTGGCCGGGCTGCCCCCTTCGGCGGCGGCCCTGATGATCAGCCGCGCGGCGACGAACGAGGCCCCGTTCATCGTCGTCACCCCGGACGCCGAGGCCGCGCGTCACGTCGCCACGGACCTCTCGTTTTTCTTCGGCGAGATCGACGCGGACGCGAGCGAAGGCGACGGAAGCCGCTCGGTCCTGGTCTTCCCGAGCAGCGACACGACACCCTTCGCCGACGTCGCGCCCGATCGACGCGCCGCGATGGAGAGGCTCTCCACGCTCTTCCATCTCGCGCACGCTCTGCCGTTTCGCGCGCTCGTCGTGCCCGCGGCCGCGCTCGCCCGACGCGTCCCACCTCGGGCCGATCTCGCGCGTCGCTCGGTCGTCGTGCGCACGGAGTCGGAGCTCGATCGCGACAAGCTCGTCCGCACGTTGAGCGAGGGCGGCTATCTGCGCGTCCCGGTCGTCGAGGACGCCGGCACGTTCGCCGTGCGCGGCGCGCTGATCGACGTGTTCCCCGCGAACGCGCGCTTTCCGGTGCGCATCGAGCTCGACGACTGGCTCGTGCTCTCGATCAAGGTCTTCGACCCCGAAGACCAACGAACGCTCCGCACGACGACGGAGATCACGCTGCACCCGGCGCGCGAAGCGATGATGGGCCCGAGCGAGATCGCCGTGGCGCGCGGCAAGATCCGCGACCTCTGCGAGAGCATCGATCTGCCCACGCGCGCGACGAAGGCGCTGCTCGAGGATCTCGAGAGCGGCCGGCTCGTGCTCGGGATCGAGGGCCTCTTACCGGCGTTCTACGACGCGCTCGAGTCGATCTTCGACTGCCTGCCGGCGAGCGCGCGATTCGCGATCCTCGATCCGGCCGCCGTCGCCACGGCGCTCCACGAAGAGCTCGACGCCGCGCGCGCGGACCGGGCCGCGAAAGACACCGCGAAGTCTCCGGCCTTCCCCATCGAGTCGCTCTACGTCGATGAGAGCACGCTGGCGCGCGGGCTCGCGTCGCGACCTCTCACGGTCATCCATCGGATCGCCACGCTGGGCGCGCCCGAAGAAGGCGCCTCGGCGCTTGCGGCGCTGGAGTCCGTGTCTGCCGACGACCTCATGACGCTCGGAGGCGAGGACCACGCGCTCCTGGTGGCGACGCTCGGTCAGCAGCGAGCCGGTCGCGGCCGGGACGACGCGCTGGCCCCGCTGGCCGATCGCGCGCGCGAGTGGCTCGACGCAGGGATGCGCGTGATGATCGCCGCGCGAACGCGAACGCAGGCCGAGCGCTTGGGATCGCTGCTCCGCGGGTACGAGCTCAAGCCCGCGGGCGCGGCGCTGCCGTTCTCGCCCGAGCTCTTGCGACAGCGGCCGCCGGGGGCCGTCGAGATCGTGATCGGCGGCGTCGCGAGCGGCTTCGTCCTCGCGACGCTGGGCCTCGTGCTCGTGACCGAAGAAGAGGTCTTCGGCACGCGCGCCCATCGCGCCAAGCAGAAGAAGAAGCGCACGGGCGGCGCGGGCAAGGCGTTCCTCGAGGACCTGCGCGAGCTCCAGCGCGGCGACTTCGTCGTGCACGTCGATCACGGCGTCGGGCGCTACCTCGGGCTCGAGAAGAAGGCGCTCGGTCAGTCGCAGCTCGAGGTGCTGCGCGGGCAGACACCGCTCTCGGTCGAGGTGCTCGTCGTCGAGTATGCGGGCGGCGACCGACTCTTTCTGCCGGTCACGCGCCTGCACCAGATCCAGAAGTTCGCCGGATCCGAGGGGCAGACGCCGAAGATCGATCGCCTCGGCGGGCAGACGTTCAGCAAGACGAAGGCGAAGGTCCGAAAGCACGTCCAAGAGATGGCGGACGAGCTGCTGCGCCTCTACGCGGAGCGCGCCGCGACGAAGCGCCCCCCGCTCCCGCCCCCCGATCGCGCGTACGCGGAGCTGGAGGCGACGTTCCCCTTCGAAGAGACGGCAGACCAGCAGAAGGCCATCGAAGAGGTGCTCACCGATCTCGAGGGCGATCAGCCGATGGATCGCATCGTGTGCGGCGACGTCGGCTTCGGAAAGACGGAGGTCGCCATCCGCGCCGCGTTCCGCGTGGCCATGAGCGGTCGGCAGGTCGCGGTCCTCTGCCCGACGACGGTGCTCGCGCAGCAGCATCTCTGGACGTTCTCGGCGCGCATGCGCAGCTACCCGCTGCGGATCGAAGGACTCTCGCGCTTCATCGACGCGAAGAAGGAGGCCGACACGCTCGCCGGGATGAAGGAGGGCAAGGTCGACATCGTCATCGGCACGCATCGCCTCCTCAGCAAGGACGTGCACTTCAAAGATCTGGGCTTGCTCGTCGTCGACGAAGAGCAGCGCTTCGGCGTCGCGCACAAGGAGCGCGTGAAGAAGCTGCGCACCGAGGTGGACGTGCTCACGCTCACGGCGACGCCCATCCCACGCACGCTGCAGCTCGCGGTAGGCGGGCTCCGAGACCTCTCGCTCATCGCGACGCCGCCCACGGATCGTCGCGCCGTGCGCACGTTCGTCACGCGCTGGGACGACCACCTGCTCCGAGAGGCGCTGCAGCGCGAACTGGCGCGCGGCGGGCAGGCGTTCTTCGTCTACAACCGGATCGAGGGCCTCTACGAGCGCGCAGCCAAGCTCCAGGCGCTGGTGCCCGAGGCGCGCTTCGCGGTCGCGCACGGGCAGATGGGCGAGAACGCGCTCGAGACCACCATGAGCGACTTCGTCGCGGGCAAGTACGACGTGCTCTGCGCGACGGCGATCATCGAGAGCGGCCTCGACATCCCGCGCGCGAACACCATCCTCATCGACCGCGCCGACTCGTTCGGCCTCGCACAGCTCTACCAGCTGCGTGGGCGCGTGGGCCGCGCGCGCGAGCGAGCGTATTGCTACCTCATCACGCCGCCGAGCTCCGCGCTGACCGACGAAGCGCGCGCCCGCATCGAGGCCCTCGAGCGCTTCAGCGAGCTCGGCGCCGGCTTTCAGGTCGCCTCGCTCGACATGGAGCTCCGCGGCGCGGGCGACGTGCTCGGCGCCGAGCAGAGCGGATCGCTCGCCAGCGTCGGCTTCGATCTCTTCCTGCGCATGCTCGAGGAAGCCGTCGCCGAGCTCCGCGGCCAGCCTTTGGTGCGCGACGTCGAGACGGAGCTGACGCTGGAGACGCCGCTCTACTTGCCGGAGACGTACGTGGACGACGTGGGCCTGCGCCTCTCGTTCTACAAGCGCTTCGCGAGCGCCGACGACGAGAGCGACGTAGCCGAGATCGCCGCGGAGCTCGAGGACCGCTTCGGGCCACCTCCGCCCGAGGCGATGACCTACGTCCGGGCCATGCGCCTCCGCGCTCCGCTGCGTGCCTATCGCGTGCTCGGCTGCGAGGCCAACAAGGAGCGCGTGACGCTCCACCTCCGCGAGGACACGCCCCTCGACCCCGCGAAGGTCATGGCCAAGGTCGCGCTGAAGAACAGCCCCTGGCGGCTCACGCCCGACATGAAGCTCACACGGAAGTTCCCGCAGGAGCTCGCCGGGGACTCGCTGGATCGCGTGGAGCAGCTCTTGCGCGAGCTGGCCGAGCTACGGCGAGGAAATCAGGAAGCGGCGAAGAGCTGAGAGTTGCCGCTGAGGAAAGCAGGAAACCAGGAACGATCAAAGAAGATTTCTCGTCCGTTCATGCCTTCCTGCATTCCTCAGCGGAACTGCTCTTCTCCCCTGCATCCTCGCCAAGAAAAACACAAGGCGACCTGGTTGCCCAGGCCGCTGAGGAAGGCAGGAAACCAGGAACGATCAAAGAAGATTTCTCGTCTGTTCATGCCTTCCTGCCTTCCTCAGCGGAACTGCTCTTCTCCCCCGCATGCTCGCCAAAAAAGATTTCTCGTCCGTTCATGCCTTCCTGCCTTCCTCAGCGGAACTGCTCTTCCCCTGCATTCCTCGCCAAAAAACAAAGGCGGCCTGGTTTCCCAGGCCGCCTCCGTCCCCTCACTTGCCCGTTTCCTCAGGCCAGCTTCACGACGGTCACCTTCACGGTGCCCGTCACGTCGTAGCCCAGCTTGATCGATACCGTGTACTCGCCCAGCGCCTTGATGGGCTCTGCGAGCAGGATCTTCTTGCGGTCGATCTTCTGACCCTTCTTCTCGAGCGCCTCGGCGATGTCCTTCACGCCGACCGAGCCGAAGAGCTTGTCGCCCTCGCCGACCTGGACCGCGATCTCGACCGCCACGCCCTCGAGGGTCTTGGCGACCGCGCCGAGATCCGCCTTGAACTTGGCCGCGCGCGCGACGGCGACCTTCTTCTCGTGCTCGACCTGGACCACGTTGCCGCGGCTCGCCACCACCGCGAGACCACGCGGAAGCAGGAAGTTGCGCGCGTAGCCCGGCTTGACCTTGACGATCTCGCCCGACTTTCCGAGCTTCTCGACGTCGTCCTTCAGGACGACTTGGATGTTCGCTGCCATGATCGCCTCACTTGCCAGTCGTGTAGGGGAGGAGCGCGATCTTGCGCGCGAGCTTGATCTGCTGTGTCAGCTGACGCTGCTGCGTCGCGTTCAGCCCGGTGATGCGGCGCGGGACGATCTTGCCGCGCTCGCTGACGAAATGACGCAGCGTGTTGGGATCCTTGTAGTCGAAGATGAAGTCCGGGCCCGCCACGAAGGACGGTGCACGCTTCTTCCCCATGCGACGGCGCATCCCGTCGTCGCCCATCGATCCACCACCACCGCCGCCGCCACCACGGCCGCCGCGCTCGCCATCACGCCCGCCGTCCATGGACGGCTTCGCATCGAATTTCATGTTTCATATCTCCTTATCGAAGTGAATTCGTTTGGCGACGAGCGATCATCCAGCTCGACGCCTTTGGGTCGTGGTCAGGCTTCGCCCTCGGGCGGGCTGTCCGTGGGCGGGAGGACCTCGTCGAGGTTCGGGATGTCGTCGTCGTCCATGCCGTAGTCGTCCTGACGCTCGCGCGGCTTGACGTTGAGGCCGAGGCGCTCCTCGACGGTGGGCTCCTGCTCGTCGGGGCTCGGCGCCTCGATGCGAGCGAACTTCACCTGCTCGGGGTCGACGGTGACCTTGTCGAGCGCTTCCACGATGGTGTCCAGACGAACGGTCTGGAAGCGGACCACCGCGTCGGCGTTGCGCAGGTTGCGCTCGATCTCGGCGACGAGATCGTTGTAGCCGACCATGCGAACGCAGACGAACACGCCGCGCGTCGCCTTGTTGATCGGGTAGGCGAGCTTGCGTCGGCCCCACTGGTCGACCTTCGTGATCTTGCCGCCGAGCCTCACGACGACTTCCTGGAGTCGGGTGGAGATCTTCTCGGCGTCGTCGGCATCGACCTGCGGGGTCAGGATGTAGACGAGCTCGTACTCGCGAGCGAGGCGCTTCTGGGGCGTGACCGCTGCGTACTGAGCGGACTGAGCTACTTCTGCCATTTTCTCTTCCTCTCGGTCTGAATCGACGAATCGATTCGGGCCCCGACCGGCGTCGGAGCGAGGCAGCCGCGCGCTCACCATGAGCACCGCGACTCTTCGCGACTCAGGTTGCCTTCGGCGCTTTCGCGCCTCGATCACCCTTGCCGTGAACCCTATTCATGGCCGCTTCGACGCCCAGCTGGAGCACCGCCTCGGCCGCGAGGGCCGCCGCATGTAGCACGTCGGATAGCTCCGCGCTCTCGAGGGTGTCGAAATCGCCGAGCACCCACGATTCGGTGCTGCCGCGTGGGGGTTTTCCGATGCCGACCCGGACGCGAGCGAAGTCCGCGCCAGCATGCTGCATGATCGAGCGGATGCCGTTGTGGCCCGCGTGGCCGCCGCCGAACTTGATCCGCACGTCCTTCCACGGAAGGTCCAGCTCGTCGTGGATGACGAGCACGTTGGCGAGCGGCACCTTGAAGAACGCCATCGCCTTCTGAACCGACTCGCCCGAGAGGTTCATGTACGTCTGCGGCGCGAGCAGGACGACGTCCTCGCCTGCGAACGACGCCTTGGCCCAGAGGCCGGAGAACTTGTCCTTCATCGGGCCTGCGCCCCAGCGCGACCCCACGAGCTCCAGCACGCGGAAACCGACGTTGTGTCGGTTCCGCGCGTACGAGGAGCCAGGGTTGCCGAGTCCGACGACGAGCCACATCGCGTTGGACCCAGACCTAGGAGAGGGTCAGGCGGCGAGCCTGATCGAGACAGGAGCCGTCGGAGACGCGACGAACATCACTTCTTCTTCTTGTCGTCCTTGGCCGGGGCCGCAGCCTTCGCGTCCTTCGCGCCAGCGGCCGGAGCCGCTGCGCCAGCCGCGGGAACTGCTGCGCCTGCCACGGGGGCGGCACCGGCGACGGGAGCACCGGCGACCGGCGCGACCGTTCCGTAGAACTCCTCGTCCGTCGCTTCCTTCTCCTTCGTCTCGACGGAGACGATGGGCCGCTCGGGCGGGAAGGCGATCGTGACCCCCTCGGGGACCTTGATGTCCTTGACGCGGATCGTCTGGTGGAGATCGAGCGTCGTCACGTCGATCTCGATCTTCGCCGGGATCTTGTCGGGCGAGCCGAGCACCGGCAGCGATCGGTAGATCACACGAAGCACGCCGCCGGCGGCGACGCCTGCTGCGCGACCCTTGGTGAGGAACGGCACCTTCGCCCGCACCGCGCGGTCACGCGCGACGGAGTAGAAGTCGACGTGCAGCACCTTGCGCGAGAGCGGGTCGACCTCGAGATCGCGAACGACCGCGAGCTCCGTCTGACCATCGAACTCGAGCGTGACGATCTGATTGCGTCCGAACTCACCGCCGACGAGATCGACGACAGCGTCGGGACTCACCGTCAGGTTCGCGGGCGTCTTGCCCGGACCATAGAACACCGCAGGAATCAGCCCTCGCATACGGAGCTGACGCGCGGGCCCCTTTCCGCCTGCCATGCGGACCTCAGCCTTGAGCGTCTGGGTTTCCATCGAACTCTCGCCTCCATCGATTGATAAGAGCGCCGGCGGAGCCGGCCGATCCATCATCATCATCTCGTGCGAACAATCCGCGCCGAGAGAAGTCGGCCGGGTTAGCGCGCGGCGCGCGAGTGATCAAGCAGATGATCATCCGGCTCGACGCTTTTGTATCGAGGTCCGATGGATCGAGGTCAAACGAACAGACTGCTGACGCTGTCGGAGTTGTGAATGCGCTTGATCGCCTCGCCGAGCAGGCGCGCGACGCTGAGCACCGTGAACTTACCCGACGCCTTGGCCTCTTCGCTGATCGGGATGGTGTCCGTGACCACGACCTGCTCGATCGCGCTCTCCACGATGCGCTTGATCGCGGGGCCCGAGCACACCGGGTGCGTCGCCATGGCGAGGATGGTCTTGGCGCCACGCTCCTTGAGCGCCTGCGCCGCGTTCGTGAGCGTGCCCGCCGTGTCGATCATGTCGTCCACGATCAAGCAGTCGCGGCCCTCGACGTCGCCGACGATGTTCATCACCTCGCTGACGTTCGCCTTCGCGCGCCGCTTGTCGATGATGGCGAGCTCACCCTTGAGCCGCTTGGCGTAGGCACGCGCGCGCTCGACACCGCCCGCATCGGGCGAGACGAAGACCGAGCCCTCCGCGAGCTTGGGCCGGAGGTGATCGAGGAACACCGGCATCGCGAAGAGGTGATCGAAGGGCACGTTGAAGAAGCCCTGGATCTGGCCTGCGTGCAGGTCCATCGACACGACGCGCGAGACGCCGCTCGCGCTGAGCAAGTCGGCGACGAGCTTGGCGGTGATGGGCGTGCGCGGCGCGATCTTGCGATCCTGCCGCCCGTAGCCGTAGTAGGGCATCACGGCCGTGATCGCGCCGGCCGAGGCGCGCTTGAGCGCATCGACGGTGACCAAGAGCTCCATGAGGTTGTCGTTCACGGGCGCGCAGGTCGGCTGGATCACGTACACGTCCACGCCGCGCACGTTCTCCTGG
>JAYVCF010000303.1:0-9831 GCA_043750095.1 Deltaproteobacteria bacterium
GGGCCACACTCGAAGAGCGGATCCGCGCAGCCGAGCTCGAGCCCCTGCCACGTGTGACCGATGCACGTGACCTGGTTGCAGAAGCCGCTGCACGGCATCGGGCACGTGCCGCACGACTGCCCCTCGCTCGTGCATGGTGTGCCGACGAGCGTGGACGGATCGTCGGGGCACGTGTCGCCCGCGTCGATCGGGGCCGGTCCGGCGTCGGTCTCACCGGCATCGTGGACGCAAGACCAGCCCGCCGGCGTGCACACGCAGCCCAGCCCCATGTTGGCCCAGCACCAGCAGCTGCTGAGATCCGAGCTGGTGCGGCCGCCGCAAGCCCAGTGGTCGTCGACGCAGACCGGGCGCGTCGCGACGTCGCCGCAGATGTGGTTCCCAGCGACCTCGAAGCAGAGCTGATCGGTCGGGGGCGGATCGCCGGCGTGGCAGCTCACGGGCAGCGGCGCGTCCCCGCGGATCCCGGCGTCGCCCGATCGCCCGTGGTCCATGGCGCATCCCGCGACGGTCACCGCGAGCAAGGCGACTCCGACTCCGATTCCAGCGCGCATCGATCGATTCCTCGGGCTGCACGGCACAGCGCGGCGCAGCGAGCGCGCTCAATGCGAGCCGCGTGCCGCGCTCGACACGTGCGCCGCACTGGCTGATCTCGGCAGCACCGGCGCACCTCTTCTTCTATGGTTGCGGCGATGGAACGGCGCGCGTTCGTGCACGGCTCGCTCGCGGCGCTCGCGACGCTCCCCATCGGCCGCCTCGCGCACGCGCAGACGCGCATCACGCGACAAGACTGGTCGGGTACGGGCGCACCGACGGGACGCGAGCCCGCCGATCCCGAGTCGCTCACCGACGAAGAGCGCTCGCACGTCCCGGTGCTCACGCTCCCGCGCCGCGTGCATCTCGGGCGTCCCTTCGATCTCGTCGTGCAGATCGGCCTGCATCCGCACGAGATGATCGCCGCGCACCACATCGACTGGATCGAGATCTGCCTCGACGAGCGTCGCGTCGCGGTCGTGGATCTCACGACCGACGTGTCGTATCCGATCGTGCGCCTGCCGATCGTGGTGCACGCGCCCGCCACGCTGAGCGCGCGCGCCCGCTGCAATCAGCACGGCGTCTGGATGACGCGGCGCCCGCTCGCGGCGGAGTGAAATCGGGGCAGGCCCCGCGCGACGGCGTGTCGACGAACGCTGCGCGCGAGAGGGGCTTGCCGAAGACGGCGCGCGTCAGGGCCCCGGCAGGCACACCGATCCGCCGGTCGTCACCGGCTGACAGACGAAGCTCATCGGGCAGTCGACGTCGACGGTGCAGGGCGCGTAGCAGAGGAACGAGCCGCTCAGCATCACGTCGAGGCAGCGTCCCGAGTGCGGGCAGCTGCTCTCGCCCGTGCACGTCGCCGTGCAGAGGTCTCCCGAGCCGCCTCGCCACACGATCGCGTGGCACGCGGCGCGGCCCATGCAATCGGCGTCGGACGCGCATGGGATGTATGCGTAGCCCGCGTCGGCCGGCGCGCATGCGCTCGCGAGCACCCACAGCACGATCGGCGCGCGCCTCATATCGGAATCCCTCCGTCGAGGCGCGGGTGCCACGCGTCCATCGGCGGCGTCCATGCGTCCTCGGGTATCGGAGGGGGCGCGCCGACCGGAATGTCGTCTCCGCGATCCGGATCGGGCGGACCCCTCGGCGGGGACGAGTGTGGTGGCGGCGGCGGATCGTGGCGCTCGTCCACCGGAAGCGGCTCGCGTGGCGGATGCGAGGGATCCGCGGGCGGCATCGAGTTGCAGCCGCAAGGAAAGTGCGGGCCCACGGAGCTCTGCGGTGGCTCCTCGTGGCACGTGCCTGCCCGCTCCTCGGCGACGGTACATCGATGACAGAGGCAGCCCCCGCCGCGGGGCCACCAGCACCCTCCGGTTCCGTCGTCTCGGTGCTCCGTGTAGATCGTCAGGCAGTGGTGGAGTCCGCCAGGCATCGTCACGCTGAACGGCGTACCGAAGCTCGGCGGCGGATCGATCCAGTCGACCTCGCCGGTGGTCCAGTCGACGACCCACGCGCCCGCGATCGGCGTCGACGCGCGCTCGCTGCTCAGCCAACCGGTGAACGTCATCTCGGCGGGCCCCGTCTGCATCACGGGGCGCGAACCGGCCGCGTACTCGATCAGCGCCTCGCTCGGACCCGGTCGCACCCTGTAGCGCACGCCGGAACGCACGAGCTCGAGCACGGCCTCCGGCTGCTCACCGCGGCGCGTCCGACCGGCGGCGCGCAACGCGAACGAGCCGGTCGGCGTCGCGAACCAGGTGTCGCCGTACTCTTCGTCGCCGGGATGATAGAGGCGAACCCACTCGCCCGGCTGCGCACTGCCGGGTGGACCGATGACGCCGAACCACGTCCACTCGCCGACGACGAGCGACGGGCAAGCGCGGACGGGTGTCCCGACCTCGCACGCGAGGAGCGAGGCGCCGGCGACCACGAGCACGAGCGTCCGCTGCATCGGGACTCCTCCATCTCAGCGTACTCGATGTCGAGCCCGCGAAGAGCGCAGTCCGGGATGAACGCTACTGAGGCAGAACGCGAAGTTGCGCGTCGCGGCACGGCGCCGACTTCGGAAACGGCATCCGACGCCAGCAAGCATGCCGGTCAGACCTCGCGCCCACGTCCAAGAAGAGCGCGTGGTCGTCGGGGGCCGAGCTAGAGCAGCGCGAACTGGCTACGCGCCGCGATCCTCGGCGTCAGCGCGCGCTGCGCGACGAACGCCGCGAGCACCACGCTCATCGCGAGCACCGTCTCGGCGGCCGTCGTGCGCGCGAGCGTCGAGGGATCTGCGAACGTCCATGCCCCGAGCGACGCGGCACCGAGCAGCGTCAGCGCGACGATCGCGATCGCTGCGGGCCAGGCCGGAGCTCGTCCGCGCACGTGTCCGAGGAGCCACGCGCCCAGCGCGACCGAGACCGAGAGTGCGACCGCGCCGGCGCGGCCCGTCGGCGCGAGGCCGGTGCCTTCGACCACGGCGATCGAGGCGATGCCCAGCGCGAGCAGATCATCGGCCGCGGCCGCCGTGCGCGTGCGCATGCGCGTGGTGGCGAAGCTCACACCGATCAGCGCGAGGGCGATGGGGCCCACGGGCTGCGCGAAGAGCGGCCACTCGAGCGGGCTCGGCGATCCGTCGCGGCTGAGCGCGGCGAGATCGGCGGTGCCCTGCGCGATGGGGAGCGCCGCCAGGCCCGCCGCGAGACCGAGGCTCGAGAGCGCCGCGAGGGGGAGCGCTCGCACGTCGCCGCGCGTGTCGGCGAAGCGCAGCGCCGCGCGCAGACCCGCGATGGCCGCGATCAGCAGCGTCACCGAGGGCACGGCGCCCGCCGCGAACGCGCGCACGATCGCGAACGCGAGCACGAGCGAGCACGCCGCGCGCGCGAGCAGCGCGACGGACGGGCGCGTCAACGCCGAGGCCGGACGAGGCGCCGCGTAGTCGAGCGAGACGAGGGGCAGCGCGCGCAGCAGCGCCATCCACACGAGCACGATCGCGAGCTGCGCGAGCCGTGCGAGGTCGCGCGCCGCGTCGTCCTCGTGCCGATCGCCCACGATGCACGCGACGGTTCGCGCGGGCTCGCCCTCGCGCAGCACCACCAGACTCAGCGTCGTGGCCTCGAGCGGTACGACGGGCGCGTCACCCGGAACGAAGTTCGCGTCGCCTTCGCCGACCAGTACATCCCCTGGCGCGAGCCCGAGCATCGCCGCGCGACTGTCCGGCTCCACGCTCGCGACGCCGAGTCCGCGCTCGCTCTCGTGCATCCAGGTGACGCCCAGCACGTGGTCGAGCGATCGATCCGAGGAGTCCATCGCGCGCGGCGGCACGAGGTCGATCACCACGCCGCTCTCGCGGCCGAGCACCGCACCGGGTGTGCCTTCCCAGAGCGCGTCCTCGCGCACCTCGACACGGCCGTGGAACGTGGCGCGTCCGAAGCGCTCGCGGAGCGTGTGCTCGGAGAGGCTCACTTCGATGCGATCTTCGCTCACGGCCTGCGCGACGAAGTCCTCCGCGATCGCCTCGGGAGCCACGAACGGACGTGCGAGCTCGCCCACCAAGCGAACGCTCACGGCGTGGTGGATCGCGAAGGGCCCGCCTTCGATCACGAGCGGATGCCCCGGATCGAGCTCGGTCGGACCGACCGACGAGATGTCGAGCAGGTCGGCCTCGTGTGCCTCTTCGCACCCACCCAGCGCGCTGATCGCGAGGGCGTAGAGACAGAGGTATCGGCGCGCGGCGAGCACGGAGCCCGAGAATCGGCGCGGAAGGCCGAGATCGTCCAGAAACCGGGCGCCGCTTGCCAATCCGGCCGCCGTGCTCCACGAATCGCCTCCCCCCGGAGGTCCTGCTCATGAGCTCGGTTCGCAATTCTCCCGTCCGGAATGTCGTCATCATCGGATCGGGCCCTGCTGGCCTCACGGCTGCCGTCTACGCGGCGCGCGCGAACCTCAAGCCCATCTGCATCGAGGGCATGATCACGGGCGGCATCGCGGGCGGTCAGCTGATGATCACGTCCACGGTCGAGAACTACCCTGGCTTTCCCGAGGGGATCACCGGCCCCGATCTGATGGCGAAGTGGAAGGCGCAGGCGGAGCGCTTCGGCACCGAGATCGTGTCGGGCACCGACGTCGTGCGCGTGGATTTCACGAAGCGCCCCTTCACCGCGTTCTGCGACGACGATCGCTCGTTCCAGTCGAACGCGGTGATCATCTCGACCGGCGCGAAGGCCAAGTGGCTGCACGTGCCGGGAGAGAAAGAGCTCGAGAGCAAGGGCGTGAGCGCGTGCGCCACGTGCGATGGCTACTTCTTCCGCAACCAAGACGTGTGCGTGGTGGGCGGCGGCGACACGGCGATGGAGGAAGCGCTCTATCTCGCGGGCCTCTGCAAGAGCGTCACGATCGTGCATCGTCGCAAGGAGTTCCGCTCCTCGCGCATCATGCTCGAGCGCGCGCAGAAGCATCCCAAGATCAAGTGGATGCTCGACGTCGCGGTCGTTGAAGTGCTCGCGACGGGGACGGGCCATCAGGAGACGATCTCGGGGCTCCGCGTGAAGAACCTCCTCAATGGCGAGACGCTCGTTCATCCGACGCAGGGCCTCTTCATCGCCATCGGTCACGAGCCGAACACGCAGCTCTTCAAGGGCGTGCTCGACATGGAAGAGACCGGCTACCTGAAGACGGTGGCCGGCACGACGCGCACGAACATCGACGGCGTGTTCGCCTCGGGCGACGCGCAGGACCACGTGTACCGACAGGCCGTCACGGCGGCGGGCACCGGCTGCATGGCCGCGATCGAGGCCGAGCGCTGGCTCGCCGCGAACGACTTGCTCGTTCACTGATCGACCGGAGTGCCCGGCGAAGCCGGGCCGACACAGGTGTGTCGCGTCCGCGTGGCGGACGCCTCCGGTCGGGCGAGCTCACGGCAGCGGCGCGAAGCCCACGGCCGCGACGAAGCGCTGGAAGTAATAGAGCACGACGCCGTCGTGGCTCAGCATGCTGTGCTTCACGATCATCGGATGATCGAACGCGGCCGCGTTCAGCGTGGTCGTGGTGTCGTCGAAGAGTAGCCACTCCGGGTGGCCGAGCGTCGAGAGACCCGTCTCGATCTCGCGGGCGAGGCTGCGCGAGTTGGTGTCGGTGCCGCCGCCGTCGGTGAAGACCATCGCGAAGCGAAGCGGCGTGGTGCCGCCTGGATCGAATCGAGCGAGCTCGGTCACGGTGTAGCTGCGGTAGACGGGGAGCTCGCCGTAGAGCGAGTCGAAGAGCATCACCTCGCGGACGTGGGGGACGTGGCCGCGATCGAGCGCGCGCGCGACTGCGGTGTAGCCGCCCGAGTGGCTGGCGAGCACGACGCGATCGAAGTCCGCCAACGACGTGGGTCGGCCGAGCATCGCACCGAGGTGACCGTCGAGGAGCTCGTTCAAGAGATCCGACAAGCCACCGTCGTTCGAGAGCGTCCCTGTCGCGCCGCTGGCCTGGTCGTAGGCCACCTCGACGGCGATCAGGATCGCGTTCACGTGCGCTGCATCGAGCTGCTCGATCAGGTGATGCGCGGTGCGCGTGCTGCCGCCGCTCGTGCACGCGGTGTTCACCGCACCGATGGTGTTGAGCACGCAGTTGTCGAAGCCGTGGAAGTACACGATCGCGCCCTGAGGTGCGCACGCGTCGTATCCCGCGGGCACGTGAACGGCGACGTCGGGATGGCCGCTGCCGGGAAACGCGCCGTGAGCGAGGGTGAACGTCAGCGGCGAGGCGAGCGTGACGGGGCAGCCGATCGAAGCATCCGTCGTGTGGGCGAATCCGTCCGGCGCCGTCGGGTCGACATCGACGCTCGAGGCGTCCCGCGCGCTCGCGTCGCGCGCCGATCCATCCACGCCCGTCGGGTCGATCCCGGTGTTGCATCCGAGCAGGAAGCCGAACGCAGCGAGCGAGGCAGTGCGCACCTGCTCACTCTATCGCAGGAAGAACATGGCGAGGCTGTCAGCGGCCCCCGCTCGCGCTAGCGTCCGCGCATGCCGCTCGTCACTCGCCCCCATCCGCCCGCGCTCCCTCATGGGGAGCTCCGCGAGGTGCTCCCCGACGTCTTCTTCGTGACGGGCACGATCGCATTCCCGGGCCCGCTGCCGATGCGAGCGAGCCGGAACATGACGGTGATCCGCGAGGGCGAGCGACTGATCGTGATCAACAGCGTGCGGCTCGACGACGTCGGGATCGCGGCGCTCGACAAGCTCGGCAAGGTCACCGACGTGATCCGGCTCGCCGCCAACCACGGCATGGACGATCCGTTCTACGCCGCTCGCTATGGCGCGCAGGTCTGGGCCGTGTCGGGGCAGCGCTACACGGCGGGCTTCTCGACGAGCAACCCCGAGACGTACTTCACGCCGCACATCGAGATCGATGCGAGCACGAAGCTCCCCCTCGAGGGCGCGTCGCTCTACCGCATCGAGTCGACTCCGCCCGAGGGCTTGCTCATGCTCTCGCGCCACGGTGGCGTGATCGTCGCGGGCGACTGCCTGCAGAACTGGGCCGCGCCCGACGCGTACTTCAACTGGGCTGCGCGCCCGGTGATGCGGATGATGGGCTTCTTCAAGCCCCACAACGTCGGCCCCGGCTGGTTCAAGCAAGGCAAGCCACCGCTCGCGCAGATGCGCGGCATCCTCGGCCTTCCCTTCGCGAACGTGTTGCCGTCCCACGGCGCGCCCGTGCTCGGCGGTGCGCTCGATCTGTTTCGGCCCGCGATCGATCGCGTCGCGCCTCCTACGACGTGATCGCCTGCGCGAAGCGGAAGAGCTCCGAGTGAGAACCGTTCAGCGCTCCCCGAGCGATTCCGCGAACGAGCGGCGCATGATCCACAGCATGAGCGCGGCCGTGGAGCACGCGTGCGTGATGCGCTCGACGCGAGCCAGCACGGCCTTGATGTGGTTCTTCGCGGTGTCGAGACCGATGCCCCTCTGCGCGGCGATCTCGTCGCGGTCCGCGCCGAGCGCGATCAGCTCGAGCACCAGCGCTTGCGTGGTGGTGAGCCCCGCTCGGGTCGCCAGCGTGCGCGCGGTGGCGAGAAGGCGCTCGACGAGCGGGCGCCGCCGACGTGCCACGCGCACGATGATCGCGCCGAGCGCCTCGACGAGCTCTGGGGCGACGATGTCTTCCCCACCGAGCTTCACGACGTACTGGGCTCCCAGCTTGGTGGCGTAGACGTTGTCGGCCGCGTCGAAGTGGGCGGTGCAGACCAGAATCGCCGGGCGCGACTTCGTCCGAGCCAGGGCTTCCATCAGCTCGAGCCCGCGTCCGTCCGGCAGCCGGACGTCGAGGATCACGAGCCCGTAATCGCGCCGCTCGAGCGCGTGGCGCGCGGCGGCGACGGTCTCGACGTGATCGATCACGCCCGCGAGCCCGAGGCGCTCGATGAGCATGCGCGCGAACCACACGCAATCCTCGACGAGCAGCACCCAAGAACGCTCCATCAGCATCGAACGCGCGGGTGCCGTCGTGGTGAGTGTCATCGCGTGCGCTCGCGGGAGTGAGCTGAGACACCGTGCCACATGGGGGGGGGGCGCCACGCAAGCGAAGACGCGAGCATTCGCCAGGCAGCGCCAGATCTGCATCCCTCCGCATCCATCTGTGAGCAATCTCCACCGAATCGGCGGACTCCGTAGGCAACGCGCGGATCGAGCGGCCGATGACCCACACAGCCCAGGAGGAATGTCCCTCCTCGGCCACTGTGTGGAGGTTCCTATGGGTACGGTGATCAGTCGGACGGCGAGCGCCGACGACATCCTTCGGGATGCAGAGCTCGCCCACGAGAAGGGGGCGGCGCTCGGCAGCCGCACGCAGGAGATCGTCGATCTCCGTCTGGGCCGGATCCTCGGCCTGATCGCGGCGCTCGTCATCGACCGCCGCGCGCTCGCCGAGACACTGTTGTCTCTGCGCGCCACTCGCGACGTCGCCGTCGCGCACGCCAGCGCCGTCGTGGCCGAGTGTTACGACGTGCTCTGGAACCGCGTGGGCCGCCCCGCGCTGGACTCCCAGCTCGACCTCCTCTTCCCGGGTGGCGCGAGCGCATACATCGACGGCCCGGTCGAGTCGTTCGCCGACCGCTTGGGCGTGCTCGTCGACCTCCTCGGCCGCGGCCTGCACCCGCGGATCAGCGCGGAGCTCGCGACCGAGTGGTCTGCGAAGATCAGCGCGCAGCGCACCGCGATCGCAGCTGCTGTCTCTGCCCACTCGGGCCCGGCCGTGCACGATCAGATGCTCGAGCGCGTGTACTACGCGCTGGTGCGAGGCCTTCAGGCGGGCCTGGCCGCGACCAAGCGCGATCTCAAGTCCGAGGGGATGAACGAGGCGCACATCCACGAGATCATCCCCGACCGCCCGCGCTCCGGCGCGAAGCGGAAGCCGCCGACGACGACGGGATCGGCCATCGAAGCCCATCCCGCCGTGACGAACGGCGCGGGGGCGGGCCCGCGAGGCGGCGGAAGCCCGCCTGTCACTGCATGATGAAGAGAGCGAGAGCGCGGATGCGCGCTCCGCTCTCGATGTTCCGAGAGGGGCCACGTCGCGAAGCGATTCGCAGCGTGGCCTTTCTCGTTGTGCGACGAGTTGGCCGTGATCTCCGCGTGCGCGTCGCAGAGCGGCACAGACGAGAGTCGGAAAATGCAGCGTTCGGGGCGTGAACGCGGAGAGCCGCAACAAAGCCGGCAGTGCACGACGTGGGTGGGCAGCGACCCGGTTCGGAAAACGACGTGCGCATCGTCCCGGGGCGGCGACGCCCGCTCACTGAGCAGCGAGTGGGTACGCGTCCGCGGAGATCGGGATCTGAAAACGCAGACAGACGTCATCTCTCGTGGCCTCGCGCTCACATCGACCCAGCTCGTACCGCCCGTCGAAGTCTTGCGCCGCCGACTCCATCAGGACGGCGCGGATCCAGAAAAGCGTCGTCGTGTTCGCGGACGCCGGCACCACGGTCGCGATGGCTCCACGAGCGCGGCGTGCGCGATCGAATGCTCGTATCGCGTGCTCATGCGCGCGACCTCATGTGGCCTACGCGATCATCGCGTTGACCTAGCGGCCGGTGGCGTTGGTGTTGCCGTTGTTGTCGCGGCCAACGTCGAGCGTGGCCCCGGACGGCCACGCACCAGATCGACGCAAGTCGCTCGACGATCACGGAACGTGTCAACGCGTTTGAGACAGGCGGCATGAGCAATCTATGTAGCGAGCGAGGTGTCGAGCAGGTGGCTTGATCGAGAAAGAGGAGCGGCGCGCTGCGCGTGCCGCGCGTTTCTTGGCGAGTCTGCGACGCCGCGCTCGGGCTCG
>JAYVCF010000304.1:0-5539 GCA_043750095.1 Deltaproteobacteria bacterium
CGAGCCCGAGCGCGAGCGCCGCCGCGTTGGCCGCCTGCCGTTCCTCTGGCGCGAGCTCGCGATCGGCCCAGGCGACCGACATCATCACCTCGAGCAAGACCTGCCTCGCCTCGATCCCGATCGCGTCGATCGCGCTCATGGCGGGGAGAGTAGCGTAAAAACACCGCGTGATGCCTGCTACGCTGCGTCGTCGATGGGCACGATCCTCGAGCGTGCGGCGCTCCACCAGACGCGCTTCCGCACGCCGGGCATCTCGCCCGATTCGCGCGGCGTCGTCCTCGGCAGCAAGGGCGCGCTGCTCTTCAGCTCGCTCGATCGGGTGGTCGCGTTCTTTCGCGCGTACGGCGACGAGGGCTCGCTCGACGAGGTGCTGCCGACGCTGACCATCCGTCGCGTGATCAGCCCGCTGCGCACCAAGGAAGTCCTGGTCACGCTCGCCGCCGAGTCGAGCTACCGCATGGATCGCGTCGCGGCCGTGGCGCGGCTCGCGGGCGGCGAGGCCTTCACGGGGACGAGCCGGCACTTCGTGAAGTACCGCGACTCGTCGGCTCCGCTCGGGTACGACGTCGTCTCGCTCGTCGAGAGCCAGAGCGACGTGATGCTCCACCACGACGCCTGGCGACAGGCGTACAGCTTCGACTCCGAGATCCCGTTTCGCGATCTCGTCCTGAAGCTGCAGCCCTTCTCGATCCCACCGCGCGAGCGGACCACACCGACGCGCGTCCTGGTCACCGCCGAGGTCGGGCTCGGCCACGCGATCATCGGCTATCTCTTCCGCTGGCGCGTGAAGGCCTCGGTGGGCCTCGCCGCGTGGCCGAGCGAGAGCGCCTTCGACGATCAGCCGCGGCGCCTCCACATCCTCGACATCGACGATCCACCCGCGCGCGTTCTCGATCTCTTGCGCTCGCTGCCCGGCGTCACGGTGTTCGAGCCGATCGGCAGGCGCTTCGCCGTGCAGCTCGGCTATCGCCATCCGATCTCGCTCGAGTCGTGCGCGTCGCTCTTCGCCGAGGGCAGCCTCACGTTCTTTCGCGGCGACGGGAACGTGCTGATCCTCGATCCGCTCCCGCCCTTCTCGGCCGTGCGGACGCTCGTGCGCGCCGAGCTCGCCGATACGAACGCACGCAACGTGACGGCACTCGTTCCCGCGAGCGCGGCGCTCCAGCTCGTGGACGTGTCGCTGCGCCTCGCGCCGACGCTCGCACCACCACGTCGCGTCGTGGCTTCGATCATCCCCATCGAAGAGCGCGAGTGGCTCTCGAAGATGCTCTATCTCTTGCCCGCGTCCACGCTGGGCTCGCTCCGCATGGCCATCACCGAGAAGGCCATCTTCTTGATCGACCCGCGCGGGATCGAGACGCTGCCGCTGGGCCGCTTCTACTCGGAGGTCGCGGAGCGCATCTACGTCCCCGCCGGAATGACGCTGGTGCCCGCCGTCTCACCCTCGGTCCTCTCGGAGCTGGTGAGCGATCGCGGTACCGGCCACGCGTTCTTCGAGCCCGGCGAGGATCAGCCGCGCCTGATCGAGGCCGAGGCCTTCGGTCCCGTCTCGCGCACCGTCCTGCGTGACGTCGGTGGCAAGCTCGTCCACGCCGACGCGCCGGATCGCCACGATCCCACGCTGCCGCTCGTCGCGTACGGGCCCGAGACCAGCTTTCCGCTCTGGGGCGTCATCGGTCAGACCGACGACGAGGGCTGAGCAGAGCGCGAATGGCCGACGCGCGAAAGATGCAGCTCGCGTACGACGCGCTCGTCGGTCGCTTCCTGCTCCCGATCCTCGAGGGCGGCGCGGGCGAGCTGGATCGGCCCATCGCACCGGGCTGTTTCTCGTTCTTCAAGGACACGACGGCGACCTCACCCGAGGTGGACGATCGCATCTTCGATGGCCTGCATCGCGCCGCGAGCGCCATCGTGCCGGTCGAGACGGTACCCTGGCCCTCGCCTCCGCTCGTCGCGCTCGCCGCCGCCGCGCACGATCTCTTGGCGCTCACCGATCCCGCGCTCGATGGGCTCTTCGCGCGGGGGGCGCGCACGACGATCCTCGCCTGGACCGATCGATGGCTGCGCTTGGTGCCCGCGCCGACCACGCGCGGAGATGCGCTCGCCCGACACGCGCTGCTGGGCCCCTTGCTCACGGCACGCCGCAAGGACGTCGTGCTCAAGACGTGGATGTACACGTATCGGTTCTCGGGGCGCGCCGTGCCCTGGACCTCCGAGGTGATGCCGCGCTTCATGCTGCCGCGGCAAGAAGTGAAGCTCGCGGGCGTGGTCGATCTCGTGGATGCGCTCGACGCGCGTACGTCGCTGGGCGCACGCGCTCGGCTCGAGGCCCTCGTCTCGCGCTCGCCTTTGACCGAGCTGCTCACGGTGGCGCAGCGCCCGAGGTTTCGCTTCGGGCTCGCGTCGCTCGCCGTCCTCTCGGACTCGGCCATTCGCGGTGCGATCGCGCGCGATCTCGTGAGCACCGACGAGTGGGGCGCCGCCAGCGTGCTCGTGCGCGCGATCTCGGTGCCTGTCTTGCCGGCGGATGGGCGGCTCGTCGCGCTCGCGGTGAAGCTGCTCGTCGAGATGATCCAGACGCGCGCTCTCGAAGGCAGCCGCGAAGACGGGATTCCCGCCACGCTCGACGAGGGCGCGCTGCGCTACGCGGCGCTCGTGCCCGCGATGCTCGAGCACCCACGCTCGATCGAAGAGCTGCGCGTCCTCGACGACGGCGATCGCGCGAAGATCCAGTTTCGCGCCGAGCGCCTGCGCCCGCGGCTGACGAAGGCGCTCGTCGACGACGCCACGGCGCTACTCGACGTGATCTGATCGCCGCGGACGACTCCGGTCGGGATCAGAATGGATTCGCGCCGTCGAAGACGATGGTGACCGACCAGTCGGGATGCCTGTCGGTCACGACGACCCTGCCGAGATCGACGTCCAAGTCGAGCTGCGGATCGCCCGACGGGTCGGTCGGATTGTCGTCTCGGCCTCGAACGATGCGACCGTTCTCCGTCTCGCACGAGAAGAAGCCTTCGTGCTCCGGCGCGTAGAGGAGCGTGGCGCCGCAGCGGATCCACGCGTGGCAGTCGCGCGTGGGCGGCAGGTAGGTGACGTCGATCGAACAGCCCGACCCCACGCGCACGCCGTGATGCCCGGTCACGGCCTGGACCGTGCCTGTGGTCGAGACCCCTTCGGGCGGCGGCTCGACGGGCGCCGGCGGCGCGAGCGGCGCATCGACCACGGGAGCGGCCGCGAGCTGCGCGCGTAGCTCACCCGCCTCCTGACGAGCCTGCTCCAGCTCGCTCGTCGCGAGCGCGTACTGGCGATCGCGCTCCGCCATGTGCTGCTCGTCGGCGACGCGCGCCCCTTCTACCTGCCCCTCTCGCGCGACGAGGAACACGCCGATGCCGAGCACGAGCGCCAACACGAAGACCGCGAACCGCACCCGCATCCGCGAGAGCACGGGCGCGACTCCCAGCAGGAGCTGGTTGCGCTCGATCTCGAGCGCGCTCACGCGCGCGCGAAGCGTGCCCGCCTCCGTCGCGGCATCTTCGAGCTCGCTGGCCGATCGCTTCGCCTTCTCGAGCTCGCGCTCGAGCGACGCGATGCGATCGTTCAGCGCGTCTCGGTCGTCACGGAAGGCCACGGCGGGAGCGTAACCCAGCCTCTCTCTGCGCAGGCTCATCGCGAAACCCGGCGGCAAGGAGGTCGATGACGAGCGCCAGGAGTTCTGCGAGCGCTTCCGCGAGCGCCTGACTATGCTCCGCGCGTGCCGATCGAAGCACGCCTGCGCACGAACGAGCCGCTCTCCGGGCGGACGACGCTCGGCCTCGGCGGAGCGGCGCGGCACTTCGTCGAGATCGCGAGCGACGAAGATCTCGCCGACGCGCTCGCCTGGGCGCGCGATCGAAGGCTCCGCGTGGGCGTTCTCGGGGGCGGCTCGAACTTGGTCGTGCCCGACGAGGGATTCGACGGCCTGGTGATCGCCATCGCCTCGCGGGGCATCGTCGAGACGAGGGACGGTGATCGCACGCGCCTCGCCGTGAGGGCGGGCGAGATCTGGGACGACCTGGTCGCGCGCTGCGTGGACGCAGATCTCGCCGGCGTCGAGTGCCTCAGCGGAATTCCCGGCCTCGTGGGCGCGACGCCGATCCAGAACGTCGGCGCCTACGGACAAGAGGTCTCGAGCACGATCGTGGAGGTGCGCGCGTTCGATCGCACGAAAGAACGCTTCGTCACGATGCGGCCCGACGCGTGCGCGTTCGCGTACCGCGATAGCGGTTTCAAGCGCGCACCGGATGCGTTCGTCGTCACCGACGTGGTGTTTTCGCTCGTACGCGGAGGACGCCCGACGATCGCGTACGCCGAGCTCCAGAAGAAGCTCGGCGAGCGCGCCAGCGTGGCCACCCTGCGCGAGGTGCGCGACACCGTGATCGCGCTCCGTCGCGGCAAGGCGATGGTCGTCGACGCGGGCGATCCGAACACGCGCAGCGCGGGATCGTTCTTCACGAATCCGATCGTGAGCGATGCGACGCGAGACGATGTGATCGCGCGCGCCATCGCACGCGGGGCCGCGCTCTCGGCCGCCGAGGTGCCCACCTTTCCGCAGAGCAAGGGCGTCACCAAGCTCGCGGCCGGCTGGCTGATCGAGCGCGCAGGGATCGCGAAGGGCCTTCGACGCGGCGCGGTGGGTATCTCGGACAAGCACGCGCTCGCGCTGGTGCATCACGGAGGCGGAACCACGCGCGAGCTCCTCGCGCTCGCCGACGAGGTCACGAATCGAGTGCGCGAGGTCTGGGGCGTGCAGCTCGAGCGCGAGCCCGTCGTCTTCGGGGGACCTCAGCCGCGCACGGGATCGCATGCGTAGAGCGCGCGACAGATCGCGAGCGCGCGCGGCGATCGCACGTGCCAGTCGAGTCGGTTGAGCACGTAGCCGATCGTCAGCTGCGCGACGGGATCACACCAGCCGAGCGCGCCGCCGATGCCCGGATGGCCGAACGACTCGCGCGTGGGCGAGAACACGTGCGGTTCTTCCTTCAGGAAGCCCTGCGACCAGCCGAGCGGCTTCTGCAGCACGCCATCGCGCGTGGACCAGCCCTGTCGATCGTAGACGGGCGCGATCGTGCTCGCCTTCACGTAGCGACGCCCCGCGACCTCGCCGCCGAGCGCGAACGGAAGATAGGCGCGCGCGAGGCCATCCGCCGAGCCCGTCGCCGACGCCCAAGCGAGGCTCGCGCGCCACACGCTCGGCTTGTCGTAGGCGGCGATGCCCTCGGGCGCGCTCGGGTTGGAGAACGCGCCGCGTGGCAGCGAGTCTCGCGAGACGAGCGTGGCCGCGATGCGCGCCTCGGTGATCGGACCGACTCCGCCGAGCGCGCGACGCAGGACGGAGCGCGTCATGCCGCCGACGCGCTCGCGGAGCTCGGGCGGATAGAGCGTGGCCATGCGCGCGTCGACGGACTCCGGCGTGCCGAGGGACACGTCGGCGCCGAGCGGCTCGAAGAGCTCACGCGACAAGAACGGGCCGAGGGGCTCGCCCGCGATCCGCTCGAAG
>JAYVCF010000305.1:0-7700 GCA_043750095.1 Deltaproteobacteria bacterium
TTCACCTTCACCTGCGAGACATAGCCCGCGCCGATACGGAGTTGCTTGATGGGTTGCCACAGCGCGCCGACCGATCCGCCGACGGAGATGCCGGTCCCCGCGAGGTGCAGCGGCGCCGAGAGGGCCGGGTTCTCGCAGCCGAGCGGGTTCTTCGCGCAGGGGAGCGCGTCGCGGATCGGCGCCTGGTTCGCGAGGTCGACGTCCTTCATCACGTCGAGCCGGCTGAGCACGATGTTGACCGAGGCGCCGATCGAGAACGTCCGGTGCAGCGCGATCGACGCGCCGAGCATGGTGTAGGCGTGGAAGATCTGCGCCTCGGTGACGTGGTAGCGCGTGGGGCCGAGCACGGTCTGTCCGTTGGTGTCGACGACGCTGGCGGGCCACGCCGCGCCGGCGGCGGTCGGGACGGTGACGGTGACGCCGATGCGCAGGCGTTGGTGCCAGAGCTTGTCGACGATGAGCCCGAGCGTCGGCTCGGGGCGGATGCCCACCAGCGAGACCTTCGGGAAGGGCCGGCCGCCCTGCGCACCGTCGATGCCCGTGCGCTGGTAGCTCGACTGCGGGATCGAGAGGTTGCCGACGAGGTCGACGCGGCTCGTCGTGGACGCGGCCATCGCGGCCGGGTTCCAGAACAGGGCCGCGCCGTCACCATCGACGGGGCTCGAGAACACGGTGCCCTGCGCGTGCGCAAACGCGCGGCGCTCGCCGACGATGAGGCCTAGCGCGCACGAGAGCGCACTGGCGCACGCGACGCCGCGGACAGTCGAACGAATCATCGGGGCAGCTTATCCGAGAACGCGAGCGCGGCGGCGAACGAGGAGCAGCACGGCGGCGAGGAGGAAGAGGAAGCCGGCCGCCGGATTCTGCGAACGGGGCGACGTCGCCATCGAGCAGCCGCCCGGGGACGCGGCGCCGAAGCCGATCTTCTGCGAGGTGACATTGCCCGCCTCGTCGAAGAGCAGCACGGTGACGTCATAGAGCGTGTCGGTGACAATCTTCTCGATCTTGATCTCGCCGACGCCGTTCTCGAGGCCGGAGGGCTCAGCCGACGCGATGAGCTTCATCTCGCCGCCGGGCTCGCGCGCCTCGACGCGGTACGCGAAGGAGAGGAGGTTCGGCGCGGAGCGGTCGTCGGTGCCGGAGAGCTTGATGGTGGCCGACGTGGCGCGCAGCGCGACCTCGGGCTGTTCGAGGATGGTGAGCACCGGCGGCACCGGGTCGAGATCGAAGGTGTAGGTCTGGAAGCCCGTCGAGGGCTTGTCGGCGAGATCGATCGCGCGGACGCGGAACGTGTGCGAGCCCGAGGTCGTGACGGGTGCGGAGATCACCTTCTGGAAGCTCGGCGCCGAGAGCGCACCGTCGTCGACCTGCCACTCGTAGCGCAGGAGCTCGGGCGGAGTCTGATCATCGGTGCCGCCGACGGTGAAGCGCGCGAGGCCGGCGCGGACGAGCTTGCCCGGCGTCTTCTGGAACATCGTGTCGGGGGCCTGCGTATCGTCGCGGGCGGGGCCGGGGCGGAAGGGCTCGAGGCCGACGAACACGCCACCGTTGCGCGAAGACAGCTCGGTGAGCCACGCGTAGACACCCTGGGCGCCGAACGCGGCAGGCGAGAGCGGCATGCCGCGGAGGCGCTGCGCAGCCATCGGCAGCACGACGTCTCGCATGAGGACGGTGAGGCGCTCGGGATCCATCGCGTACTGCGTCGCGCTGGCGCCGGCGTGCAGCTCCATGCGCTCCATCGAGAGGTCCGTGAGCTCGGCGTAGATGGAGCCCGAGGCCGGGTCGACGCTCGGCTTCACGCCGACGGTGAAGTCGGTCGCGAGCGCGACGCCGCTCGGCTGCTGGCCGGGCACGCTCATCGAGAGCAAGAGCTCGGCGCCGACGACCTTCATGCGCACGCCCCCCGCGCCGTCGACGGTGATGGTCGGCGGCTGGTCGAGGCCCATCGCGAAGTGCATCGTCATGCCGGCGGGGAGGCCGGGCACGAGCGACGCGAGCTTGTTCGGATCGAAGCCGAGCTTGGCGATCGCGGCGTCATCGGTGCAGAGCATCCCCGACTGCCACGCCGCGGAGAGCGCGCTCGAGAGGAGATCGGTCGAGACCCCGATCACCACCGACGAGCTGGGACCGGTCGGGAGCGCGAGCGTCGCGCCCGCAGCGGTGGGATTGCGCGGCGTGGTCGCGCCCATCGGCGCGTCGGGCGGCAGGCAGGCGGCGGCCGCACCTTCGAAGTCGACGCCGATCGCGGCGTAGGCGTCGATGCCGTCGGCCGTCATCTTCACGTCGGTGACCGCGGCGTTGAAGCCGTAACCGACGACGTTGCCGGACGCGCCGAGCATCGAGCTCAGCTGCGATTCGATGAGCGGCGGGACGAGCTCACGGAGCTTGTCGCCGAGCGGCTTCTGCGCGATCTGGAGGATGGCCGCCGACGCCTTGTCGACGAGACCGGATGAAAGATTGTCGAGGATGCAGTTCGCGAAGCTGACGTGGAGCTGGCCCGCAGGCACCGTCGCGCTGACGGCGCCCAGGCCAGCTGTGGGCTTCCCGTTGGTGATCGACAGCTCGAGCGCGGCCTTCGGGTTGAGGTCGTGCGCGGAGAAGGCGATGTCGCAAGACGCGGTGCCGAGGCAGGCGTAGCCGCGCGGGATCTCGACGTGCACGAAGCCTTCGATGTCGAGGAGCGCGTCGAGGCCGAGCGCGCCCTCGGCGGGCGTGAAGGTGAGCGACTTGGGTGTGAGATCGACGTAGGCCTGGCTGACCTGCATCGTCATCGGCCCATTCGGGCAGATATCGGTGAGGTCCTTCGAGAGGGGCGGCAGGTCCATGTGCGTGGGGACCCGCTCGAGCGCCATCTTGCCGATGAGGTCGAGCGCTTTCTTGCCGACATGCAGCGCTCCGGTGGGGCTCCCCGGGAGCTGGGCCGTTGCGTGGGCCAGGCTCGGCGCCACACCGTCCACGAGTAAGGCGCTGCAAGCAAGGAGGCTGGCGGCCTTGATCCGGTTTCCCATGACCGGGTTCGCCGCAAGCCTTGTGCCGGGGCCTGGGCGCGCAAGCCTCCGAAACTCGGTCAGTTGCTGGTCTCCCTGGGGACAAACGACCCCAGGGGCCGAGCAGCGGGACAGGCGGCTGGGGTCGCCGCGCTAGGTGCTCCCGAGCGGTGCAGATCTTTCGCCGCATCGCGTCGTAGACTGAGGCGGTGCAGGCCCATCCCTACTTCCAGAGCACCCCCATCTGGCACCCGTCCCTCGCCGAGGCGCTCGTAGCGGCGAAGGCGAGCAACAAGCGTGTCTTCCTCTCGATCGGTCGCATCGACTGCGGCGGCTCGCGCGCGATGATCGAGAAGACGCTCTCGAAGGAGGAGATCTACGAGTACCTCGTCGAACGCTTCGAGTGCGTGGCGCGCGACGCCGACGCGCTCACGGACGAGGAGCAGGCGCTCGTCGCGCGGATGAAGAGCGGCAAGAAGACCCCGTACAGCCTCTACCTCGCCGCGACCGGCGAGCTCGTGCTCGAGAGCGCAGGCGGCCGTCCGGCCGCGGTGTTCTTGAACGATCTCGTCGAGGCAGCGACGCGGCGTGTGGTGTAGGCTCTCCGCCATGGCACTCCCAACCGCCGCAATCATGGCCGGCTTCGACTACGTCCGTCGCAACCCCTTCGCGCTCGTCACCGTCGCCCGCGAGGCCGCGCGCCTCCGCGCCGTGGTCCCGCTCGACGTGATCCGCTGGGGCCTCGGCAAGATCCGCTCGAGCAAGGTGAGCGACTTCACCGTCGCTGCGGAGTCGCCGGGCCTCAACATCGGCATGACCGTGAGCGTGATGGGCTCCACGCTCCGCGTGGGCGGCGTGCTCCTCATCGACGAGATCACCGTCGGTCCCGGCACGCTGCGAGTCGCCGTTCGCTTGCACGGCCTCACCGTCGTCCCGCAAGGCGGCGCCGCCGGTCCGATCCAGGCGCTGCTCGCGTCCGGCGCGATCGATCTGTCCAAGCCCGGCAACCTCGTCGCCTTCTTGCCGAAGCGGCCCGAGGTCCTCGCCGAGGCCGAGGGAGATCGCCTCGTCCTCGATCTGATGCGCGTGCGCAGCCTCGCCGACAACCCGCGCGTGCAGCGCATCCTCGGCCTCGTCTCGCCCGTCGTCTCGGTGCGCGAGGTCGAAACGGTGGGCGACGATCTCATGGTCGGCCTCCGCATCAGCCCCATGGGTCTACCCATGGCGATCGCATCGCTTCGCATGTGACCTCGCATGTGAGGTCGTACTTGCGCTTGGCGGCTGCGCTCGCGATCCTCGCGAGCCTGGGTTGTGGCGCTGGCGGCCTCGAGCTGCGCGGCCCGCCGAGCGCGGCGTTCGACGTCGTGGTCGTCCCCGGCTGCCCGAGCCGCGAGGACGGGCGGCCATCGCGCTGCCAGCTCGCGCGCGCACTCTGGGCCGCGGTCTTGTGGGAGCGCGGCTGGGCGAAGGAGTTCATCACCTCGGGCGCCGACGTGTACACGCCGCACGTCGAGGCCGAGGCGCTCGCGCAGATCATGGCCACGCTCGGCGTGCCTGCGGAGCACATCCACCTCGAGCGCAACGCGTTCCACACCGACGAGAACATGTACTTCTCGCTGCGCATCGCGCGTGGGCTCGGCGCACATACGATCGCGATCGCGTCGACGCGCGGGCACGCCGTGTGGGCGTGTCGCATGATGATCGACTGGGGCCAGGCGTGTCGCGCGCTGCCGGTCGATCTCGACGCTGTCGCAGCGCGTCATCACGCGGCGCCCAGTGGGCTGATCGAGGGCTTGCACGCGCCCGCGACCGTCGCCTGGGTGCCGTACCGCGAGCGGGAGCGCGCGATCGCGCTCCACACCGGCCGGCATCGTCCGCCTTCGTGGATGCTCTACCCCCTCCTCGGCCTCATGCGCGTGAGCGGGGAGAGGTGGGTGCCCATCGTGCACGGCGAGGCCGCGTCCATCACGTGGGCCGAGCGCAGCCGCGAGATTGCCGAATTGGCAGCGGCAGGCGCGCGCGACGCGACACGCTGAGCGCGCGTCGTCGTTCGCGTCGGGCGGGCTGATTCGCCGTCAGCGACGGTGAGTCGCCCGTGGATGGTGCGGAGGCACGGGCTTTGCTGAAGACGTCTCGGCATGGCAAGGCGGCTCGTACTCTCCGTAGTCCTCGGGCTCTTCCTCACAGCCGCGCTCCCGGCCCAGGCGGCGGACGTCCCGCCGCCCGTCGAGCTCGCGGAGGCGCTGCTCGCGTGCAAGAAGCTGCCGCCCGACAAGCGCCTCCGGCTCACGCTGCATGGCGAGGTCGGCGCACAGGAGCTGGTCGCCGCGCTCGCGCCCCTGTCGTGTAGGCCCATCGTCATCGGCGGCGCCGCGCTGCGTGGCGGCAAGGTCACCATCGAAGCGCCCGATCTGCTCACGCCGGCGGAGGCGACGCGGCTCCTCATCTCGGCGATCGACAGCCTCGGCTTGTCCATCGAGGTCGCGGGCGGGAGCTATCGCGTCGTCGACAGCGCCCGCGGCAAGGAGATCGCGACCGAGCTCGCCCCTGGCGAGCGGCGCGCCCGGGAAGCGTTCGTCGTGCGGCTGATCCGCCTCGCCGACGCCAGCGCCGAGGAGGTCGCCGCCACAGTCGGGAAGATCAAGTCGAAGGAGGGAGAGGTCTCGGTGCTCCCTCTGGGTCGCGCGATCCTCCTCATCGATCGCGCGGCGCAAGTGGAGCGCATGGAGGCGCTGGCGCACGCGCTCGATCGTCCTTCGCTCGCCGCGCGGATGTTCGTGCTGCCGACGCACCGCACTCGCCCGAGCGAGCTCGTCGAGGCGCTCGACAAGATCGCGCTCGGTGGCGCGCCGCGCGGCGACAAGACCGACGCGCTGCGTCCCGTGCTCCTGCCGGTCGACGGCGCGCGCGTCATCCTGTTCTCCGGCAGCGACACCGCGTTCCAGCGCGTGGAGGCGCTGCTCGCGCGCATCGATCCGCCGCTCCTCCCCGGCGAGGAGCGCGGCGGTCGCATCGCGGTGTACTACCTCAAGCACGTCGTCGCCGAAGATCTGGCAGCGACAGTGAAGGAGGTGCTCACGAACGCGCGGAGCAACGCGCGCCCGACCGGTGCCGGCGCGCCGATGCAGGGCGGTCCCTCCTCGAGCGCGCTCGAGGGCGAGGTCCGTGTCACTGCGGACAAGGTTGGCAACGCACTCGTCGTCTCAGGCACGGCGGCCGATCTCGAGTCGGTGCGCGAGCTGGTCGCGCGCCTCGATCTGCCGCGGCGGCAGGTCTACGTCGAGGCGGTCGTGCTCGATCTCTCGGCGGACATGTCGCGCGCCGTCGGTCTCTCCTTGCATCAGACCGGTGGCACCGACAGCGGCTCGGTCTCCGGCTTCGCGGCCTCGTCCTCGTCGAGCGGCGTCAACGCGCTGACGCTCGACCCGGCGAAGATCGCGGCGGCGCTCTCGGGCGGCGGCCTGCTCGCGGGCGTCCTCGGCAAGAGCTTCGACATCGCCGGCATGTCGGTGCCGAGCTTCGGCGTCGTCTTGCAGGCGCTCGAGACCTCGCGCGACGTGAGCGTGCTCTCACGACCGCACCTTCTCACGCTCGATCACGTGAAGGCGAGCCTCTCCGTCGGGCAGAAGATCCCGTTCCCCACCGGCCAGATCTCGACGCAGGCCACCGGGAGCGCCAACAGCGTCGCGTTGCAGACCTCGTACACGCGCCAGGACGTCGCGCTCAGGATCGACCTCACGCCGCACCTCTCCGACGAGCAGGAGATCCGGCTCGAGATCGACGGCGAGATCTCCGACGTCGCAGGCAGCGGTGGCGCGGGCGGACCGATCACGAACCAGCGCACGATCAAGACGACGGTCGTGGTGCACGACGGGCAGACGGTCGTGCTCGGCGGACTGCAGAAGGAGAGCGCGAGCGATCAGGTCGACAAGGTGCCGATCCTCGGTGACATCCCCGTGCTCGGCCGCTTGTTCCAGACGCGCTCGAAGCAGCGCATCAAGCAGGACCTCCTCATCGTGATCACGCCGTACATCATCCGCGACTCGAGCGATCTAAGACGCATCTACGAGCGCAGGGAGGCCGAGCGGCACGAGCTGCTGCAGCGCGCGACGCTGTTCTCCGACGCGGCGTCCTACGATCCGCACGTCGACTATTCGCGGAAGCGGGGCCTGCTCGAGGAGATCAACCTCGTCGCGCAGAGCGCCGAGGACGAGGGCAACGCGCTGAGGCTCGCGCGCACCGCGCTTGCGCCGCGCGCGATGATTCAAGGAGGCGAGGTGCTCGGCACGCCGCGCTCGTTGCGCGCCGTCGACGGGCCGCCACTCGCGATGCCGCCGCCGTGAGATGGCGCTACGGGTTGACCGTGAACTTCGCGGAGACGGGGTAGCGGCTGCGCGTGTCACGCGCGTAGACGCGCGTCGCGCCGGTCGCGGTGCCGACTGGGATCATGACCGTCGTCGTCGCGAGCACACCCGCGCCGTCGGTGGTGCCGGTGCCGATTGGCGCGGCGCCCGCGCTGCCCAGCGAGAAGCGCACGGTCGCGTTCTGCGCGAAGTTGCTGCCGGAGACCATGATGCTCATGCCCGCCTTCGTGTTGTCGGGGACGACGGTCACGACGGGGCCGTACGCCTCCACGCTGCGGACGAAGCCGAGCAGGTTGGACCCCGAGACGACATACACGCGGCCGTCGATGCCGACCCCGACGCCGTGGCG
>JAYVCF010000306.1:0-8798 GCA_043750095.1 Deltaproteobacteria bacterium
ACGCGCGATTCACTCAGGGTAGCACGGCGCTTCGAGCTGACCGTATGACCTCGCGTCGGCCCCTGTCGCCGCGCCCCCGCCCCCGCTACGCTCCCACTCCGCGCCCGTGCCGCATACCTCTCTACTCGCGTCGCTCAGCGCGCTCGCCCTCGCGACCACGCTCGCGCTCGCGCTCGCGAGCCCCGCGCGCGCCGAGCCCTTGCTCGCTGGCCTCGGCGGGCCCGCGGGGTACGGCACCGGCAACCTGCCAGCCAACGATGACGGGTCGAGCGCCGAGATCGACATCCGCGCCGCGTTCCCCGCGGGCCTTCGCTTCTTCGGGATGACCTTCACGTCGCTCTTCGTGAACAACAACGGCAACATCTCGTTCGGCGGACGGAACGGAACGTTCACGCCGATGGCGTTCCCCGTCTCCGACCTCCGCATGATCGCGCCCTGGTGGGGCGACGTGGACACGCGCGGCACGCTGACGCCGCCCGCGCGCAACGGCGTGTACTGGTCCATCCAGCCCAACCAGTTCGTCGCGACCTGGCACAACGTCGGCTACTACTCGACGCACGACGATCACTGGAACGACTTCCAGCTGATCCTCACCGCCGCCGGCCCAGGCGCGGGCGACTTCGACGTCGAGTTTCGCTACAACCGATGCGACTGGACCACCGGCGATGCGAGCGGCGGGATGGGCGGGTTCGGCGGCATGCCTGCGCAAGCGGGGTTCGATGCGGGCAACTTGCGCGACTACGTCTCCTTGCCCGGCTCGCGCACGATGGCGGTCCTCAATCTCTGCACCACGTCCAACGTCGCGATCGCCGGCGTCTGGCGCTTCGCGGTGCGCAACGGCGAGATCGACTGCCCCGGCTACGGCTTGCCGTGCAACAGCGGGATGCCGGGCCTCTGCGCCGCGGGAACGAATCGCTGCCGCAGCGCGACCGAGACGTACTGCATGGCGGACGCGATGCCGATCGACGACGTGTGCAACGGCCTCGACGACGACTGCGATGCCTCGACGGATGAAAATCTGCCCACGCTCATGTGCGGCGTCGGCGCGTGCGCGGTCACTCAGCCGAGCTGCGTCGGGGGCATGGTGCAGACGTGCATGCCCGGAACACCGCGGCCCGAGGCGTGCAATCGGATCGACGACGACTGCAACGGTACGACCGACGACATGCCCGACGTGAGCTGCGGACTCGGAGCGTGCATGCAGACGGTGCCCGCGTGCGTGGCGGGCGTCGCGGGAGTCTGCGTGCCCGGCATCATCTCGCGCGAGATCTGCAACGGCATCGACGACGACTGCAACGGCCTCACCGACGACGGCATCGACACGTGCGTGTTTCGTCCCGACGCCGCCGTGGTTCCTGACGCGGGCTCCGACGCGGCCGTCATCTCGCCGGATGCGAGCCACCGCGACGCGGGCCCGTGCCGAGGATGGGCGTGTGACCCGAACCGCTTGAGCGGCCGCGCAGGCCCCGGCTGCGACTGCGGCGTGAGCGGCGCGCATGGTCGCGGAGCCACGGGTCTCGCGCTCTCGATCGGCGCGGCGGTCGTGGTGATCGTTCGGCGGCGACGGCGACGCGACTAGAAGCGCAGGATGCCGGGCTCGTAGTTGCCCTGGTACGCGGCCGGCGCATCGCTCGAGGTGGTGAGCGCGATCGCGGTGATCACGGCGGCGGCTCCCACGATCGCGACGACGATCCCCGTCCAGAACCACCACTGCTCGGTGACCGGCGCCTCGGCGGCGGGTGCGAGCGCAGCGGCCGGGACCTCGGGCTCGGCGGCCAGGGTTGGCTCGGCGTCGAGCTCGACGCTGGCGTGCTCGCCCGTCTGCACCGTCGCGTGCGCCGAGGCCACGACCTCTGCGTCGCGCGTGGCCGTGACGGTGTGCGCGCCCGGTGCGACGGGAACTTCGGCCGAGGGATCGCTCAGCGTCCAGCTGTCCACCGCGACCGTCGCGCGCCCACGGAGAGTCACCGTGAGGTAGCCCGCGCGCTGATCGATCTCGGCCGCGAGCGTGGTGGCGAGCTCGAGGATGTTGGCGGGCGTGGTCGGGTCCGACATCACGCTGTCCACGACCGAGCGCGCCTCGGGATACTCCTCTTGCTGCGAGAGGACGCTGGCGAGGTTGTAGCGAATCGCCGGCGCGTCGTGGAGCGTCAGCGCCTCACGAAAGCGGGCCTCGGCGTCGGCGAAGTGTCCGTCGGCCGAGAGCTGCACCCCCTCGGCGAACAGGGCGCGGGCGTCCGCGACGGCGTCCTGCGCGCGGGCGGGCGACGCGATGATCGACATCGCGAACATCGACATCGACACGACGAGGGCGAAGCGTGCAACGATCTCGATAGGAGTGCCCGGCTCGCCGGGCCGACACGATTGTGTCGCGTCAGCTCGCCGGACGACCCCGGGCGAGATCCAATCTGCACGGGCCCTCGAGAGTCTGGCATCGTGGGCGAGAACCATGTCCTTCCCTGAACGGTACACCCTGAAGGTCTCTCTGGGCGAGAGCTCGGTCGGAAAAGAATCCACGGCGTACGACCGCGAGCGCGATCGCATGGTCGTGGTCGCACAGCTGGGCGAGGACCGAAGCGACGAAGCGGCCGCCCACTTCCGCGCGCGCGCGCAGGGCCTGAGCAAGGTCGACCACAAGTTCGTGATCAAGGTGCTCGACGCGGGCGACAACGACGAGGGGCCCTTCGTGGCGCTCGAGCTGATGAAGGGCGAGACGCTCGCGGCGCGGATGATGCGGGGCGACGTCACCATCGGGCGGACGATCGAGATCGCCGTCGCGATCTCCGAGGGGCTCGCGGCAATGCACACGGCAGGGACGGCGCACGGCGAGGTCGAGCCCGGCAACGTCAACCTCACGGGCGCGTCGGTCGCGGAGATCCCCAAGCTGACCGGCTTCCCGCTGCTGCGCGCGGATCCCGCTGCGGAGCCACGCGCCTACGCGGCGCCCGAGCAGATGGCCAGCCCCGTCGCGAGCGCGGCGGGCGATCAGTACTCGCTCGCGGCCGTCGTCTACGCGGCGCTCGCGGGTCGTCCGCCTCACGTGGCGCTCGACGCGGCCGCGCTCCGCGCGTCGATCGCCGGGAAGAAGGCGCCCTCGCTTCACGAGGTGAACCGCGATCTCACGCCGTTCTCCGCGTCGATCGACCGTGCGCTCAGCACCGATCCCGCGAAGCGCTTTGCGGACGTCCAGGCCTTCGGGCGCGCGCTCAAGACCTCGCTCGTGTTGGCCAAGAGCATCGGCATGCGTGCGGTACCCGCGGGCACGCGATCCCCGATCGGTGAGGCGCTCGCCGCTGCGCCAGCGCGCGCCGTCCCGGCGAAGATGCCGGCACCCACCGCGCGGATGGGCGTGATGCCGAAGCCCGCAGCGATGAGGCCGGCACCCGCCGTCGTGTCGGAGGCGGCAAAGCCGGAGGCGCCCCTAGAGGCGGTCGCGCCCGAGGTTGCACCGCCACCGCCACCGCCACCGCCGCCCGCGAGCCCCGCGGTCGCGGCGCCGGCGATCGCCGCGCCCGCAAGTCCCGCACCCGCTCCCGCGACCCCCGCGCCCCCCGTGCAGGTGTTCGAGCGTCCTGGCGCTGCGCCCGCGGCCGCCTTCCCAGCGCGTCGCAAGCAGACGTTGATCGGTTTCGTACAACCCGCTCCGTCGCCGGGCCCCCCTGCTCCCCCGCCGTCGATGGCCGCGGTGGCCGCTGCGCTCGCGCCGCCGCCGCGGCCGATCGCTCCCGCTCCCGCTCTCGCTCCTGCTCCCGCTCTTGCTCCCGCTCCCGCTCTCGCTCCCGCAGCGGCGCTTGCTCCCGCAGCGGCGCTTGCTCCCGCAGAGGCACTCGCTCCCGCACTCGCTCCCGCACTCACTCCCGCACTCGCTCCCGCTCCCGCACCTCCGCCCTCTCGCGATGCGCCTTCTGCCGCCGCCGCTCCTCCCCCTCCGCCGCCGGCCGCGCGCCCCCCCGCGCCGCCCGCCGAGATCCGCACACCGGTCGCCGCACCCGCGCCGAAAAACGACGCCTGGGGCGCGGCCGCTGCGCCGGTCGCGCCCGCGCGCTTCGAGCTCGAGATGGAGCCCGACGACGCGCCGCTCTCGCCACCTGCGCGCGTAGCCGCGAGCTCGACAGCCCTCGATCCCAACGCGGCCGACGACTACGAGCTCCCTTCCGCCCGGCCACGCTGGGTCGCGCCCGTCCTCGTGCTCGGGCTCGTCGGTACGCTCGCGATCGTCGTCACCGTCGTTGCGTCGGGCAGTCTCGGAGCCACGCACACCGCGACCGCGACTCCGCCGAGCGCATCGCCACCGACGCAGCCAACACCCGCGCCGCCGGACGAGCCCGCGATCGCGTCGCCGGTCGTTGCCGCGCTTCCGTCCACGGCAGACCCGCTCGTCGAGCCCGCAGCGCCGGCCGCGTCCGTCGTCGTGTCACCCGTCATCGCGGCACCCGTCGTCGCGGAGCCCGCGCCCGTCGTCGCCGCACCCACGGCTCCCGAGGAGACGATCGAGCCAGCAGCCGAAGAACCGATCGCGGCGCCCGCGCACACCCGCGGCCGTCGTGCACGAGCGCGGCCACACCGCCCTGCGAGAGGCGCGCGTCCCACACCGCCAGCCGCGCACGCCGCTACCGCCCCCGCGCACACGGCGCCTCAACCCGCACACGTCGCGGCCGCGCCCGCGCCAGCGCACGTCGCAGCCGCTCCGCACACACCGCCCCCGACGACCACCGCTGCGCGACCGCAGCCCGAGCCGGGTCCGCGCATCGTCACCGATCCAGGGTTCTGACGGACAGAGCGCCTGCGAACGCGGTATCGTCAGTCATGACGACCTCGACGCAGAGACACCTCGCCCTCGCGGCGGCCTGCCTGCTTGCCGCATGCGCGAGCGAGCGCACGCAGGTGATCGTCGTCACCGACACGAACATGCGCGGCCCCGGCGGGCTCGACGAGATCTCGGTCGTCGTGATGGCGCCCGATGGACGACCGATGCAGTCCTCGGTCGCGCACCTCGGCGTCGGCCAGCCGGAGCTGCCGCGCACGCTCGGCCTCGTCTGGACCGGCGGCCCGCTCGGGCCCTTCACGGTGCAGGTCGAGGGTCGCACCGCCGGCCACACGCGCATCACGCGCACCGGACGCTTCAACTTCCAGCAAGGCCGAAGCTTGATCCTGCGCATGGACCTGCTCGCGATCTGCGAGGGCACGACGTGCGCGGCCTCGATGACGTGCGGCGAGAGTGGCTGTCGCGCCGTCGACGTGCCGCCGTCGGAGCTGGCTCCGTACACGGGCACCATCGCGGGGCTCGACGCGGCGACACGATCCGACGCGGGTGATGCCGGCGCGGACGCGGGCAACGACGCGGGCGACGCAGGATCGATCGACGTCGGTGTGATGGACGTCGGTGTGATGGACGTCGGCATGCCCGACGGAGGAATCGACGGCGGCAACGACGCGGGCAACGACGGCGGCAACGACGCGGGCCACGACAGCGGCCCGATCGGCTGCACCGCCGATGCCCAGTGCACCGCGCTCGACGGCGCCTGCCAGCGCGGCACCTGCACGGTCGCAACCGGCCTCTGCACCGCCACCCCGCGCGCCGACGGAACCGCCTGCGACGACGGACTCTTCTGCACGAGCGTCGACACCTGCACCGCCGGCGCGTGCGGCGGCCCCGCGCGCAACTGCTCGGCGATGACCAACGCGTGCAACACGGGCACCTGCGACGAGGCTGCCGACGCCTGCGTCCGCGCGCCGGTCAGCAACGGCACCGTCTGCGACGACGGACTCTTCTGCACGACGGGCGACCTGTGCACCGCCGGTACGTGCAGCGGAGCCGCGCGCGACTGCTCGGCCATGACCAACATGTGCAACACCGGCGTGTGCGACGAGACGGGCAACGCCTGCGTGCGGATGCCGCTCGCCAACGGCACGGCCTGCGACGACGGGCTGTTCTGCACGTTGAGCGACATGTGCAGCACCGGTGCCTGCGTCGGCGCCGCGCGCCCGTGCGCGGACGCGAACGCGTGCACGGCCGACTCCTGCGACGAGGGCGCGAACGTCTGCGTGAACAACCCAGCGCCGCTCAACGGGATGGTCTGCGACGACGGGCTCTTCTGCACCACGGGCGAGGTGTGCGGCGCGGGCGCCTGCGGCGGCGGCGTGGCCCGCGTGTGCGACGACGGCCTGTTCTGCAACGGCAGCGAGACCTGCGACGAGGCCGCGAACGTGTGCGCGCCGGGCGTCGCGCCCTGCAACGACGCCTACACGTGCACGGTCGATGCGTGCGTCGAGCTCGGGCGCACGTGCACGGCCACCCGCAGCGAGCCCGCGTGCGCGGCCGCGCAGATCTGCAATCCGGTCGCCTATCCGGCAGGACCGAGCGGCTGTGGTGCGGTCCCGACCACGCTGACCGTCAACTGTCCTGCGAGCGGAACGGCAGGCGTCGCGTCGATGTGCACGGCCACGCTCGCAGCCGGCGCGGCCGGTGTCCCCGGTGAGGCGAGCCGCATCACGTGCGCCGCGACGCCTGGGCCCGTGCAGCTCTTCGTCGATCACTTCACGGGCGGTCTCGATCCGGCGTGGATGGCCAGCGCAGGCGTGCCCCGCACCGACACGACGCTCACGAGCGAAGCGGCGACGGCGACGGCGAACTGGCAAGCGGATGTGTCGCTCCGTGTCGCCGGGCTCTCCACGACGTGCGTGGACTTCCGCGTCGCCCAAGCGGGCGCGAACACGGGCGAGCGTATCCGCTGGGACGTGGCGTTCGACGGCGGCGCGTTCGCCACGGTGTTCGACCTCAACTTCAACAATTGGCGCGTCGGGACGCAGACGTACCTCTTCAACCGCAACGTGTGCGTGGCGGTGCCCGGCGGCGCGACGACGGTGCAATGGAACCTTCGCATGGACTCGAACGGCCAAGCGATCTGGGTCGACGACGTGGCGGTGAGCGGCGTCGGCGCGCCGTTCACGATCCCGACCAACGGCGGTCCCGACGACTTCACGGTGGAGACGGGCTGGACGTTCGTGGGCGGGCCGACTCCCCACGTCGGGCTCAACGGTGGATCGAGCGCGATGTTCGCCGAGCAGGCGACGTACACCGCGACGCGCGGCGTGATCGACGCCACGACCTGCGACGTGCTCGATACCGACTTCGACTTCGGCTACCAGCCCGGCGCGGCGGCGCTCGATGCGAACGACGACCTGCGCCTGGAGGTCGCGATCGGCGGCGGCGCGTTCTCGCTCGTGGAGTTCGTCGACTTCAACACCGGCGTGGGCTGGAACCTGAACAACGCGCTCCTGCCTTGGCTCGGGCTGCGGCGAATCACCGATCGCTTCCCTGCCGCGGTCGGCGCTTCGTCGGTGGTCTTCCGATTCCGTGTGAGCGCGGACGACATCGGCGAGCGCACCTGGGTCGACAACTTCGTCGTGCGATGCGCCGACCTTCCCACGCCGCCGGTGAGCGTGGTGACCGACGCGGGCGCGGGCTCGTACTCGTTCGGTGTGCGCTCGGCCGTTCCGGTCACGGCGAGGGTGACCTGCACCTGGATGACCACGAACGACGGGCCCCTCACGGGCTCCGCCATCATCCCGCTCCTGCCTTAGGGCCGCACCGCGTCGACCCACGCACGCCCGACGCGCGCGTCTCGACGGTCCGACTCAGGGCGTGACGTCGCGGATCTGGACCTCCGCACCGTCACCGCAGGTGAACGACGGCATGCGGGCGACCCACTCGACGGGCGTGGCCGCGTGCGTCGTGTCCCGCCAACGCACGGCGAGCGCGATCGTGCGTACACAGGGTCCCGTCGTCGGGCAGTCGGCGAAGAGCGTATCGGGAGCGACCTCGAGGCCGTCGCGTACGTCGGTCACCACGAGGCTCGGCGGCGCGCTCCCGTCGGTGCGCGTCGACGTCAAGAGGACGTCGAAGGTGCCGGTCGGTGCGCTCGCATCGAGCGCCGGGGTCGCATGCACGTCGAGCAGCAAGAACGTCTGCCGATACATCGCCACGCGATCGGCAGATGCGTACGCGGTCGGCGTGAGCGTGAGCTCGAGCGTGCGGGAGAACGCGCTCGAGCCGTCCAGGGTCGCGCTGCCGCTCGCGCGCGTGTTGCGCGCGGAGCAGTCGACGGCGCAGCCAGAGAGCGACAGAGCGAGGAAGCTCGCGAGCAAGACGATCGAAAGAGCGCGAGACATCGAGAGGAAAGAGAGTGGGTTCATGGCGCGCGACGCAGTGCAGCCTGCATGCCACTCCGTCGTGCGCGAGCAATCGAGAGATCGAGGGTCCGCGCGGCTGTGACCGATTGGAGACGGTATCGAGCAATCTGGG
Source organism: Deltaproteobacteria bacterium (assembly GCA_043750095.1). GTDB lineage: Bacteria > Myxococcota_A > Polyangia > Polyangiales > Sandaracinaceae > JBBSAT01. The sequence goes on from JAYVCF010000306.1 coordinate 8,306, forward strand.
CTCGGTGTGGCACACCTCGATGCGTGTCCCGCTTCATCGCCGTGCTGACGCTGCTGCTCGGCTGCGCGCCCGCACCGATCACGCTCGGGCCGCCCGCCGTGCCCGACCATGCGCTCGGCGTCGGTGTTCGCACGTTCACACTCGTCGACACCACCCGCTCCACAGCCGCGAACGGAAGCCAGCCGGCGAGGCCCGAGCGAAACCTGCCGACGCGCGTCTGGTATCCCTCGCTCGCGAACCTGTCGGCTGACGAGGTGCGCAACGCGGCGCCCGACCCCGGCCCCTGGCCGCTGATCGTGTTCGTGCATGGGTCGAGCGGCACGCCGGGCGTGTACTCCTGGTTTGGTCGTGCGATGGCGCGCGCGGGGTACGTCGTCGTGGCCGCCGACATGCCGAGCACGTCGCTGAACGCGCCCGGAGGTCCGTCCGACTTGCACGTCGAGGATCAGCCAGCCGACGTCGCGTTCTTGGCCGATCGCGCGCTCGAGGGGGA
>JAYVCF010000307.1:0-7316 GCA_043750095.1 Deltaproteobacteria bacterium
CGATGCCCCGGTGCGGGTAGGTCGGGCTCGAGGGCCGGGGCGGTCGTCGTCGTCGGTGTTCCGTTACGCGGGAGCCGATGCAGGCGCAGACCGCGAGAGGCTCTTCTTCTCTTGCACCACGGCTATGAATTTCATCTTCTTGCGCGAGTGCGTCACGTCTCGGTCCCATCCGCGAGGGCGCGCATCTGTGCCGAGAGAATGATCGCGATCGAGCTCGCGAGCATGTCGATGTCGCGGGCGAGGCCGTCCAGCGTCGCGCCGAGCTCCTCGAGCAGCGCCTGGTGCAGCGTGAGCAGTCGAGGACCGTACACGCCGCCGCGTCCGTAGAGGATCTGCTCGGCCAGCGCGCGCTGCTCGCTCGGGACATCGTCCTCGATCATCGTGCTCCAGGTCGAGAGCAGCTGATCGCGCGGCGTGGGCCCGCCCTCGGCGGTCGGCAGCGTCAGGAGGCGGAACACGAAGGTGGGGAACACGAAGTCGTCGTCGGCTCCTCGGTGGACTGGCTCGAGCACGTTGTGCGCGTGCTCGTAGACGATGGGCTGCGGCTCCGGCACGAGCACGGCGGTCCCGAACGCGGTGGTGCCCACGGCGCCCGCGATGCCGACGAGGAGCGGTCCCTCGGGGACGTCCGGGTGGGCGGTCTCGGAGTTCGCGAGATCCCAGATGCCCGCAGCGAGCGCCGCCGCGGCGCCGACGACCAGCGAGCCGATGGTCAGCGCGACCTGGCGGTCGGTCTCGCGCTCGGCATAGTCGCTGAGGCGCGCGTTGATGAGCGCTCGGACGCAGTCGACCTCGAACTCCATCGCGGTGAGCTGGGTCTCGAGCGTGTACATCCGTGCGGCGAGCTCGTCTCGCATCGCGAGCAGCTCGGGCGTTGGCGCGCCTTGCTGCATCGAGCGCTCGCGCTCGATGAGGATGTTCGCGAGGAGAGGCTCGAGACCCGCGGCCACGGCCGTCCGTCGGACGCTCGCCGGAAACTGCGCGACCGCGGCCACGAGCGCCGGGTCGGTCACCGGACCGGGGAGCTCCAGGCGGTAGAGGCTGTCGCGCCCGGTCGCGCCATGGATGCACCGGTCGGCCGCACGCTCCGAGACCTCGAGCGTGCCGGGACCGGCCATCTCCGGCGGACGACCGACGCGCGGCGTCACCCCGCAGCCGCTGCTGACCGAGACCACGAGCACGAGCGCAAGGCGCAGCCCCATCTGCACGCCGCGAGGCTACCCCGGGTAGACGAGCGGATGTAAGAACGACGACGATAGCCTCGGTGCGCGCAGGCAGCGTTCCATCCGTCGAGCCGACACTACGCTGCGCACGCCGTGGAAGAGTCGGCGAGCTCCGCACACCCGAGCCGCCGAGCGCCGCGTGACGGCCTCCATCGAGCTCTTCTTCGATGGCGAGTGTCCACTCTGCCGGCGTGAAGTCGCGATGCTCTCGCGCTTCGATCGTGCGCATCTCGACTCGAGCGCGCACGACACGAGCACGTCATCCGCGTAGCCGGTGCCTGTCGATTGTTGGATACTGCCCCGCTCAGCGACGAGCCACGGAGGATGCGATGACGAGCGAAGCGAAGTGCCCGTTCAACCACACCACGCTGGGAGGCGGTGCGACCAACGCAGACTGGTGGCCCCACAAGCTCAACGTGTTCCTCCTGCGTCAGCACTCGGCCAAGTCCGATCCGCTCGGCGAGAAGTTCGACTACGCCGAGGAGTTCGGCAAGCTCGACTATGCCGCGCTGAAGCGGGATCTCGTCGCGCTCATGACCCACTCGGAGGACTGGTGGCCGGCCGACTTCGGTCACTACGGTCCGCAGTTCATCCGCATGGCTTGGCACAGCGCGGGTACGTACCGAATCGGCGATGGCCGCGGCGGCGGCGGACGAGGACAACAGCGCTTCGCTCCACTCAACAGCTGGCCCGACAACGTCAACATCGACAAGTCGCGCCGGCTGCTCTGGCCGATCAAGCAGAAGTACGGCCAGAAGATCTCGTGGGCCGATCTGTTCATCCTCACCGGCAACGTCGCGCTCGAGTCCATGGGCTTTCGGACCTTCGGGTTCGGCGGCGGCCGCGAGGACGTGTGGGAGCCGGACCAGGACGTGTACTGGGGCGCAGAGAAGACGTGGCTCGGCGACGCGCGCTACACGGGCGAACGCGAGCTAGAGAAGCCACTCGGCGCCGTGCAGATGGGGCTCATCTACGTCAACCCGGAAGGCCCGAACGGCAAGCCGGACCCGCTCGCGGCGGCCAAGGACATCCGCGAGACGTTCCTGCGCATGGCGATGAACGACGAGGAGACCGTCGCGCTCATCGCCGGCGGTCACAGCTTCGGCAAGACCCACGGCGCTGGCGATGCAGGGCTGGTCGGCGCCAACCCGGAAGCGGGCTCGATCGAACAACAGGGCCTGGGCTGGGCCAGCAAGTTCGGCACGGGCATGGGCGGCGATGCGATCACGAGCGGCCTCGAGGTCACGTGGACCACCACGCCCACGAGGTGGAACCACAACTTCTTCGAGAACCTCTTCAAGTACGAGTGGGAGCTGACCAAGAGCCCCGCCGGCGCGCACCAGTGGGTCGCCAAGGGTGCGGCGTCCGTCATCCCCGACGCGCATGATCCGTCGAAGAAGCGCCTGCCGACCATGCTCACCACCGATCTCTCGCTGCGCGTCGACCCGGCCTACGAGAAGATCTCACGCCGCTTCCTCGCGAACCCGGATCAGTTCGCCGACGCCTTCGCTCGCGCCTGGTTCAAGCTCACCCATCGCGACATGGGTCCGCGCGTTCGCTACCTCGGCCCGGAAGTGCCGAAGGAAGAGCTCATCTGGCAGGATCCGATTCCGGCCGTCGACCACGCGCTGATCGACGACCCGGACGCCGCTGCGCTGAAGGCCAAGCTTCTCGCGTCCGGCCTCTCGGTGTCGGAGCTCGTGTCGACCGCGTGGGCCTCGGCCTCGACCTTCCGCGGATCGGACAAGCGCGGTGGCGCCAACGGTGCGCGCATCCGCCTGGCCCCACAGAAGGACTGGGAGGTGAACCAGCCCGCGCGCTTGGCCAAGGTGCTCTCGGCCCTCGCCAAGATCCAGACCGAGTTCAACGCGAGCGCGGCCCGCGGCAAGAAGGTCTCGCTCGCGGACCTCATCGTGCTCGGCGGCAACGCGGGCGTCGAGCAGGGAGCGATGAACGCGGGCATCCGCGTGAGCGTTCCGTTCGCGCCGGGCCGCAGCGATGCCACCCAGGAACAGACCGACGTCGAGTCCTTCGCCGCGCTCGAGCCCATCGCTGATGGGTTCCGCAACTACGTTCACGCAAAGTGCGCCATGCCCGCCGAGGCCCTGCTCGTGGACAAGGCGCAGCTGCTGACCTTGAGCGCGCCGGAGCTGACCGTGCTGGTCGGCGGTCTGCGGGTGCTCGGTGCCAACGCAGGCGAGACCAAGCATGGCGTGCTCACCCAGAAGCCGCTCGCGTTGACCAACGACTTCTTCGTCAACCTGCTCGACATGAGCACCGTCTGGCGACCAATCTCGGAGGCGATCTCGGACAGGGCTGACTCCTTCGAGGGCCGCGACCGAAAGACCGGCGCGCTGAAGTGGACCGGCACCCGTGTCGATCTGATCTTCGGCTCCAACTCCGAGCTGCGCGCCCTCGCGGAGGTCTACGCCAGCACGGATGCGCACCAGCGGTTCGTCACGGACTTCGTCGCCGCGTGGACCAAGGTGATGAACCTCGATCGCTTCGACCTCGCGTGATCCCAGCGGTGGGTGGAGTCGTCGCGTGACGCTCCCGCACCGCACTTGAAGAATCGGGCTGGCTCGACGACGCTGCTCGCATGCGGCGTCGGGCCATCGTTCTGGGCGGCGGGATGGGAGGCCTACTCGCGGCGCGCGCCCTCGCGCGATCGTTCGACGTCACGCTCGTCGAGCGCGACGCTCTCGATGCCGAGCCGGGTGCGCGCAAAGGCATCCCGCAAGCGCGCCACGCGCACATCCTTCTCGCGCGCGGGCGAGAGGTCATCGAGACCCTCTTTCCCGGCATCGGCGACGAGCTCCGCGCGCGCGGTGCCGTGCCCGTGGCCATCGGGAGCACGGTCGGCTACCTGACGCCGTTCGGATGGTCGCCTCCGTTCTCTCCGGGCGTCGAGCTCGTCGGGTGCTCGCGTGATCTCCTCGAGGCCGCGACGCGAGCGCGGGTGCGCGCGCACCCGGCGATCGAAGTGCTCGACGAAACCGACGCGCTCGGCCTCGTCGGCGATCGGCGTCGGATCCGTGGAGTGCGGATCAGCGCGCGAAGCGGCTCGGGCACCTCGGGCGCGGAGCGAACGCTCGAGGCCGACCTGGTCGTGGACGCGACGGGCCGCGGTTCGCCGCTGCCGCGCTGGCTCGATGGCCTCGGCGTCAAGGTGCCCGCCGACACCGTGGTGGATGCGAAGGCCGTCTACGCGAGCGCGATCATCGAGACGCCGGTGCTCCCCTGCGGCTGGAACGTGCTCTTCGTGCTCGCCGCGCCGCCGGGCGTGCTGCGCGGTGGTGCGCTCTTTCCGATCGAAGGAGGCAAGTCGCTCATGACGCTCATCGGGATGGGCGGCGAGGTCCCACCGACCTCGGAGACGGAGTGGCGAGCGTACGTGCGCACGCCACGCTCGCAGCTGCTCGACGACGTGCTCGCGAAGGTGAAGCTCGTCTCGCCCATCATCGGCTCGCGCAGCACGAGCAACCGCTTTCGCCCGTATCACCGCGGGACGCTGCCGGACGGGCTCGTCGCGATCGCGGACTCGGTGACGGCGTTCAATCCGATCTACGGACAGGGGATGACGATCGCGGCGCTCCAGGCGGTCGCGCTCGCCGAGGAAGCCGATCGCGGCACCGGGCTCGAGCGGCGGGCACGCGCACGCATCGCGCGCATCGGGCAGGAAGGGTTCCGCATGGCGGTGGGGGCCGATCGGCGCGTGCCGGGCGTGACCGGCAAGCTGCCGATCGCGGAGCGCGCCTTCAACCGCTACCTCGACGCGCTCTTCTCCGTCTGCCCCGAGAGCCCGAGCGCGACCCGCTCGCTCACGCGCGTGATGCACATGCTCGAGCCCGCGGCGCGGCTCTTCTCGCCCGCGAACTTCCGTCTCGCGCTGCCGCAGGCGCTTCGCGGCGTGCCACCCGAGCGAAGCCCCGAGCTCTCCGCTGCGTGGCGCGCGATCGATGCCTCGATCACGCAGGCGAGCACGGTCTCGGCGCGCGCCACGCATCCTCGGCCGCTCACGAACGATGGATGAGCCGCCGGCTCGCCGGGATCTCGATGCGCAGTCGCGCTCCGACCTCACGATCGACGAACGCGACGTGACCACCGTGCAGCGCGGCGACGTGCGCGACGAGCGCGAGCCCGATGCCATGACCGGGGAGGCCCGACGCACGCGCCTGCGCGGAACGGTGAAAGGGCTCGAACACGCGCTCGCGATCCGCGGGGTCGAGGCCCGGGCCCTCGTCGTCGATCTCGACGACCGCCATGTCGCCGTCGCGACGCAAGCGAACTGCGACTCGTCCGCGCTCACCCGAGAACTTGAGCGCGTTGTCGATGCCGTTGCCGATCATCGTCGCGAGGAGCGCCCGATCTCCCTCGACCACGATTTCCTCGGCCAACTCGATCGTGATTCGCTCACGCATCGACGTGGGCAGCTCCGCGCTCACGTCCGCGGCGAGCTCCTCGAGGACGACCCTCTCCGGATGCGCGAGCCGCTCGACCGGCATCGCGAGCACGAGCAGGCGCTCGACGAGCGTCGCGAGCCGCTCCGAGGTGGCGATGGCGCGCGCGGTGGAAGCGAAGGTCTCGGCGTCGCTCTGCTTGGACTCCTGGAGCAGCTCCAGCTCGGTACGAATGCGCGCGAGCGGCGTGCGCAGCTCGTGCGCGGCATCGGCGGCGAAGCGCTCCGAGCGCGCCAGTGCATCACCGAGTCGCGCGAGGGTCGCGGAGAGCGCGCCCCGGAGAGCGTCGATCTCCACGATCCCTTCGTCCGGTCCGAGCTCTCGGCTCGACCCGTCACGCGGCACGCTCGCAACCGCGGCACGGAGCCGCTCCAGTGGCGCCACGATCCAGCGCGCGATCGAGGTGCTCGCGAGCGCGCCGAGCAGCATCGAGATCACGACGGCGATCGCCGCAGCGAGGAGCAGCGCCGGGCGATGCGCGTGACTGCGCGCGAGCGCGCTGGCTGCGACCGCGATTCGTCCGCGCGAGAGCGAGGTCGCGCACGCACGCATGCTCGAGGGCGTGTCGTGGCACTCGCCCACGGCGACGACGCCCACATCGGGATCGCCGGCGAGCAGAGTCCCGGCTTGGTACACGGCGACGCGAATGCCGGCGGGCGCGAGCTCCTCGAGCTCCTCGCCGACGGCGTCGCGGAGGCCACGGCCCTGCTCGCCGTCGAGCTCGCTCACCAGGTTGTGCGCGACACCCTCGAGGCGGACGTCCTCCTGCGCGAGCGCGATCCGGTCGGTGAGCACGGTCGTGACGAGCGCAACGACGAGGCCCGTGGCGCCGATCGCGAGGGCGATCGCGAGCGCGACTCGCCGCGCGAAGCTCGCCTCGACCACCCGCCCCATCCCGAGACCGCGCATGCGCGATCTATGGCACGCGCCCACGAGCGCTCCAGCGGGCCGTTCAGCCCCCGTTGGGCTTCGATGGACGCGCTGCGCTTCAGAGCTGACGAAGCTGCGCGCGCGCGGTGAACAGCATTCGGCGGGCGAGGTACGTCGCCAGCCCCCCGGAGACCGCGGCCACGATCACGAGCTGGTACATGATCACGATCTGGTAGCGCACGGCGTGCTCGGGCGAGGCGCCGCCGATGACCTGCCCCGTCATCATCCCGGGCAACGAAACGAGCCCCACGGTGAACAGCGCGTTGATGGTGGGGATCATCGCCGCGCGCAGCGACTCTCGCGTGTGACGTGCGAGCGCTTGCTTCGGGGTCGCGCCGAGCGCCAGCCACTGCTCGATCTCGGCGCGGTCGTTCTTGGCGCCAGCGAAGATGCGCTCGTTGATCTGCGCGACGACGTTCATCGCGTTGGCGACGATCATCCCGCTGATGGGGATGACGTAGCGCGCGGCGAACCAGGGCGTCGGAACGACCACGAGCGCGAACACCGGCACGAGCGCCAGCGCCGAGCCCGCCGTGATCGCGAGGAACGTCGGCGGCATCAGGATGGCGCGGCTGGGCCCGCTCTCCACGCGTCGCGCGGCGGTCCAGGTCCCCACCGCGAGCATCACCGCGAGCACCGCGAACACCCACTCGGGGCGCTCGCCCTCGAACACGAAGAGAAGCAGGTACCCGACCGCGACCAA
>JAYVCF010000308.1:0-11115 GCA_043750095.1 Deltaproteobacteria bacterium
GAGCAGAGCCCGTATCGCTTCACGCGAGACGCCGCGCGCTACCTCGCCGACTGCATCGATCACTTCGGCAAGAAGAAGATCGAGCGCGCGGGCCGCACCATCACGCGCTACGCGCTCTTCGACCTCCCGTGGGACGAGCGTCGCAAGAACGAGCGCCTCGTGGGCCAGGAGGACATCCAGGAGCAGTTCCACCGCGCGCTCTCCAACTTCGTGCGCGAAGGGCGGATCAATCGCCTCGTCATGCTGCACGGGCCCAACGGCAGCGCGAAGTCGACCTTCGTGTCGTGCTTGATGAAGGCGCTCGAGCACTACGCGACCACGGACGAGGGCGCGATCTACGTCTTCGCCTGGATCTTCCCTCGCGGGCGTGACGGACGCTCGGTCGGGTTCGGATCGATCGACGACGGAACGCTGAGCGGCCCCTCGTACGCGCACTTGCCCGACGCGAGCATCGAGGTGCGCATCGGCAGCGAGCTGCGCGAGAGCCCGCTGTTGCTTCTGCCCGCGGAGGATCGCAAGCGCGTGATCGCCGACTCGTTCGCGCGCGCGCGGATCGAGGATGCGCCGCCAGCGCTGCTGCTCGATGGCGCGCTGGGCGCGAAGAATCGCCAGATCTACGAGGCGCTGCTGACGGCCTATCGCGGCGATCTGAGCAAGGTGCTGGCGCACGTGCGCGTCGAGCGCTTCTACGTCTCGCAGCGCTATCGCCAGGGCGCGGTCACCGTCGGGCCGCAGATGGCGGTGGACGCGCAGGAGCGACAGATCTCCGCCGATCGATCGCTCGGAACGCTGCCGGCGTCGCTCCAGTCGCTCGCGCTCTTCGAGACGCACGGCGATCTCGCCGACGCGAGCTCGGGCATCCTCGAGTTCTCCGACCTCCTCAAGCGTCCGCTCGACGCGTGGCGCTATCTCTTGCTCGCCATCGAGGAGGGCGAGATCTCGCTCGGCCAGAGCGTGCTGCCGCTCAACACGGTGCTCGTCGCCACCTCGAACGACGTGCACCTCAAGGCGTTCCGCGAGCACCACGAGTTCAAGTCGTTCCGTGGACGCCTCTCGCTGATCAAGGTGCCCTATCTGCTCGAGCACGGCGCCGAGCAGTCGATCTACGACGGTCAGATCGTGCCGCAGGTTCGCGGGCTCGTCGCGCCGCATGCGACCTACGTCGCGGCGCTCTGGGCCGTGCTCACGCGGCTTCGTCGGCCGGTGCTCGACAGCTACGCGAACAAGAAGCTCGGTCACCTCGCCGTGCAGCTCACGCCCATCGAGAAGGCCGAGTACTACGACGCGCTGAAGATCCCCAACCGCTTCACCAACGACGAGATCGCGGAGCTGCGCGCGGGCTGGGAACAGGTGCGTCACGAGTCCGAGGGCTGGGCGCTCTACGAGGGCTCGACCGGTGCGTCGCCGCGCGAGATCCGCACGCTGCTCCTCGATGCCGCGCAGACCGCCGAGCAGGGCGGGCTCTCGCCGCACTCGGTCCTCGAGAAGATCAAGGAGCTCTGCGAGTCGGACGACTTCGATTTCTTGAAGGAGCCACCCGAGGGCGGCTACCACGATCATCGCGGCTTCATCGAGATCGTGCGCAGCCGCTGGCTCGACCGTGTCGACGAAGAGGTCCGCACGGCCACTGGGCTCGTGGACGAGTCGCAGTACGTCGAGCTCTTCGACAAGTACGTCACGCACGTCTCGTACACGTTGAAGAAAGAGCGCATCTACAACGCGATGACCGGCAAGAACGAGGAGCCGGATCAGAACCTCATGGACAACGTCGAGCAGATGCTCGGGATCACCAAGGGGCAAGAGAACTTCCGTCGCGACATCATGAGCGCGGTCGCGGCGCACGCGATCGATCACCCGGGCGAGATGCCGAGCTTCCCGCGCGTGTTCCCGCGCCTGCTCGCGCAGGTCCGCGAGGCCACGTTCATGAAGCGCAAGAAGCAGATCGCCGAGATCATCGAGGACGCGCTCGCCTCGCTCGCCAAGAACGTGAAGAACATCCCCGCCGATCGGCTGCGACGCGCGGAGGAGACGATGCGACGGCTGCGCGAGCGCCACGGCTACCACGACCGATCGCTCGGGGACTCACTCAGCGAGCTGCTCCGGCGCCGTTACGTATGAGTGGTGTACCGATCGAGGTCGATCGTCTCGAGTACCGGCGCGTCGCGACGCCGATCGCCAAGGACGCCATCAGCGCCAAGGCCAAGCAGTTCTGGGACGTGGTCGATCCGACGACGGGCCAGGCGATCGCGCACGCCGAGGTCTTCGAGAAGAAAATCGGCCCGGCTTCGCCGGGCACTCCTGCCGACGCCGACCAGTGGGGCGTCCGCCTCTTCGATCGCGCTCCGATGCTCGACGAGGTCGATCTCGCGCGCATCGTCGCGAAGCTGCTCGTCTGGCACGCGGCCTGTCCCGCCGAGACCGTCGAGCTCTGGCTCGCGCGCACCAACACGCGCCAGGTCATGGTCCGCGTCAGCGGCGACTACGTCTGACGAAAAAGAGGTCTGACGAAAAGCGGGCCGAGCCTCAGCCCTTTCGAACGACTTCCGCGTCCGTGACGTTGGCGGCCGCGGTCTCGGCGCTGGACTTGTCGGTCACGCGCTTGGCGGTGGTGACGTCGATGTCGTCGTCGCTGTTCAGGCCGCGCTTCAGGCCCTTGACGGCCTTGCCGATGCTCTCGCCCAGCTGTGGAAGGCGGCTCGCCCCGAACACGAGGAGCACGATGAGCAGAATGACGACCAGCTCACCCATTCCGAGGCTACCCATAACGCTCCTCCGGTCTTGAACGACCTTCAGACGGAACAGTAGCGGCCGCTATTCTCGCCCGCAAGCGAGCGGTTCCGAACGGGACCCGGTAAACGGCTCGCCTCTCCGCGTCCTTCCGTCCGCGCGCTGCGCGCGCTCCCGTTCGGCCGCTGCGCTGCGAGCACTCTTGCTGCTGATCGCGTAAACAGCGGCAATGTCGACGGTCCACCTGGCGCGCGGACGAGTCCAGCCCGTGTGGGCGGGGCATCCGTGGGTCTACGCGCAGGCGATCGACCGTGTGGAGGGAGCGCCCGCGCCGGGTGACGTGGTCGATGTGGTCGATCCCGATGGGCGCCACCATGGCCGCGGCTACTGGTCGCCGCGCTCGGCGATCCCCGTCCGCATCGCCACGCGCGATCGCCACGACCCGCTCGACGGCGCCTCCATCGGCCGGAAGATCGAGGCGGCCCGGGTCATGCGCCGTCGCTTCGGCCTGCCCTCGGTGGACACCACCGGCTATCGGCTCGTCCACGCGGAGGGCGACGGACTTCCGGGGCTGATCGTGGACGTGCTCGGCAACACGGCGGTCGTGCAGCTGCTCAGCATCGGAATGAAGCGACGCGAGGACGACGTCTTTGGTCACGTGGCGCGCGTCGCCGAGGTCGAGACGGTCATCGAGGTGGCGAGCGAGAAGACGGCGGCCATCGAGGGCTTCGTGGCGGAGACGCGCGTGGTGCGCGGCCCCGAGCACGCGTCGATCGAGCTGCTCGAGCGCGGGCTCTCGTTCGAGATCTCGGGCGCCATCACGCAGAAGACCGGATTCTACTTCGATCAGCGCGACAACCGCGCGCTGGTGGAGTCGATCGCGCCGGGCATGCGCGTGCTCGACCTCTACACCTTCGTGGGTGCGTTCGCGCTCTTCGCTGCGCGCGGTGGTGCCGAGACGGTGCTCGCGGTGGACAGCGCCGTCGCGGCGATCACGCTCGGTGCGCGCCTGGCGCATCGTCATGGATTCGCCTCGCGCGTGTCCTTCGAGCGCGCGGACGCCAAGGACGAGATGGCGCGCCTGCACAAGAAGCACGAGACCTTCGATCTGGTGATCCTCGATCCGCCCAAGCTCGCCCCGAGCCTCAAGCACCTCGACAAGGCGCGCATGCTCTACCGAAAGCTCAACGCGGACGCGGCGCGTCTCGTCACGCCGGGCGGCTACCTCTTGAGCTGCTCGTGCTCGGGCGCGATGGAGCTCTCCGACTTCAAGCGAACCGCGACGCTCGGCGCGCGCGACGCGAATCGTGATCTGGTGCTCGTGAAGACCGGCGAGCAAGGCGTGGATCACCCGTCGCCCGCGGCCTTTCCAGAGGGTAGGTACCTGAAGGCTTGCTTGTTCAAGGTGACGCCGTGAAGCCGCTCGCCGAGATGCCCGTTCACGGTGTCGAGGGCGTCGTGTTCGACGTCGACGACACCATCACGCGCGGCGGCATCGTGGAGCGCGAGGCGTTCGAGGGGCTGCACGCGCTGCGTGATCAGGGCCTCTTCGTCATCGCGGCGACGGGTCGTCCGCTCGGATGGAGCGACGCGTTCGCCAGCACCTGGCCGATCTCCGCGGCCGTCGGCGAGAACGGTGCGGGCTGGGCCCTGCGTCGCGGCACGGTGATCGAGACCGGCCGTTTCGATCCTCCCGAGCACCACGCGGCACAGCGCGCGCGGCTCGAGGCGATCCTTGCCGCCGTTCGCGGCGCGATGCCCGACGTCGAGCTCGCGCGCGATCAGCCCGCGCGTCGCGCGGACCTCGCGTTCGACGTGGGCGAACTGGCCCACCTTCCACCGGAGCGCATCGCCGCCTTGGTCGCGATCATCGAGGGTGCCGGCGCGCGCGCGATGGTCTCCACCGTGCACGCGCACGCGATCGTCGGCGCGTGGGACAAGGCCAAGGGCGTGGAGCGTGCGGCCGAGGCGCTCGGCATCGTGCACGAGCGGCTCAAGACGCGCTTCGTGTTCGTCGGTGACTCCGGCAACGACGCAGCGGCCTTCGCGTTCTTCGAGCGCACGGTCGGCGTCGCGAACATCGTGCCGCATCTCGGCAAGCTCTCCGTTCCCCCGGGCTTCATCACGTCGCTCGATCGGGGTCGCGGGTTTGCCGAGGTCGTGCGACACCTCCTCGCGGTCGCGCGATGAAATCGTCCTCGCGGAAGCTCTCGACGCCGGTGGTGCTCGCCTCTGCGAGCGCGATGGTCGCGATCGGAATCGCGGCGCTCTACGCGATCGACATACCGGAGGAGGTCGCCGAGGACGAGGCGCAGCGGCAGGAGTATGCCGCGTTGGTGATCGACGACCGCACGCCCGAGCGCGTCGCAGAGTCGTTCCTCGACGCCTGGCGCCGACGCGCCTGGGACCAGGCCGCGGGCATCTCGATCGGCGAGGCGCACGAGAGCGCACTCAACAAGCAGCTGATGGAGCTCGACGTGGCCCATCAGGATCGCGTGATGGCGCGCGAGGTCTGGGAGCGCCTCGCCAGCGCGCCGCTCGAAGTCGAGTTCGAGGGCGCCGAGAACCTCGACGACCACGGCGGGCTCTACCTCCACGGCATCGCGTCGTACGAGTTCATGCACCAGCCTTACCGGCGCGAGATGAGCTGGGTCGTGCGGCCGCAGGGCTCGCTCTTCCGCGTCGAGAGCATGGAGAACGGCCGCGTGCTCACGACCATCCCGGACTTCTTCCTCCAAGGCGACGATCTCTGAGCGCGGCAGAACACTCGCGCAGACGCGTCGATCTACGGACGATCGTACGTGCCGTTGCAGTAGCCCGCGGTCTCACCCGACGGGTCGCCGCCGAATTGCGAGTCGTACTCGTGGTGAAAGTACCAGCGGTTCCGACTGGTCGAAAACGTGATCGAGCACATGTCGCCCAGGTTCGTGAACATCGCCGCAGGCGCGGCGACCAGGACCGATGTTCCCACGTCGGGGACGGGTAGGCGGGCGATCACCGTCGTGCTCTCGACGTAGACGACGTAGTGCGCGCCCGCGTAGCGCTCGGCGATACCCCAGTAGGCCCATGACTCGCAGGATCGATGGCTCGGGGTGGGCGTCTGGCTGAGTTGCGTCACCATGCCGCTCGGGAGCTCGATCCGCCACCAGCGCAGGTTGGCCCCGCTCGGCACGCCGAGCAGCCCCTCGCCGTAGCCCGACATGATGCCCGTGCCGTACGCGACCGGGATCGGCATCGTGAGCGGGATCCGCGTCGCCGTCAGCACGCCCGTGGCCGGGTTGAGCACACCGAGCTGCGTGATGGTGACCGGGGGCGACGAGCTGGTGACCTCGACGCCCGCGGCCGTCATGAGCACGTAGACCTCTTCGGTGTCGACGTTGCTGATCAGTCCGTCGTGCACCGCGCCGACGGCGGTGATGCTCGAGAGATCGGCGCCCATGCGCACGGTCGAGACGTCGCCCGTCACGAAGAAGTTCGTGCGCGAGACGGCGACCCCGCCGCGGTCGTCGCCCGACCGGAGATTGTGATCGACCACCGCGCACCCCGTCGCCGTCAGCGACAGGACGCGGAACGAGTCGGCGAGCTCACAGATCCCGGCGTGACACGCCATGCCCATGCCGCACGTCGTCGTGCAGTTGCCGCAGTGGGCCTGGCTCGTCATGAGGTCGACGCACGACCCGCTGCACATCGTGAGGCCGGACGCACACATGCACGCGCCGGTCGTGCAGACGCCGCCTAGCCCGCAGTTGGTCGCGCACGCACCGCAGTTCGTGACGTCGCGCATCGTGTCGACGCAGACGCGGCTGCAGTCCGTGAGCCCCGCGTTGCAGAGGCACGAGCCAGCGCTGCAGGTGGACATCGCCTGACACGCATGACCGCACGCCCCGCAGTGCGAGGGATTGGTGCTGGTGTCGGCGCAGACCATGCCGCACGACATCGCTCCGCCCGGGCACATGCACACGCCCGCGACGCAGTTCGCGCCCGCCGCACACGTGTGGTTGCAGACGCCGCAGTGCAGGGTGCTCGTCTGCGTGTCGACGCAGCGAGGCGCCGCGCCGGGTGCGGTGCAGAGCGTCCGACCGCTCGTGCCACAGCTGGAGCACGTGCCCCCGCCGCACGTGCCGTCGGCGCCGCAGCTGTTGAGGCAGGTACCGCAGTTCGTCGGGTCGGTGCGGGTGTCCACGCATTGGCCGCCGCACGCGGTCAGCCCCGCGGGGCAACTGCAGACGCCCGCGACGCACGTCGTCGCGCCGGCGCATTGCGTGTGGCACGTGCCGCAGTTCATGGGATCGGTCTGAGCTTCCACGCAGACCTGCATCGAGTGCCCGGCCGCGTCCGTCTGTGTGCAGAGTGCTTGCCCGGTAGTGCACACCACGACGCACTCGCCCATCGCGCACATCTCGGTGGGCAGGCAGCTGTGGCCGCAGGTGCCGCAGTGCGCGATGTCGGTCCTCACGTCCGTGCAAATTCCATCGCATCCCCGGCGCGGGGCCATGCAGTTGCAGCGACCGATCGCGCAACTCGTGCCCACGGGGCACGCGTTTCCGCAGCTGCCGCAGTTCATCGAGTCGTCCGAAACGCGGGTGCAGGTCCCGGAGCAGTCGACGAAACCAGGCATGCACATGCTGCTCGAGTCGGGACGGACGAACCCGTCGGGAATCGACACATGCCCGTCCATCGGCTGGGGCCCCGAGTCTTGGGTGGGCGAGCGCGCGACGGTGCAGGCCGTCATCGTCATCACCAGCGCGACGGCGATTGAGGCACGACAGGAGGCGTGAAAGAGGTAGTGATGATTTCGGTTCACGGCGTTCCTCACCACTACATCTGTGCAGTCTCGGCGCCCGTGCAATTGCGGAGCGAGAGCGGCATGTAGATGCAGTTCGCGTAGCACGCGCCGTAGCAGTCCGAGCACGAGTACTGATTGGGAGCCGCGCAATACGTTCCGAAGACCGGATCCGTGAAGCCGCCTGACATCGGGCACTGGAAGTTGCCGGGCGGCGTGTAGCCGTAGCCGACCGGCATCGTCGTACACACGGTGGCCGCGAGCTTCCACGCCCGGCAGATGACCGAGTCGCCCGTGTTGTACGGGTAGGTTCCGCCCAGCGCCGTCGCAGCGGTCGCGTTGTAGCTGGAAGTGCTGCAGCCGGCGACCGGCGAGGTCCAGCCGTGATAGAGCGGTGCGACGACGCAGGTGCCGGCGATGCACGCCTCCGTGGCCGCACACGCGTGCCCGCACGTGCGGCAGTTGAACCGGTCCGTCATGAAGTTGCTGCACCCGGTGCCGCACATCGTGTACCCCGCGGCACAGCTGCACGTGCCCGCCGAGCACGCGCCGCCCACGCCGCAGTTGGCGGTGCAGGCGCCGCAAAACGCGACGTTCGTCTGTAGGTCGACGCAGCCCGACCCGCAGTCGACCAGTGACCCCATACAGCTGCACGCGCCCGCGTTGCATGCTTGCGCCGCTTCACACGCGTGACCGCACGCGCCGCAGTGGAGCGTGCTGGTGCCGGTGTTGACGCAGCGTGCGGGCGTACCGCAGCGCGTGAGGCCCGGGCCGCACGTCGCGCACACTCCTGCGACGCACGTGCCGCCGGGACCGCAGTTCGAGATGCAGGTCCCGCAGTTCGTCGGGTCCGTGGCCGTGTCGACGCAGCGTCCGCCGCACGCCGTCTGGGAGCCTGGACAGGTGCAGATGCCCGCCACGCAGTTCGTGCCTCCGGCGCAGGTCGTGTGGCACGTGCCGCAGTTCATGGGGTCGGTCTGCGCCTCGACGCAGCGCTGCCGCGAGTGGCCGGCGGCGTCCGTCTCCGTGCAGAGCGCCTGGCCGGTCGTGCACACCACGACGCACTCGCCCATCGAGCACATCTCGCTGGAGCCGCAGTGGTTCGCGCACGTGCCGCAGTGCGCGACGTCGGTCCTCACGTCGGTGCACACGCCCTCGCATCCTATCTGCGGCGCCAGGCAGTCGCAGCGCCCGACGGCGCAGCTCGTGCCCGCCGGGCACGCGTTTCCGCAGCTGCCGCAGTTCATCGAGTCGTCCGAGGTGCGTGTGCACGTGCCGAAGCAGTCGAGAAAGCCCGGCATGCAGCCGCTATTCGAATCGGGACCCATGAACGCGTCGGGAATCGCCACGCGTCCGTCCATCGGCGCGGTCCCCGAGTCCTGCGTGATCTGGCGAGCGACGGTGCACGCGGTCGACGTCGCGACGAGGGCGACCGCGAGCGAAGCCGATCGGACGTGGTTCCTCATGGCGCAGGTGAGCAGGCGCCCGCGTGGCACACGTCGGTGAAGTCGCAGGGCGGATGCGAGCCGCAGCCGCAAGCGCTCGCGGTGCAGGTGTCGGAGCCCGCGGTGCACGGAGCGTCGCAGAACCCGCAGTTCAGCACGTCGCGCGTCACGTCCACGCAGCCCGAGCCGCAGCAGTGCATGCCCGCCGCGCAGGGCCCGGTGCCGGGGTCGCTCGAGCAGTCGCACTCGCCGGTCGCGGTGCAGGAGTCGGCGCGCGTCGCGCGCTCGGTACCGAGGCTCGCGCATGCGGGGCAGCAGCCCGCGGCCTCGTCGATCTGGCCGTTGCAGTTGTTGTCGACGCCATCGCAGAGCTCGGGCGCCCCCGCCACCGCGCCGACCGCCGGGCGTACGTCACTCCGCTCGTCATCGCAGTCGCAGCCACCGAGCGGATTCTGCCCGGCCATGCACGCCTGGATGCCGTCGTGGTCGTTGTCACCGCACGACTCGTCGTGGCGATCACAGTTCTGATCGATGCGGTCACCGCAGATCTCGTACGCGGGAACGCTGGGCTCGCAGCACGCGTGCGTTCCCGGGTTGCAGTACGAACCGGGGCACTGCGTGTCGACGGTGCACGGGCCGGAGTCCGGCCGCACGAAGGCGTCCATCGCCGGACCGGTGTCCGCCCTGCCCGTGTCGCCACCGCTACACGATGCGACCAGAGCGAGCGCGCTCGCGACCACGACGACCTTCGACGTCGTCGTCATCGACGGTTCCTCGCGCGGCCGATCCGGCGACGGCTCACGACCAGCGCGAGACCGAGCGCGAGGATCGCAGCGCCCCAGGGGCGTTCCGATGGGCTCCCTGCGCGGCACCCACAGCCGCGCGACTCCGAGCCGAGCGGCGGCGGACCGTGCGAGGCGTCGGCCTCCATGAACGCGTCCGGAATCATGACGACGCCCGCGTCGGGAATGCCCGAGTCGGGCATGGGCGGAGGGCCCGCGTCGTGCGGCGGCGGAATCGCGCAGCGGCCGAGCAAGCACGTCTGGCCGCGCGGGCACGTGACGCCTTCACACGCGTCGTGACAGACCGAGTTCTCGCAATACTCGCCCTCTGGGCAGAGCACGATGTCGCAGCCGCGCGCGAGACACGTGCCGTCGGCGAGGCAGGTCTCCCCCACGGGGCAGGGAGAGCAGGGGCAGCGTAGGACGCAGATCCCGCCGCGACAGATGCGATCCGTGTCGCACGTGACCGCCGCGCAGGGATCGATGCAAGCGCCCGAGATGCACTCCTGGCCGTGTGGGCAAGTGATGCCGCCGCACGCATCGACGCAAGCTCCACCCACGCAGCGCTGGTTGACGGGGCACGTGACCCCGACGCAGGCCGTCTCGACGCACACACCCCGCGTCGCGTCGCACGTGTAGTTGGCGCCGCACGCGCCCTCGAAGCAGGAGCCGACGCAGCTGCCTAGCACGCACGTCAGGCCGGTGGCGCAGAGTCCGGGAGCGTCGTCGGGCGTTCCGTTGCAGTCGTTGTCGACGCCGTCGCAGATCTCGGCCACCGGCATGGTGATCGCCTGGCACATCGCCACGCCCATCACGCACTGCGTGCGGCCGAGCGAGCACGGGCCCGAGTGGCCGGGGACGTCGCAGAGCATGTCCTCGCGGCAGACGACGCCGCCAGCGCGCACGGAGAAGTCCCACACACCCGGGTGGAGCGTGTCGATGTTGGACGTGGTGCAGACGTCGACGATCGACGCGGTGAACGACCCGGGCAGCGCCGTGTAGTCGTGCAGGTTGCCGGCATCGAACCCGGCTTGCGCAGGCGTTCCGGCGTGGCCGCCCATACCGCCGCTCGCGTCGCCCGTGGTCCACTCGCAGCGGTCATATCGGAACTCCACGTCGAAGTCGCCCGATCCGCAGTCGGTCGCGTTGGTGATGATGAGCTGGAAGCTCATCCGCAAGTCGTTGTGGCTCGCGTAGTAGCCGACGTTGAACCAGGTCACGACGAGCCGGCCGGGCTCGAGGTGGTAGTAGACGAGGTTCTCACCGGGCTCGGTGATGCCTGTGGTCCCGTCGCGCGTGTCCACGTCGCTCCAGTAGGGCGCGATCATCGGCTGCATCGAGATGGGGAACGCGGTCGGCGTGTACTGCCCGACGGGCG
>JAYVCF010000309.1:0-8995 GCA_043750095.1 Deltaproteobacteria bacterium
CAGGGGCCACCGCCCGCCGCGGCCTGTCGACGATCTCCTCAACGGCTCAAAACAAATAGACGAACATGCACCCATCGAAGCGCGTGCCGTCGACGTAGCTCTCCATTTCGAAGCGCAGCTCGTGATCGAAGGGCCAGGTGTCGACCAGGTGGTGTCGATACAGGTGCGTGTGCGCGTCGGGGATCGGCATCACCGTTCCGTCGGGGCGCATGAAGCCGCTCGCGCCGCTGGTGACCGAGGCGTAGGGGCCGTTCATGAAGTAGAAGCCGCCGCCGAAGTAGTCCTCGGTGCCCGTGCCCAGGATGTCGTAGCTGCCGTCGATCGCGACCTCGTGATCGGGCTCGAGCGCCCACCACCAGGGGTTCGGCGCGGTCTGGAACATCGTGATGCCCGCGAATTGTCCCGGGCCGCGCGTCGCCTCTGCGAGGATGACGTTCGGGAACGTGTCGGGGTACGGCGGCTCCTCGGTGGGGACCGGGATCGACGCAACGGAGGTGCCGCACTCGGCGTGGAGGCGTCCGACGTCCGCGGGGATCGTAGGCATCGTGACCGCGCGTGCACGCAGCGACACCGAGACCGGAGCCGTCGCGTGGTTCGTGACGGTCATCCGCACGCGCCTCACGAAGGGGATCGGCGCGTAGAGGGTTGCGCTCGTAGCGCTCGACGCGGTGAGCGCAGCGGCGTACTCGCCTGCAGGAAAGCCGCTTCCCGTGAGCCACGCGAGCGGCGCGTCGGCGGCGACCTCGCCATCCACTTCGATCCGCAGCGAGACCTCCGCGCGCGTCGCGGGCGGCGTGATCAACTCGACGGTCGTGAGCGCACCCGGGCCGTCGATCGAGAGCTCCGTCGAGACCCCGGGCGCGAGATCGAGCGGGCCCGTGACGGTGTCGACACCCGGATGCACGTGATCGCGCCAGACGGTGGCCGCCGATGCGAGCGCGGTCGTCTCGTCGGCCGAGTACCTGCCCTCGAACGAGTGCACGCAGACGTCGCTCGGGAGGCGTCGCACGTCGACTTGGTAGTAGACCCACGTGCCGGCCGTGATGGTCAGCTCCACGCGCGCGTGCGATTGAAATGCGATCGGCGACGAGATCACGAGGCCACCGCTCGACATCGAAGGATCGTTCGACCAGGGATCGGGGAAAGGGCTGGCGGCGCCGCTCGCGAGCTCGCCCAGCGGCACGTCCATGATCACGACGTGCCCGTCGATGGTGAGCCGCAGCGGGACGTCGTCGACCCTGACGTCGTGCGGTGGTCCGAGTGTGAACCAAAGCCGCGTGATCACGCCGGGGCCGTTCTCGTCGGCGAGCGTCACGCGACCATCCTCGAAGCGGAGGAAGTGCGTGGCGTCGTCGTTGTGCATCCCCGCCTGCGGCTCGGGGCTGCGTGAGCTGGAAAGGAACGCCCTGCCAGGAAGGCGGATCGCGGGCGCGAGCGGATCGGCCATCGCGGCCACGAAGTCCACGGGCGAACAGCCCGCGTCGACGCCGGTGCCGCCCGCATCGCGCCAGGTGTCGGACGAGTCGGGAGGCGGTGGGACCTCGGTGCAAGCGCTCGCGAGCATCGCCATCACGGCGAGCGCGATCGGGCTTGCGCGAGGATCGCTACGCACGCGCGGCCGCTCGCGGGACGGCGCGCCCGCCGCCCTGGATCAGCTTCTCTTCGCCCGCGGTGC
This sequence comes from Deltaproteobacteria bacterium, assembly GCA_043750095.1. Taxonomy (GTDB): domain Bacteria; phylum Myxococcota_A; class Polyangia; order Polyangiales; family Sandaracinaceae; genus JBBSAT01. The sequence goes on from JAYVCF010000309.1 coordinate 1,676, forward strand.
CGGCCTCGATGTAGACGGCGTCCTGGTTCACGCGCCAGGGATCGAACTTCGGCGGCTTGCCCGTCTGCTCGGCGATGATGTTCTCGACCGTGAGCATCGCGGTCATCATCGAGTGGTCTTGGTTGTTGTAGCGATGCATGCCGTTGCGACCGACCATGTGCAGGCCCGCGTAGTGCACGCCGAGGCCCTTGCTCACGCGGTCCACGTTGCTCGCATAGTGATCATCGTAGACAGGATAGGCCTTCGGCTGTCGCACGACGCATCCGTCGATCACGTCGCTCGCGCGGCCGAGCTTGAGCGTCTCGAGCTCTCGCCCGCCGAGCGCGATCAGATCCGCGTCCTTGCTCGACCAGAGGCCATCGCCCTCGAAGCAGAAGTACTCGAGCCCGTAGCAGGCCATGCTCGGGTCGGGGACCATCTCGGGTGACCAGGTCTTGAAGTTCTGGATGCGGCCGACCTTCACCTCGCGATCCTGGATGTAGATCCAGTTGTCGTCGAAGGCGCCGCGGTCTTTCACGATGAGCGCGACGGTGAGGAAGTCGCGGTACTTCAACGCGCGCGCGGCGGCGAGCATCTCGGCGGGTGCCGCCGGCGTGAGGTTCTCGATCACCTCGCGCAGAGGCGCCGACGAGATGACGTGCGTCGCGCGGCGAACGTGTTCCGCGCCGCTCGCATCGCGCGTGCGAACGTCCCAAGCACCATCGCTGCGCTTCTCGAGGCCGGTGACCTTCGTGCCCATCACCACGCGGCCGCCCATCGTGGCGATCTGTCGCGCGCACTCTTCCCAGAGCATGCCGGGGCCCTTGCGCGGGTATCGGAACTCGTCGATCAGCGTGGTGAGGATCTCTTCCTTCTTCGGGCTGCGGCCCATCGCCTTGGACAGAGCCTTCGGCTGGAGCGCGTTCCACACCGCCGAGCCGAGGTTCAGGCCCTTGATGCGCTGCGCGGCCCAGTCCGCCGAGATGTCCCTGCAGTCCATCCCCCAGACCTTCTCCGTGTAGTACTTGAAGAAGATCTCGTAGAGACGTCGGCCGAACTGGTTACGCACCCAGTCCTCGAGGTTGGTCGGATCCTTGACGGGCCGCGCGCGCGCGTGAGCGAAGCTCAGCATGCAGCGCGAGCTCTCGACCAGGCCGAGCGTGGTGAGCGCCTCGAAGGGCTTGAGCGGATAGCTGAAGAACTTGCCGTCGTAGTAGATGCGCGACTTGCGCGGGCGCGTCAGGAGGTCGTTCGGAAGAATCTTGGTCCAGAATTCTTCCACCTCCTTCGCCTTGGAGAAGAAGCGATGTCCGCCGATGTCGAAGTGGTAGCCCGCGTACTCCGCCGTGCGCGAGATGCCGCCGACGTACTTCGGGTCGGCCTCGATCACCAGCGGTGCGAGCCCTGCCTCGGCGAGCTTGTGGGCAGCGGTGAGACCGGCCGGACCTGCGCCGACCACGATCACGAACACGTCGGCATCTCTCTCGATCGACGGCATCAGTACGGCTCTCACTCAGGCCGATCGCAGCCTCTCGCGTCGGCGGGCGCGGACCATAGCACGCGCCTCAATCGCCTTCGGGCTCGGGCCCTCTCGCGGAGGTCGCGCTCTCCGCGGGCGCGACCGGCGGCGCGCCGACCATCCACGGATGCAGGGGCGGATCATCGACGCAGCGCGGATGATCAGCAGCGGGACAGAAGATGCGCACGTGGAAGTGATCGTTGTGCCGGCCGCCGTGGCTCGGCTGGCTGAGGATCGCGGCCGCGTGCTCGAGGACCTCGGCGCTGGCCCCGAGGCGCGCGCCCTCTTCTAGCAAGTAGCCGCGGAGGCCGCGCTCGATGAAGATCCACTGCACCGGGACCTCGTCGGTCACGAGCGCTTCCACGAGCTGCCAGTTGCGGACGAAGTCGTAGTGGAGCTCGTCGTGCCCGCGCACCGTTCCGTCGCGCCGGAAGTCGTAGAAGCGATCGAGATCGAGCGGCCGGTGCTCCGTGTCGAACACGTAGAAGCCGACGTCGACGTCGCGCCCCGACTGATGCGAACGATGCGGACTGAAGCGACCGCCGCCCCGCCGCGAGAGATCGCCGATGGTGAGGCGCGCGCCGGGCGTTCTCTCCTGCACCGCGCGTGACGCTCGCTCGAGCAGGCCCACGAGCTCGTCGGTCCCGAAGTGCGCCTCGGAGTGCGGCGTCTTGAAGCGCAGCGTGTCCGTCTCGTGCAGCTCGTGCGCGCGCAAGAGCCGGCCGCGATTGTGACGACCGACGGAGAGACTCGTGCCGTCGCCGGGATCGGGTGGGCGAGTGCGCGGGGTCGTGGTGTGCGTCGTGCGTCGGCGACGCGTCGTGGTCGTCGTCGTCGTGTGCGTCGTCCTCGCGGCTTTCGTGTGCGTCGTGGTGCGCGTCGCATGTCGGGCCCCGGGCGCGGGACCGGGATCGGGCACGACACCCGGTACCTCGAGCTCTACGATCACGGGATCGGACGCGGCGGCCCCGGCATCCGCGTGGTGCTGTGCCGCGGCCGCGCCTGCGACGAGCGCGGAGACCATCACCACGGCGGCAAGCGACATCGGCCGCATCGATCGAGGATCCTGCCGGAGCCGCCGGCCGACGTCGAGAGAAGCGCGCGGGCACCTCGGCTGTCGTGAGATCGTTAGCTCCGGATTGTGGGCGATGGATGGCCGATCCGAGAGCGCTCGCGAAGCGCACAGCGACGAAGCGGCAGGCGCGAGCGCTCAGCTCAGCGGTCCCCGTGCAACCCGTGCTCGTCGTGACCCTCGTGACCGACCCTCAGATCGTATACCGGCAACGTCGACGCGATGCCTTCATCGTCATAGCCGATGAGCAGATCCGCGTGGCCATCTCGGTTGAGATCGCCCCCGACCCCGAGCGCACCGCCGAACGACGTCCCAAGCCCGATCAGGGTCTCGACGAAATGCCCTTCGGCCGTGTACCTGCGCACGCCGCCCCTGCCGGCCTCGAGGCCGGGTGCACCAGCGAGGAACGTGATCTCGCCCTGCGGCGGCGTCCACCACGCCAGCGATGCGCCGAGATGGTCTCCCGCGTGGCCCGTAAACGTAACGAGTCGCCGCCCCTGCCCGGTCGTGAAGTAGAGCGCGCCGCCGCCGCTCCTCGCATCCGCGGCGGCGAGCACGACGGAGAGCTCGCCGCGCCCACCGCTTCGAACCGCGGCGATCGAGGTGAGCCCGCCGCCGGCGATCGTTCCCGAGTAGCGGGCGACCGTCCCACGCACCGGGTCGACCCGATAAGCAGCACCCACGCGCGCCCCGGCCGCCCCAGATCCGTTCGGGGCGCCGACGATCACCTGCGGGCGACCATGTCGCGTGCGAACGGGCGCGAGGATCGCGCCGAACCGGTCGTCGCGTGCTTCGCCGTAGACCGTGCGGAGGAACACCAGCGATCCCCCGGAGAGATCGAATAGGTGGACGGCGCCGGTGATCTCGCCTCGGGAGTTCTGCGCGAGCGGCGCGCCGACCGCCAACAGGCCTTGGTCGTAGCTCACGGCCGCACCGAGCTTCGACCCGGCCTGGCCAAAGTCGATCACGTCGAGCGGTAGACCACTCGCGCCGCTCACGATCAGGGCAATCCCGGTTCCCGGTACGCACGAGGTGGTGCATGCGCCCGCGACCGATGCATCCGCGACGAGAACCTCATCGACGCCGTCACCATCGAAGTCCGCGAGCCCGGACACCGCCACGCGCGGCGGAAACGCGTTGGCTGCAGCCACGGGGACGGCCGGCGGAGGCCCGCTGCTGAAAGCGTTACCGCCGATCTTGTTGTTCAAGCCGAACCCGTACGACTGCGCCACCGCGCCGAGACTCGTGAGCGCGAGGAAGCTCGTCGGCTGGCCCTTGCATTCCCCGAGCGACCGAGCGCCACAGTCCATGAACAGAAACGGGCTGCACGAGAGGCAGACGGGCGCTGTTGGCAGGACGTGTCGCAGCGCCGGGATGAGGCCCGCGATGAAGGGGGACGAGGCCTGCGAGATCGTTTGGATGTTGCAGAGCGTGTCCCCGGGGTGCTCGCATAGGTCGTCGCAGAGATCGCCCTCTGCGGGCCGTCCACCGGAGTTCGTCTGGGCCGCGTTGCGGTCGATGCTCGCGCTGAACGTTCCGTGCGGCAGCGCGGTCGTCGTCGGATCCTCGCGACTGCCGGCGTTCCCGAAGGGGCAGTTGTCCGTCGCGTCCGGCACGGTATCGTCGTCGTTGTCCGCGTCGCAGTCGTCGATCGGCGGAGTCCCGTCGAAGTTCTCGACACCGAAGCGGCCCGGCACGCGATCCGACACGCGGCCGGCCGTGACGAAGCATGTGAAGATCTCGCCGGTATCGGCAGCGAACGCGCGTGGAACCTCGTTGGGGTTCGTGCAGCCGTCGCCATCGATGTCGCAGTCACAGTCGTTCGGGACCCCGTCGCCGTTGGCATCCCAGCCGTGAACGTCGCGCGATCCGCCGGCGAGCCCAGGGCAGCCATCGCACTGGTCTCCGATGCCGTCGTTGTCGTTGTCCGGCTGACGCGGGGCGCCGCCGCCCGCGGGCCCGACGCGGGGGTTGAACGTGGCCGGACAGTTGTCGATGTCGGAATCGATGCCGTCCTCATCAGGATCGACGATAAACGTGAGCGTCGCAGATCCCGGCGACGCAGGCGCCGCGGCAGTGCCGAGCGTCGCCGTGAGCACGCGCGCGCCCGGCAGCATGGCGTTCGTGAACAGGCGACGGAGGCTCTGCGCGAATAGCGGCGCGACCTCGAGGATGTGAGCGATGCCGGGGGAGGGCTCGATGAAGAACGGTGCGACACGACCTGCAGCGATGTCGATGGAGCGGACGGGCGCGTCGTCGCTCCCGAAGTTGGCAAATTCCGCCAATCGATGCCCTGTGCAGAGCTGGGTGGGCGGGTTCGTGACGGAGCAGGCCAGGCAGATCGCGGCGAAGCCTGCCGGCAGCGGCCGGATGTTCTCGCACATGGCGCGAACCGTTCGGAGGTCAACGCTCGCGCCCGTGAACGTGATGTCGCCTCGCGGCGGTGTGCCCGTCCGCAGCGTCCCCCGCCGGATCGCGAGCATCGTGCGGTCGGTGAAGGCGCCCGCGACGGGAACGGGCGGAGACACGACGGCTTCGCCGATCGGCAGCGCCGTCGCGTCCCCCGGCGCTCCATCGCCCGCCTGGATGCTGCCCGCTGCAACCAGCGCCACCTCGATCGACCGTATCGGGGGCGTAGCGACCGTCCGGCACGAGGGCCCGGTGGTCGGCCCGCAGGTGGTCGCCCCGCAAACAATTGCGCCGGCAAGCGCATCCGCGGCGGCGGGTGTGAGTGTCGGCGCGAGCGCCATGAGGCCCGCGGTCGCCTCACGGCAGTCGATCTGACCGTTGGCGTCGCCCCCAGCAGCCGGGGAATCGAAGCCAGCAGCGATGAGCACCTGCTCAGCATTTGCGCGGAAGCTCGGCGGGTTGACGAGTAGATCGCCGACCTGATCGAACGTGCGCGCTCCACATCGCACCGAGTCCTTGACGCGCCGATCGAAGGCGCGGTGCACCGCGTCGCAGAGCGGGGTCGTGACGACGAGGTTGCTGAGATCGATGGCCGCAAAGTGAATCGCGTTGGACAGGTCGTCCAGATCTTGGTTGTTGGGGTCGCCGAAGTATTTGTTGTGCAGATACTCGGCCAACGTCTCGAGCGGGCCCGCGCCAACGGCGGCGAGGCTGAAGGGACACTCCGGCCTATAGGTCGCGCCGACGTCGCTCCGAACGAACTGGACGGTGTGATCGAACGCGAGCGCGCTGTTGGCGAGCGTCGCGTCGGCCCCCAATCCGTCCGCGAGAACGCTGCGGTAGCTCGATGCTCCTGCCGTACCGTCGCTCGTCCACACCGTGCCCGCGCCCGTGCAGTGCTCGCCGGCGCACGGCCGTAGCGTGATCAGGTGGTCATATTCGACCGTGCCACCGTGAATATCGACGAACGGGTAGAGCACGTATTCCTCGTCGAATCTCGCGTCGTAGCGCGTGTGGATCCGCAGCGCAGGGCCGATCGACGTCGTCGCACACGCGCTCGCGACGAACGTGCAGTTGTTCGACCTGTCGCTGCCACACGACGCGGCATCGGCGTGCGCCGCGCATGCTGCGATCATCGGGTTCGCGACCCAGCCGATTTCGGTGGCTCCGGGAATCAGGTCGAGGCGGGCCTCTCGGAACAACGTCGCATCGGGCGGGCCCGTGTCGGGACAGCTGGGATCGACTGGCCCACCAGCGCCGAGGAGCGAGCTGAGAACGCCGATGCGGCTGAACGCGCGCACCTCGGCGGCCAGCGCGACGACGCCATCGACGAGGACGGGGCCGGCAGGTGTTCGCGTGGAGGGGACGTGCAGTCCGGTGCCGGTCGGAGCGAACTCCTCGGTCTGACCGTCGAACGACCAGACGATGTTGTCGTGGAGGTTGATCGCTAGCCCGATAGACGCGCTGAGCTGATCGCGGAGGACGCTCAGGTCGGAGTCGGTCGAGACCATCGTGCGCACGCTCGCCGTGCCCGATGTCGCGAGCCGCCCGCTCGTGCCGACTCGAATCATGTCGAAGCGCTGCCCGAGCCTGGGCTCGGCGGCGCGGCATGCCACCATGGCGATCACTGCGATGAGCACAGCCAGGATACGCAACAGGAACCGCGTAGGCCTCGACATCGCGCACCTCCCCAATCAAGCTGAACAGCCAGGGTGCGGGCAAAAGAAAAAAAAAATCAACGTGGAATAGCGCGGCGTGCCGCCGCGCTATTCGCGGCGCTACTCGCCGGCTGCGCCATCGACGATGTCGAGCTGGTCGGGGCTTGCACCGCCGACGACCGCGCGGTTCGCCTCGTGAGCGAGACCGGCGCGTTCTCACCTCAACCAGCGCTGCTCGATGGCCAGCTCCTCATGGCGTGGGTCGTCCCGGCGAGCGATGGGTCGTTCGAGGCTCATGCGGCCTGGTTCGAGAGGGATCTGATGACGACCCCGATCTTTGTGCTCGGCCGGCAGCGGGGCTTCGGACGGACGGTCTGGGCGCGCGAAGGCGACGCGCTCGTTGGGCAAGCGTTCCTCGGAACGGATGGGATGGGACTACCTCTCAATCGCGGCGAGGAGGCGCTTCGCATCGTGCGCCTGCCCTCGGACGGAACGCACTCCGCGAGCCCCGTCTCCCTCCCGATCTCGACGTCCGACCCGACCGGCTTCTGCCCGATGTGCTCTCATCTCGATGAGGGGGGGACATTGCTCAATGGCGGCGCCGATTTGCGTTTTCCGGCAATCGCGCTGCGGGGTCAGGTGGTGATGGCGGCAGCTGCTGCGCCGCTGCCCTGCACGACGGC
>JAYVCF010000310.1:0-4805 GCA_043750095.1 Deltaproteobacteria bacterium
ACCGCGCGGTGCTCGTCGAAGACCCTCCGAGCACGCGCATCGGCCGCCTGCTCGCTTGCGATGCGACGAGCGCGACGGTGCTCGGCTCGGACGGCACGCCGCGCACCCTGCCTCGCGAATCGCTCGCGCGCGTCCCGCTGCGCATCGGTGACTCCATCGAGGCGCTCTGGAACGGCACCACCCTCTACCAGGCGTTCGTCCTCACGCTGGGCGAGCGGCCCCACGTGCGCTGGTCCGACGGCACCGAGAACGACATCGATCCGGCGACGCTGGTGACGATCCGCCTGCCCGAGGCGCGCCCGAGCGAAGCGCCGGTGTGTCCCGACGTGTAGCTCGGCGAGAGCGCCCGGTCGGCCGGATCTCAGGCATGCGCGAGGTACGTGGCGAGGTCGACGGACCAACGATTCCTCCCACGAACCGATCGCCGCGTTCGCGAGAGGAGCACCGTGCGTCGGGCGCCGAGCAGCGCGCCCAGTGCGTCGAGCTTCGCGAGATCCGCGGGGTGAGGATCCGAGGTCAGCTTGATCTCGATCAGCTCCGGCCCCTCGCGCCCGGCGAGCACGAGATCGCACTCGAGCCCGTCCTGCGTGCGGAAGTAGTGCGCATCGAGCGCCTCGCCGCGCGCACTTCGTGTCGCGAGGATCTGTTCGATGACGAAGCCCTCCCAGCTCGCGCCGACCCAAGGCTTGCTGAGAAGGTCGTCCTTCGCGCCGACCCCGAGGAGCGCGTGGAGCAAGCCCGTGTCGCGGACATAGAGGCGCGGACTCTTGACGAGGCGCTTCTTCATGTTTGCTTCGTAGGGTGCAAGACGCCGCACCAGATACGCGCCCTCGAGGTAACCCACGTAGCTCTGGACCGTGTGATACGAGAGGCCGAGGCTCTGACCGAGCTGCGACGCGTTGAACACCTGTCCGTGCGAGGCTGCGATCATGCGCAAGAGTCGTTCGGTGGTCGCGGCGCGCGCCGGTAGGCCCCACGCGGGGAGATCCCGCTGCGTCATCAGCGCGAGATAGCTGGTTTGCCACGTCGGATACGCGCTCGGCTTCAGGATCCCGCCGTCGGGAAAGCCGCCCACGCGAAAGAGACGCTCCATCTTCGGCGTGCCGACCTCGTCGAGCAAGAGCGGCGAGAGCTCCACGATCGCCAGGCGTCCCGCGAGCGACTCGGAGACCTCACGCATGAGCGCAGGCGCGACCGAGCCGAGCAGAAGGAAGCGTCCGTTCTTCTTTCGCCGGGCATCGATCGCCCCTCGGATGCGCGGAAAGATCTCCGGATGCGCCTGGGCCTCGTCGAGGATGGTCAGTCGATCGCCTTCGATGAGCTCGTCCCACGCGACGTCGAGGCGCGCTTGATCACCCCGCTGTTCGAGGTCGAAGTAGCCGTGCCCGAGCGTTCTGCTGAACGTGGTCTTGCCGCACTGGCGCGGGCCGACGAGCGCGACCGCGGGAAAATCTCGCAAGCGCTCGCGAACGAGCGCGTGGACTTCGCGGCGCAGCATCCATGAATATTAGAACTACAGTTCTAATTTGCAAGACACGGAGCGACCGGCACGGAAGTCACTCGACGATGACGAGGAGCGCGCCGCCGTTCACCTGCTCGCCGACCTTCGCGCGCACTTCTTTCGCGATGCCATCGTGCGGCGCCTTCACGGCGTGCTCCATCTTCATCGCTTCCATCACCACGAGCGTCTCGCCTGCCTTCACGGTGGCGCCGGGCGCGACGAGGACCTTGAGGATCTTGCCGGGCATCGGGGCCACGCAGCCGTCGACGGCGGCGTCGGCGTCGCGATCGGGGAAACGCGGCAGAGCGCGGAGCGAGATGGACCGGCTCTCGAGGCGGACGAACACGCGATCGCCGTCGCTCACGACCCGCGCGTGGGACACGTGTCCGTCGGAGCCCTCGAGGACGATCTCGTTCGCGGTCGTCTTCACGCGGCGCACGCGATCGAGGTGCATGTCGTCGCCGGTCGCCGTGACGACGAACGAGCCGTCGCGCTCCGGGGTGAGACCGACCTCGACCTTGCGCTCGCCGCCGACAGGAGGCGTCGACGACGCGTTGATCTCCGCGTAGCCCGATCGCTCGGGCGCGTAGCGGTTGATGCGCCAGCCGCTCGGCACGTGAGGCGTCACGCTTCGGTCTCGCGACGCGTCGGCATGAAGCGCGGCCGCGATCGCCGCGCGCGCGAGAAGCGAGGACAGCACCGGTAGGAGCGTGGCCGCCTCGCGCTCGAGGAAGTGCGTGTCCACCTCGCCGCGCACGAAGTCCGGATGGGCCATCACCGCCTGGAGCAGCTCCTGGTTCGTGCGGATGCCCTGCACGCTCAGCGCGGCGAGTGCGCGCCGCATGCGCTGGATGGCGTCGGTGCGCGTCGGGCCCTGCGTGATGATCTTGGCGATCATCGAGTCGTAGTGCACGGGCACTTCGTCGCCGCTCTCGACGGCCGTCTCGATCCGCAGCCAGTCCTGTGACGCGATCTTCGGGTCGAAGGTGAAGTCGATCACGCGTCCGCTCTGCGGCAGGTAGCCCTCGCGCGGATCTTCGGCGCAGAGTCGGCACTCGATCGCCGCGCCGCGCCAGCGCTTGGCGACGTCGTCCTGGGTGAACCGCAGCGTCTCGCCGCGGGCGACGCGGATCTGCTCTTCGACGAGATCGAGGCCCTCGATCACGCCCTCGGTGACGGGATGCTCGACCTGCAGGCGCGTGTTCACCTCGAGAAAGAAGTACTCGCCCGTGGGAGCGACCACGAGCTCGACGGTGCCCGCGTTCGAGTAGCCGATGCCCTGACAGAGCTTGACGGCGTCGGCGCCCATCTTCGCGCGCACCTCGGGCGTGAGCAGCGGGGAGGGCGCCTCCTCGACGATCTTCTGGTGACGTCGCTGGATGGAGCACTCGCGCTCGAACAGGTGCACGACGTTGCCGTGCGTGTCGCCGAGGATCTGGATCTCCACGTGGCGCGGGCGCTCCACATACTTCTCGACGATGAGCGTTCCGTCGCCGAACGCGCTCTCGGCCTCGCGTCGTGCGCTCTCGATCGACGCCTCGAGCTCGCGGTGCTCGCGCACGACGCGCATGCCGCGCCCGCCGCCGCCGGCGCTCGCCTTGATGAGCAGCGGGTAGCCGATCTCCGCGCACGCGCTCGCGATCGCCGCCGTCGACTGATCGGTCCCCGTGTATCCCGGCACGACGGGTACCCCCGTGGCCTTCGCGGTGAGCTTGGCCTCGCGCTTGAGGCCCATCGCGCGCATCGCGGCCGGCGACGGTCCGACGAACGTCAGTCCCGCATCGCTCACCGCCTGCGCGAACTCGGGCCGCTCCGAGAGGAAGCCGAAGCCGGGATGGATCGCGTCGGCGCCCGTCTTCTTCGCGGCATCGAGCACGCGCTCCATCACCAGGTACGACTCGCGGCTGGCCGCGGGCCCGATCCGCACGGCCTCGTCCGCGCGCCGCACGAAGAGCGACGACGCATCGGCGTCGGAGAAGACCGCGACGGTTGCGATGCCCATGCGCTCGCAGGTGCGGAAGATCCGCACCGCGATCTCGCCACGGTTGGCGACCAAGAGCTTTCGTATCTGTTTCATCTAATGCCTGAACACGCCCCACGAGGTCGTCCCCGTGACGGGCTTGGTGTGCGCGATCGACAACGAGAGCGCGATGACCGTGCGCGTGTCGCGCGGATCGATGATGCCGTCGTCCCAGACGCGCGCGGTCGCGAAGAAGGGATCGCTCTCGGCGTCGACCTGCGCCTCGATCATCTGCTTCATGCCGCCGAGCTTCATCTCGTCCACGGCCTCGCCCTTCTTCGCGGCGGCGTCGCGCTGGATGATGTCGAGCACGCCCGCGAGCTGCTTACCGCCCATGACGGCGATGCGGTGGTTGGGCCAGGTGAACAAGAAGTTCGGCTTGTACGCGCGGCCGGCCATCGCGTAGTTGCCGGCGCCGTAGCTCGCGCCCGTCATGATGGTGATCGAGGGCACCGTGCTGTTCGACACGGCGTTGATCATCTTGGCGCCGGCCTTGATGATGCCTTCCTCCTCGTACTTCCGGCCCACCATGAAGCCGACGATGTTCTGTAGATAGAGGAGCGGGATGTTGCTCTGGTTGCAGAGCTCGATGAACTGCGCGCCCTTGTTCGCACACGCGGTGAACAAGATCCCGTTGTTGGCGAGGATGCCCACGGGATAGCCGTGCACGTGCGCCCAGCCGCAGACGAGCTCGGGGCCGTAGAGCGGCTTGAACTCGCTGAAGCGCGAGCCGTCGGCGATGCGCGCGATCACCTCGCGTGCGTCGAACGGAATGCGCACGTCGGCCGACGCGATGCCGAGCAGGTCCTCGACGGGATAGAGCGGTTCGTCGACCTCGGCGCGGGGGCTCGGGCCCTGCTTCTTCCAGCCGAGGTGCGCGACGATCTCGCGACCGAGCCGGATCGCGTCGAGCTCGTCCTCGGCGAGGTAGTCGCTCACGCCCGACACGCGGCTGTGCATCTCGGCGCCGCCGAGCTCTTCGTGCGTGGTCTCCTCGCCGGTCGCCATCTTCACCAGCGGCGGGCCGCCGAGATAGACCTGCGCCTGCTTCTTCACCATCACGACGTAGTCGCTCATGCCGGGCATGTAGGCGCCGCCGGCGGTCGAGCTACCGAACACGAGACAGATGGTGGGCGTGCGCATCTCGCTGCGGCGCGTGAGATCGCGAAAGCCCCGACCGCCGTGCACGAAGATCTTCGACTGGTTCGGAAGGTCCGCGCCCGCGCTCTCGATGAGCGAGATCGAGGGCAGGCCGTTCTGCTCGGTGAGGTCGGACAGGCGCCC
>JAYVCF010000311.1:0-9460 GCA_043750095.1 Deltaproteobacteria bacterium
AGGACGTCCGGGGTTCGGCAGCAGGAAGCCGTCACCCGGAACGGTGAAGTCGGCGAGGCCGCAGCACACGGACGCGGTCGGGCATGCGCCCGTGTCGGCCGTGATCGGCCCCGAGGAATCTTGTCCTCCGGTGCCGCCCGCACCACCAAGTGCAGCGCCCGTGCTGCGTCCCATCGCGCCGGCGCCCTGTACCATCGCGAACACGGGACACGCGGCGACGCCACCCGAGCCGCCGCTCGTCTCCATCCCGTTGCACGAGTTCGTTCCACCGACGCCGCCGTTCACGCTGTTGGCCGCGGTCGGAGTGCAGGCGTGTCCGCCGTCTTCGACGGCGCCGCGCGGAGGATCGCCGCTCGCGGGCAGCGTCATGAACGAGCGACCCGCGATGCCCTCCATCCCCGACATGCCGGAGCCCGCGACGCCGGCGCGAAGCTGCATGTCGCGAAGGAAGAGCGCGGGACCCGGATCGATCAACACCGCGCCGAAGGTGGCCGCCGCGGCAGAGGTCGCATCGAGCCCGCGCACGGTGACCCACTCGATGCCCGTCGTGCTCGCGCCCGCGCCGCGCACCACGAGCGCTGCGCCGCCCGGCGCGGTGGTTCCGGAGGGCGCGCGAATCTCGACGCGGAAACCATCGGGATCGAGCGCGAGGAAGTCGCGACGATACCCGCCGTGCAGCTGCACGCCGTCCGGCAGCGTGATGCTCTCGGCGTACGTTCCCGACGCGACGAACACGTGCGGACGAGGCTCGGGATTCATCATCGACATCGAGGCGCGCATCAGCGCGGTGGTGATCGTGCGCAGCGGGCGCGTGGGCGAGCCGGGGCCCGCGTCGTCGCCGCCGGTCGCGACGTAGAAGCTGTGGATGACGATGCCGTCGGCGCCGTCGCAGTTCACGTCGAGCATCGAGCCGCTCGTGCGCACGGGTCCGGGATCATCGGAGGTCGAGGTGACGACACACTCGCAGCCATCGGCGATGTTGCGGTTCGCATCGACCCGATCCCCCGGCTGGATGCCGTCGTCGGTGTCGGGGCAATGGAGCACGCAGCTCGGCGCGAAGGGATCGCCGCCGCAGACGAGGTCGCCCTCGGGGATCGTGCTCAGCGTGCAATCGACGCCGCACTCGCCGCAGTCGTGGATGTTCAGGATGTAGGCGCCGCGGCCGTCGCGGTAGCCATCGTCGATGGTGCCGTTGCAGTCGTTGTCCACGTGGTCGCAGACCTCCGCGAAGGAGAGGCAGCCGGAGAGCACGCCGTCCGCGCACATCGAGTGGCCGGGGCAGCGGTGGCTCATCGGATCGTGCAGCGCACACGCGAGCGTGAAGTTCTCGCCGGCCTCGCACGAGCAGCTACCCGAGGGCGGTGTGCACGATCCGGCGTGGCACGCGTAGCCCGTCGGACAGGTGAGCGAGCAGTCCACCACGCAGCGCCGCTCGCCGCCGAGATCGAGGCAGTGCGCCTGATCGAAGTCGCCGCAGTCGCCATCGTCCGCGCACGTCATGCAGAGGCGGTCGTACGCCGGAACGCATTCACCGCTGCGCGAAGGAACGAATCCGGGATCGCACGTGAGCGCGACGCACGCGGGCGACTCGGCGACGAGGCCACAGCCCACCGTGATCTCGTGCGGACGCGAGCGGCGACAGGCGTGGCCGCAGGAGCCGCAGTGGTCGATGTGGACGTAGCGACCCGTCGAGTCGCGGAAGTCTTCGTCCACGAAGAGATCGAGATCGGAGGGGCGACCACCGTCGCCGCCGTCGAACGAGCCGGCGTCGCGCGAGGGGCCGACGTCGATCGATGCATCGAGCGAGCCATCGAGCCCCGCGTCGCGCATGCCGGCGTCGCGCGTGCCTGCGTCGCGGGTGCTGCCGTCGCGCGCGCTGCCGTCCATCGTTCCGGCCTCGAGCACGCCCGCGCGAACCAGCCCGTCGAGATCATCGTCGAGGCCGTTGCACACCTCGGGATGCGGCATCGGGCCCGGCTGAGCGTCCCACTGCCGGATCTCGGCGCCGGTGCGCGAGCCGCAGCCGACGAGGGTCACGAGCGCGACGAGGGCGCCCAAGCGGAAGCAAGCCCAGCCCATTCGTTCGCAGTATAGGGGCCCGCGCGCCCGGCGCCCGTCGGCCTCAGATCGCTTCGAGGTCCGAGGGCGTCTCCATCATGCGCACGTCGAGCGTGCTTCGGAGGTTGCGGCGGACCAGCGCCCGAGAGAGGCGGCCCGGCGGCGCGAGCGCGAGGCCCGAGATCCCGAGCGGTGCGAGCGCACGCAGCGTGTCGAACCAGCGAACGGGGCTCACGAGCCCGCGCGAGAGCACATCGCTCGCTTGCTCGAGGGGGACGACGCTCGCGGTGACGGCCGAGACGAACGCCATGCGCAGCGTGCGATCCACGAACGCACGATCGAGCTGCTGGCGAAACGGTTCGACGACCGAGCTCATCGCGGGCGAATGCCACGCGCCAGCGACACGGAGCCGCGTCGCGCGATGTTGGCGAACGAAGTGTGCGAGGGCCACCTCATCGCCCGAGAGGACGTGCTCGTCGTCCGCGTTGTGCGCGGCGAGCACGAGATCACTCGCGGACGCATCGATCGAGGCGACGGCGACCATCCCGCCGGGCCGGGCTTCCGCGGCCGCGGCCATGCGACGCCCGCGCTCGGCGGCCAGCGCGATCGCAGTCTCGTCGTCCACACCGAGCACAAAGCAGGCGGCCGCGAGCTCGCCGAGCGAGTGACCGAGCGCCGCCGCGATCGACACGCCGCGCGACTCGAGCGCATGGGCGGCACCGAGCGAGACCGCGACGAGCGCAGGCTGGAGCACCTCGGTCCGCGTGAGCGCCCGGCCTCCGCGCTCGATCGCGCGTAGGAGATCGACCTTCGTCGCGTCGGAGGCGAGGTCGAGCAGCCGCTTGGCGCGCGCATCGGACGCCGCGAGCGCGAGCCCCATCCCGGGCTCCTCGGCGCCCTGCCCCGGAAACACGAGCGCGATGCGCGCCGCCGTTCCTTCTCTCCACACACCGAGAGGCTTCCGGCGCTGCCCGCGATGTGTCAACAGTAGCGAGCGAAATGAGCGCCACGTTCGACGTCGCGATCCTCGGAGGCGGCAAGGCCGGAAACCTGCTCGCGCGCCAGATCCGCCGGCAGGTCCCCGACGCGTCGGTCGTGATGATCGAGAAGTCGCGCGAGCGCTCGTTCAAGGTGGGCGAGTCCACGGTCGACGTCTGCGGCAAGTACCTGACGAAGCGGCTCGGGCTCTCCACGTATCTGTACGATCAGCAGCTGCCGAAGAACGGGCTGCGCTTCTTCTTCGATCGCGAGGACAAGACCGGCGCGCTCGAGGAGCTGAGCGAGATCGGCACGAGCGGCCTGATTCCGTTTCCCTCGTTCCAGCTCGATCGCGCGCGCTTCGAAGAAGACTTGTTGCGGATGAACGTCGAGAGCGGCGTCGACCTGCGCATCGGCGTGCGTGTCGCGGAGGTCGAGCTCGGTGCCGCCGGCGAGGCGCACGAGATCGCGCTCGAAGAAGGAGGTGTGGCGGCGGGCTCGATCCGCGCGCGCTGGGTCGTGGACGCCACGGGTCGATCCAGCGTGCTCGCGCGCGCCCGCGGACTTCGGACCGACGCGGCGCTCCACAACTCGGCCGCGTGGGGTCGCTATCGCCACGTGGCCGATCTCGACGACGTGGGCCCAGAGGCGTTTCACGCGCGCGTTCGACACACCTCGCGCGTGCTCTCGACCAACCACTTCTGCTATCCGGGCTACTGGATCTGGCTCATCCCGCTGGGGCGCGGCGTGACCAGCGTCGGCGTGGTGATGCGGAAGGAGGACTTCCGACCCGAGCTGCGGAGCGAGGCGGGCCTCGACGCGTTCCTGCGATCGCACACGGCCGTCGCAGGCTTGATGAAGAACGCGGAGGCGATCGACACGATGTCGTTCGGGCAGCTCGCCTACGGCACCAAGCGCTTCGTCGATGCGCGCGAGCGCTGGGCGCTGGTGGGCGAAGCGGCGGCCTTCACCGATCCGCTCTACAGCCCCGGCGGCGACTACATCGCGCTCGAGAACGACTGGGTGACGGATCTCGTGCGGCGCGATCTCGGCGGTGAGGACGTCGGGACGCTCGCGCTGCGCGCCGACCTCTACGAGCGCGCGCTCCTCGCCCGCCTCGAGTCGACGCTGCTTCTCTACGATGGCCTCTACGGCACGCTCGGCAGCTTCGAGCTCTTCGCGTCGAAGTGGGACATCGACACGGCCTGCTATCTGAATCTCTGGGTGGAGCCTTATCTGCTCGATCGTCACCTCGACCTCGGCGCGGTGCAGCGCGAGGTGGACAACAGGCAGACGACGCTCGGCGTGTTGCGCACGCTGCAGCATCTCTTCATCGACGGCGAGCGCACGCTGCGCAGCCAGGGGCGCTTCTTCGAGAAGAACCTCGGTCAGGCGGCGCTCGATCCGGCCCTGCGCTTCCTCGCACGCGACTTCGGCACGGAAGCGTCGGAGCGGCGACGGATGCCGCGGGTGCGCGACGCGCTTCAGCTGGTCGTCGACGAGGTGCGCGTGAAGCTCGGCCTGCCGCGGACACCCGAGGCTCTGCCCTTCTCCGTCTTCGCGAGTGGGCGCTCCATCCTGTGATCCCGGCCGGCGTGACGCCGCGTGTGCGAGCGGGCGCGCTGCTCGAGCGTGACTGGGACGCCATCGTGGTCGGCGCGGGTATCGGTGGCCTCGTCTGCGCGTCGTTGCTGGCGACCCGTGCCCGAATGCGCGTGCTCGTGCTCGAGCGTCATCACGAGATCGGCGGACTCACGCAGACCTTTCGACGACGTCGCTACGCGTGGGAGGTCGGCGTGCACTACGTCGGCGAGCTGGGCGGCGGCATCGTGCGTCGGCTCTTCGACGTGGTGTCGGGTCAGCGCCTCGGCTGGGCGCGCTTGCCCGCCGCACACGATCGACTCATCGCCCCCGGCATCAACGCGCGCCTCGGCGGTGATCGCGAGACCCTCCGAGCGCAGTGGCTCGCTCTCGCGCGTGGTGAGGAACGAGCGGTCGATCGCATCCTCGACGCCGTGACCGAGTGCGCGCGCACGGCACCGCCCTACCTGATGGCCCGCATGCGGCGTGGCGCGGGGCCGAACGATCGCTCGCCGTTTCGCGCATGGTCGGATCGCACGACGGCCGAGGTGATCGCGGACGCGGGCGCATCGCCTTTGCTCTCGATGCTCGCGACCTACGCATGGACCGACTACGGCTCGCCGCCGGAAGAGAGCAGCTTCGCCGCGCTCGCGATCACGAGCGCCCACTACTTCGACGGCGCGTTCCATCCCATCGGCGGCGGCGCCGCGCTCGGCCGCGGGATCGCCAGCACGATCGCCGACGCCGGCGGAGCCATCGTGGTCCGAGGCGAGGTCGCCCATGCACTCGTCGAGGGCGACCGCGTGACGGGCGTGGTGCTGCGCGACGGCGTCGAGGTTCGTGCACCGCTCGTCGTGAGTGACGTGGGCGCGCGCGCGACGTACGAGTGGCTCGCTCCTTCCGACATCGAGGCCCGTGATCGCATGCGCGCGATCGGTCCCTCCGCCTCGCACGTCGCGCTCTACCTCGGCCTCGCGCGCGAGCCGAAGACGCTTGGCCTGGACGGAGCCAACGTGTTCATCGCGCGCGAGCCGCCGGGAGCGGCCGTGCGCGACTGGGCCGCGTGGTGCGACGGCGAGCGCGAGGAGCCATCCGAGATCTACGTGTCGACGGCGTGCGCGATCGATCCCTCGTTCGCCGAGCGCTTTCCGGGTCGGTCGGCGCTGACGCTCGCGTCGCCGGGCCCGCACGCGAGCTTCGCGCGATGGGCCGAGACGCCGCACGCGCATCGAGGCGAGGAGTACGAGCGCGTGAAGGCGCGCATGGCGGCGAGCATGATCCGCGTCGCCGCGCGGCACCTCGCGCTCGAGGGCATCGAGCACGTCGAGGTGTCCACGTCTCTCTCGACGCGTCACTTCTCGGGACACGCTTCGGGCGAGATCTACGGGCTCGCCCCGACCCCGATCCGGTTCCGCACCGGGCCCGGTCCACACACCTCCACCCGAGGACTCTTCATCACCGGCCAAGACATCTGGACCGGCGGTGTGGTCGGCGCGGGACTGGCCGGGCTCCTCACTGCCTCCGCGATCACCAATCGTGATCTCTTCGCCGAGCTTGCCCTGCGGTGATCACTCGCCGTGCGTCTGGCCGTCCCACGATCCGTTTTGTTCCTCGCCCACCACGAGGACGATGATGCCGACGATGAGCAGGAGCCCGCAGGTCACCAGGCCGAGCGGCATCATGATGGCGCCGAGGCGGATCTCTTCGTCGCCGGGCCGCGCCCAGCTCTCGTTCCACTGCACGGGCTCCGTGGGGCTGGCCATCTCGCCGAGTGACGCGAAGCGGTCCGGCACGACGAGCGGATCCACGTCCGAGACGGCCACGCGAGACGCGCCGCGGGGGGCCGCGCTGGTCGATCCGCCCGACGACGCCTGGCTCGTGGACTCGTCGACTTGCTGCCACATCGCATCGACGATCCCGGCGGTGTGCGTCCGCAGGTCGGCGGGAAGGACCGCACCCTGGCGCGCGAACACCTCGTCCAGCTTCGCGACGCAATCGTCGAGCACCGCGTTCGCCGACTGCCGTCGCATGCGTGAGCCGGCCGTCATCGCGGTTTCTCAGGCGCAGACGGTTGTCGGCGGGAACGCCGAGCGTCTGGGCCTCGCCGTCGATCCACTCGGCGACATCCATGACCTGCCCGGGCCGCTCGCGAACGCGGCGATCGACCTGACGTCGGCGCGTCACGGGCATGCGCGAGAGCAGCGCGTGGTGCGTGTGGATGCAGCGATCGAGCGTCGGCATCATCGGCGCGAGGGCGGCGGCGAGCGGCGCCGGAATGTGCGCTCCTTCGGGGATCGAGCGCAGCACGTCGAGCACGACGAGCGACTCCATGGTCATGCGGAACACGTGCTCCGAGAGATCCGGGCGCGGGCCTGCGGGTCGCATCGAGTCGACCGGTCGTTCACGCGCAGCGCGAAGACCACGCTCGAGGCGCCCGACGAGCTCGCGTGCGTCCGACGCGCCCAGCTCGGGCCGAACGCTCGCCCCACCACAGCCTTCCGCCAATGCGCCCGTACCCAGCGCGCCCACACCGAGTGCCGTGAGCTGGATGAATCCGCGTCGACTCGCGATCATGGTGACACCCCTCCCTGATCCGCGGAGGGCGGAGGCGGAACGGGAGTGATGATCGAGTCGACCGGCGGCGCCGCAGCCGCACGCTGCGGAGTGCCCGCGAGCATCCAGTGGCAGCCACCGTCGTCCACGCACGCGAGCCGATAGCGCGCGGTCACGCCGCAGCCACCGAGCGTGCGAGCGTCGATGCCTTGGTCACCGACGGGCTGGATCGCGTCGAGCGCGCAGCTCGTGTCGGCCACCGCGAGCGCGGCCGCCGGGGTCATCGAGCGGAACTCACGCCCCGAGCCAGGCTCGGTGTCGGTGTACTCGACCATGCGCCCGCAGCCGCTCACCTCGAAGGCGTTCTCGGTGAGCTGCCGCACCGTCAGGCCGTGCTCGCACGCGAACTGCTCTTGCGCGCGTGTCACCAGCTGAGCTCGCACGCCGAGCGTCGGCCCGCACGCGAACAGCGCCACCCCCCATGAAGCACACCACGCGATGGTTCGACGTTGCATCGATTCTCCGTGCGGAGCCTATCAGCGGTGGTCTGCCGAAGTCGACGCCGTCACGCGCGCCAGCTCACCCTCGACGACCTCGCGCACGACCTGACGCAGTGTGCGGCCCTCGTCGATGGCGATCGCACCGCCGAGCTCGTGGTCGTCGAGCACGACGGAGCGCTCGCCATCGACCCAGACCTCGAGCCTACGCGCGGCCATGTCGGGGACGACCGCAGCCCAGTGCAGCCCGTCGTCGCCGAGCACCAGCGTGTCCACGAAGAGCCGCGGCATGGGCCAGCGACCGCGCGGGGTGACCACGAAGCGCTCGCCGTTCGTGCGCGCGACGTACGCGTAGCGGTCCGCGTCTCTCGCGAGCGCGAGCGAGCCCGCCCACTCTTCGGTCGCGATGAGCGTGCCCTCGATCACGATCTCGCTCTGCTCGTGGCGTCGGCCGATCCAGCCTGCGCGACGCGGCGCGAACACCGGTCCCTCGATCGCCTCGTAGCGCTCGCCGTCCGTTCCATCGAGCGTGACGCGCATGCCTTGGCTGTCTTCCGAGACGAACACGACGCGATCGTCACCCGGCACGAAGGCGAGCCGCTCCCCGTCGATGCGACGATGGTGGGCGATGTGCGCGCCGTCGACGAGGAGGTCGATCGACGCGCCATCGGCTGCGGGCGAGAGGCAGGCGACGTGCGCGCCGTCGTCGCTGACGCGCAAGTGGGTGAGAAACGGGGCGGTCGCGAGGATCACACCCTCGCGAACGAGCACGGACGCGTCGCCGACGGAGACGAGCGCGGCCCAGTGCGGTTCGTCCGACGCGACGACGAGCTCGAGCACGCGATCGAAGATCGCCTGCTCCACGTGATCCACGAGCAGCCGATCGCGCGCGCCGCGATCGACGTAGGCGAGCATTCGGCCCTTGCCGCCGAGCGTCTCGAGCGCGACGACCTCGCACGCGGGACCGATCGCATCGTCGTGGACGGCATGCTCGTGTCCGCCGCGCGAGACCACGTACGCGACGCTGCCGTGCTCGGGGTCGAGGAGCAGGCCTTCCACGATGGCGTCGAACGCGCTGCCCTCGTGATCATCGACGTGCGCGACCCATCCGGCGGGACCCTGCGCCACGAACGCCGTGTGGTCGCCCGACACGATGACCTCGCCGATCGCGATGAACGGGCCGCGCTCGTCGGGACCGTCGATCATCCACCACGCACCATCGCGCGAGGCCGGAGCGAAGACTCCGCGCGGCGACCACGCGAGCCGATCGAACGCGATGGTGTCGTACGTCCGTGCCGCCGCTCCGTCGATCCCGACAGGAGGCGTCGACGATGCGACGATCGCGAGCCGCAACCGGGCTCCGTCCTCCGTCACGATCACCGACGTGCTTCGATCCGGGCTCCGGCCCCTCCAGATCACGGTAGGCGCGCAGCCGAGGAGCGCGAGGCATGCGATCCCGGCGAGCCGTCTCACGGAGTCGCGCTCGTGACCGTTCCGCGCGCGACCGGCCGATCGAGCACACGCGCCTCGACGTCGAAGCGCCGCGCGTTGGCGATCACGTGCGTCTGCGTGACGCGGTACTCGAGCACCGTACCCGCATAGACGGGCTCGATCAGCTTCACGTCGATCGCGCCCGCGAAGCCGATGCGCGATCGCGGTGCCCCGAGCGCAGCGACGAGTCGCTCCTCTTCCGGCGTGGGCTTCGAGGCACCGGGACGCACGCGCTTCTCGAGGCCGCGGAGCGCGTCGAGCACCGCCTCGGGCGCGAGATTCTCCGTGGCCGCTGCGTCGAT